>NZ_JAQYWD010000040.1 GCF_030145145.1 Desulfobacula sp. | reverse complement strand
TATGCTCTCATCCCGGCAAGACGATTAAGAGCACAATAAACAAACGTAGTGCCATAACAAAGCCTTTAAAAATATAACTTGCTGTAATTATAGGGCATATGAATTTTGGTTCAAAAAGATGGGTTAGTGTGACAGCTATGGCATATTTTTTTATTTGTTTTTTGCAATAACCCATATGGCATGAACGATACCGGGGATATAGCCTAAAAGGGTTAACAGAATGTTTAGCCAGAAATGCTTGCCAATGCCCACTTGAAGAAAGACGCCCAGGGGGGGGAGAAGTATCGCAATAATAATTTTAATCAGTTCCATGGTGACTCCTTGTTTCAATTGTTTTACCTGGTTAATTTATAGCAGTTTTCTGGAGGTGTAACAAAGAAAAATACAGCAACGCTCATTATAAAACGCAATAGTCGCCTGAACCGGTTTGGTTATGGCCATAATGAGAGTTGCTGAAAAAATAATAATTGGGTGGACATATGCGAGCATTATCTTATACAGTGGTTATTTTTAATTTTAAAACCAAATACAAGGGTGGAAAGGGAAATTTCCCTGAAGGATGATAAAATGACAACAAAAGTAAAATCCGGGGATACCATCTCGGTTGACTATACAGGTAAACTTCAAAGTGGCAAAGTGTTTGATACCTCGGAGGGAGGATCTCCATTAAAATTTACAGTGGGAACCGGTATGCTGATCAAGGGATTTGACCAGGCGGTTATCGGAATGAAGATCGGTGAAAAAAAAACAGTGGTCATTGAACCGGAAGACGGGTATGGCCTTCGCAATGATGCGTATTATGTGGATATACCGAAAATGGATTTTCCTGAAGAGATTCCCCTGGCTGAGGGGATGCAACTCCAGCTTCAGGATCCGGAAGGGCGGCCTGTTCCGGCAACCGTTGGCGAGATCGGAGAAGAATCGATCCGAATGGATTTGAATCATTTTCTGGCCGGCAAAACCCTTGAATTTGATATCTGCATTCTTGAGACCGGCCTTGAACCCGATTCCCATGATTGTGGATCAGGCTGCGGATGTGATTCAGGGTGTGGGTCTGATACGGGTTGCGGCTGCAGTTCAGGCTGTGGCGAATAGAAAGAACCCGCCGTTTGTTTGTTTTGCCGTCCTTCCCGCTGCCGGACAGCGGGGAGGGCGGCGTTGATAAACGCCACTGTCTTTACCTGAAATCAGGAAGGCGATTGAACATCTTTTAAATTCACCTCTGGTTTTTCCAGGCCGTTTAATATCTCTGATGTCACCATGGGTTGTTTACAAAACGGACAGAAAACAGTGGCTAAATTATTGATATCAATAATGGATTCCGTATTAAATGTCATTTTAAACTGATCTTTGCCTGGAAAATTACAATTTATATTCGTACAATTGTAAGTCGTGCCCATAATATGCTCCTTAAAAAAGAATAGACATATTAGGCGTTTTTTGCTCAAAAATATTTCAGCAAAAATCGCCGGTGTCTATTTGTTAAATATGGTTTAAAAATAAGGATAGTTTCTACAAAATCAATATGAAAACCTTGCTTCAGAATAATTTCTTTTTAAACATTCGCTTTAATGGACGGGGTCAGGCTTTTTTTTGGGTAAAGATTACCAAGAGGCCTGAACAACCGGCACAATAAATTGGGTTGCAATAATGGCGGCTTCCAAATAGATTGGATACAGCCTTAAAGGCTGTTATCATGGCTGCCGACCAAAGAGGCAGATTTAAATCAGAACACTTCGGCATTCTTAAAGAGGATAGAAATGAAGATTGAACACCACCATAAGATAGGCTTTTTTGATGTGGATCATCAATTTAAATTGAGAGTTCAGTCGGTTGCCCGGTTTTTTCAGGAAATTGCAGTGGTTCATTCAACAAAGATTGGGGTTGGCCCGGAGGTGTTACTTGAAAAAGGATTTGTCTGGTTTTTACATCGCTTGGAAATCGAATTTTTCCGTTACCCCATGCTGGGTGAGGACATTGTCATCACCACATGGTCAAGGGGGTTTGAAGGGGTGAAAGGATTCCGGGAGTACCGGATACACACCACCTCCCAGGTGGAAATCGCCCGGGGATCCAGTGTCTGGCTCTTTTATGATTTCAAACGAAAGCGGATTTCCCGGGTGCCGGGGAAAATTTCCACGCGGTATGCGGTTGAAAAAGAAACATCCTTTGACACGGAAATCAATGACTGGGAGACCTGTGGGAAGATTCAGCCGGAACAGGAGATGGACATCAGCCTGCGGTATTCGGATTTTGATGTGAACGGGCATGTGAATAATACCATATACCTGGGATTTTTAGAAACCTTGTATCAGCGGACGATCAATACCAATGGCCGACCGATCCGGAATATTAAAATCAGGTTTTGCCGGGAAATCGACAGAACAAAAGAACGCATTCGATGCGGTTGGCACAAGACCAATGGGGTGTATCAATTCAATATATTTGATGATTCAACCTTATACGCAGATGCAGAAATCATTCCAATGGAATGCGGTAATGATATGGAAAAGGAGAACAGATGGGGCAAAGATTTGAAGTATCCGTAAACGAGTTGAGCAAAAAATATGCTTCCGACCGGTTTGATTTTCAGGACACATCGGAATTGGAACCTTTGGACAGTATTATCGGTCAAAAACGAGCTGTGGAAGCCATTGATTTCGGATTGAACATGAAGGGTCCGGAATATAATATTTTTGTCACAGGCCTGGAAGGCACGGGTAAATCCACCATTGTTCAGGCGCTTTTGATGGCGCATGCCAAACACCAGGAAACGTCGGAAGACCTTTGTCTGGTCAATAATTTTGACAATGAGTATTGCCCGGTTGTTATTGAAATGCCGGCAGGATCGGCGGTCTATTTCAGCAGAAGTATGACCCAGTTTATCGAAGTGTTAAAGACCAGAATACCGGAAGCTTTTGAAACCCCCTCTTTTCTGGAAGAGCAGGCGGTTATTCATAAAAAAACGGCCACCCGGCAAAAAAAACGGCTTGAGGATGTTGAACAGCTGGCCCAGGGTCAAGGGCTGATCATCGTCAGAACCGAAGCGGATTACCAGATTGTTCCGGCCCTTGATGGCCAGCCCATGTCCGAGGAAGCCTATGAATCCATGGATGAGGCGGCGCATCGAGATCTTGATGAGCGGATGATCCAGATGGAAGAACGACTGAATGAAGCCCTCATTGAGATCAACCGGCTGGGTGAGGAAATGAAGGCCGTGTTAAAAGAACTGGCTGCCTCAAAAACGGATCAGCTTATTTCAGAACAGATTGATCCAGTCCGGTATTATTTCATGGATTGCAAGGATATTCAAACCTATCTGGAAAAGGTCAAAGACGATATTATTGATAATATTGCCCTCTTCCTGGGGGTGAAAGGCCATGACGGGGCTGAAGGAAAAAAAGTTCTGGAAATGACCGGATCTCTTGTGAAACGATATCAGGTCAATGTACTGGTGGACCGAAGACAGGAAAAAGGGGCACCAGTGGTGGTTGAGCCCAACCCCAGTTTCCACAATCTGTTTGGAAAAATTGAAAAGAAACCCAATATGGGATCATTTGAAACGGATTTTACACTGGTGCAGGCCGGCTCTTTGTTACGGGCCAATAAGGGCTATCTGGTAATCAATATTGAGCCGCTTCTGGTCAATCTTCCGGTGTGGGAAGCGTTAAAAAGAACGCTCCAGGACTCACAGCTCAGGATTGAAGATATGCCGGACCAGGCAGATTACGGTATGCCCTCATTAAAGCCCGCTCCCATACCATTGAAGGTGAAAGTGATCCTTGTGGGTGGGTATGAACCGTTTCGGATATTGCAGAGTGCCGATGCCCGATTCAACAAAATATTCAAGGTCAGGGCGGATTTTGATTATGAAGCGGAATTAACCGATGAGAATGGGGTCAATTATGCCCGGTTTATTGCCCGGGTCTGTAAAGATGAAGACCTGCTGAATTTCACTGCTGACGGAGTGTGGGCAGTGATTGAATATGGGAAAAGAATGGTGGCAAACCAGCAGAAACTGTCTCTTCGGTTCGGTCAGCTCCTGGGGCTTTTAAAGGAAGCAGATTATTGGGCTAAAAAAGAGAATGCCCGGCTGGTTTCCCAGGCATACGTGCTCCGGGCACTCAGCCAGCAGCGGTTTCGCCATAACCTGTATGAAGAAAAGGTATTGGCGCAATTTGAGGACCAGTCTGTTTTGATTGATGTGACAGGAAAGATCGTCGGCCAGGTGAATGCACTGGCGGTTTATGATATGGGTGAAATTGCTTTTGGGAGGCCCACGCGGATTACGGCAGAGTCCTATATGGGACCTGCCGGGATCATTAATGTGGAACATGAATCTGATCTTTCGGGGGAGACCCATGATAAAGGGGTGATGATCATTTCCGGTTATCTGGGAAGAATCTTTGCCCAGGCGTATCCATTAAGTGTCAGTATCAGTATCACATTTGAGCAAAGTTATGAGGGGATTGATGGTGACAGTGCCTCATCCACGGAATTGTATGCCGTCCTGTCCAGCCTCTCCGGGGTTCCCATCCGCCAGGACATTGCCGTCACCGGGTCGGTGAATCAAAAGGGGGAGATCCAGGCCATTGGGGGGGTGAATGAAAAAATAGAAGGGTTTTATGACATTTGTGTGAAAAAAGGCCTGACAAAAACCCAGGGTGTCATGATCCCCGTCTCAAATGTCAAGAATCTTGTTTTAAGAAAGGATGTTGCCCAGGCCATTGAAAACGGGTCCTTTCATCTTTACAGGGTCAGCAACATTGATGAAGGGATTGAAGTGCTGACCGGTGTCAAGGCCGGTCAACCAGATGCAGCCGGCCACTACCCCATAGAAACGGTTTTTGGTAAGGTTCAGGAAAAATTGAAAAAATATCATAAATTGTCCCTGCAATATGGAAGATAGATTGCTTTTTTTTAAGATTGCGTTATGTTAGGGAAATGTGGAATTAAATAACTGGATTTGGAGTAAATATGAGCAAAGTAATCGCAATGGCTGGCAAAGGTGGAGTTGGAAAAACAACGGTTTCTGCACTTGTGACCCGATATTTTACAAAACATCAGAAGGATCCGCTTCTGGCAATTGATGCAGATCCCAATAGTAATCTGGGAGAAACCCTTGGATTGAATATCGATAAAACAGTGGGTGACATCCGTGAAGATTTTATGAAAAACCCCCAGGGCGTTCCTTCGGGTATGGATAAGATAGTGTATCTGGAAATGCTCATGAACCAGGTATTGATCGAACAAAAGACGTTTGATCTTCTGGTCATGGGCCGTCAGGAAGGTCAGGGATGCTATTGCATGGTCAATAATATCCTGAATCGATTTTCCGACGAACTGGAAAAAAATTACAGCTACCTGCTGGTGGATAATGAAGCCGGGATGGAGCATTTAAGCCGCAGAACCAGTGGTAAGGTGGATATCTTGTTACTGGTTACCGACTATGCGTTAAGGGGCCTGAGAGCCGTGGGAAGAATCAATGAAATGCTGGGGGATCTCAAGCTGGAGGTGCGACAAAAGGGTCTGATTGTAAACCGGGCCCCGGAAACCTTAAGCAAAGCCTTCCTGGATGAGGTTGAAAGTATTGGGGTTCCCATCGTGTGCATTATCCCCGAAGATAAAAATCTTCTTGAGTTTGATATGGAAAGACGGTCGATTCTTGAAATGGAGGAAGATTCTCCAGCGGTTGTCGCCGTCCATCAGATGATGGAAAAGGTAAAAGAGATGATCGAATAACCATGGGCTATGTATTTGATTTTCAAGATGCAGGCGCATATGATGCCTGGTTTGAGCAACCCCGGAACCGGTATTTTCTGGATCTTGAAATCAAATTGATGATGGATCTGCTGTCCCCGGAAAAAGGACAGCGGATCCTTGATATCGGCTGCGGCACGGGGATCAGCCTTGAGCCTCTACTGGACAGGGGGCTATACCTGACAGGGCTGGACCCTTCTTTGTACATGCTGGACCTGGCATCAAAACGGCTGGGACATCAGGCAGATCTTCACCGGGGCTCGGCTGAAGATCTGCCGTTTGAAGACAATGCCTTTGACAGTGCGTTCGTGTTCACCAGCCTGGAATTTACGGACAGGCCGGCCAAGGCCATTGAAGAGGCCTGCAGGGTGACAAAGGATACCGTGGTTCTCTGCGTTCTAAACCGGTATGCCCCCATCAACATGGTGCGCCGGTTTAAAAGTTTTTTTGTGCCCAATATCTATAGCCAGGCCCATTTTTTCAGTATATGGGAGCTCAAACAGATTCTGTTTGCCATCCTGGGCAATGTGCCTGTAAAATGGAAAACAACCGTGCAATTCCCGTTTGCCTGCGGTGGAATCGCTGCGGCCATTGAAAATATAGCCATTGTTCAAAAATCATTTTGCGGGACCCTTATTGGTATGAGAATCAAACCGGTGCCAACGTTTCGGACCCGGCCCTTATTGCTGAAGGTGAAGAAATCAAAAGCGTATAATCCGGTAACCGGAATGGTCACCCGGATGAGAGATTAAACATGGAAACCCTTATCTATGAACAATTGGATGATCAACGTGTAAAATGTCAGATCTGTCACCATTTCTGTGTCATTAAAGAAGGGAAACGGGGGATTTGCGGGGTCCGTGAAAACAAAGGCGGCCGGCTTTTGTCCCTGGTATATCCACGAGTGATTGCCCGGAGTGTTGACCCCATAGAGAAAAAACCCCTGTTTCATTTGAAACCGGGATCCTTCGCCTATTCCATTGCCACGGTGGGGTGTAATTTTAAATGCGCGTTCTGCCAGAATGCTGATATTGCCCATATGCCGTCAGATAATAAGGGGATGATCCAGGGAAGCGGGTTTTCCCCTGAAGCCATTGTCAACGAAGCCCTGGGAACCGGGTGTGACAGTATTGCCTATACCTATACCGAACCCACTGTTTTTGTTGAATTGGCCCTTGAGACCGCTATGCTTGCCAGGAAACAGGGCCTGCTGAATGTTTTTGTCACCAATGGGTATATGAGCCCCCAGGTCCTTGACATGCTGGCGCCGGTTCTGGATGCGGCCAATGTGGATCTGAAAGCCTTTGATGACCGGTTTTATAAAACCTATTGCAAGGCACGGCTTGAGCCGGTGAAAGAAACAATCAAACGCATGAAAGACCTGGGTATCCTGGTGGAAATCACCACCCTTTTGATTCCGGGCTTGAATGACGGTCAAAGCGACCTTGAGGCCATGGCCCATTTTATTGCCACGGATATCGGCAGGGAAACCCCCTGGCATATTTCACGATTTCATCCCTGCTACCAGATGATGGACAGATCACCAACGCCGTTATCCTCTCTGGAAAGGGCATATGAAGCGGGCCGACAGGCCGGCCTGCGGTACGTGTATATTGGGAATGTGCCGGGCCAGTCGTCGGAGAATACCTATTGCCATTCCTGTAATGCCGTGCTGGTAAAACGATATGCGTATCAGATAGAAACCTATTTTCAGGAAGGGGGGAAATGCCCCAATTGTGATACCATTGCCTATGGTATCTATTAAAAGGTTTGGGCTTGGTCATCGTTTAGGCCAATGAGAAGTTTACTCAGGAGGGGTCAGGCTTGCGTTATGGACGCTTTTGCTGAATTTGTTTGTTATTACAGGCTGTTATCAAAAGCACAATAACACAAGCCTGACCCCGTCGAACCAACAATTACGACAAATGGGCGACGTTAAGATCAAGCCCAAAGGTTTAATTAAAATGGATTTTGTTTTAAATAGAAAAATACAGGTGTACGGGCAAATGATCAAGTTTTCCCATACCATTTTTGCGCTTCCCTTTGCCCTGTCCGCTGTGGTCATGGGCTGGGAAAAACAGCCGCCGTCCATGGGGGCCCTTGCCTGGATTTTATTGGCCATGGTGGGGGCAAGATCCGCTGCAATGGGGTTTAATCGGATTGTGGATGCGGATATTGATCTTAAAAATGAAAGAACGGCCGTCCGGGAAATTCCTTCCGGTAAATTGTCAAAAAAGGAAGCGGTCCTCTTTGTCGGGATGTCCTGCCTGGTCTTCATTTTTTCTGCAGCCATGTTGTCCCCGTTGTGTTTTATGCTTTCCGTCCCGGTTTTGTTGTTGTTAATGGGGTATTCCTATACCAAGCGGTTTACCCGATTCTGCCATCTGTACCTTGGGTTTGCCATTTCCCTGGCGCCGGTGGGGGCCTGGGTGGCGATTACCGGCACCCTGTCATGGAGTATCCTTTTCCTGGGCCTGGGCCTGATGACCTATATTGCCGGATTTGATATTTTATATGCCTGCCAGGACATTGAGTTTGACCGGAAGGAAGGACTTTTTTCCCTGCCGTCAAAACTGGGTGCAAAACGCGCCATGCAGATTTCTTCCCTGCTTCATGTGGGGACCTTTATGTTTCTGCTGGCCATGTATGTTGCCTTTGCCATGCACCCTGTTTTTTTAGGGTTTCTGGGTATTATCGGTGTGCTTTTGCTCGCTGAGCATCAACTGGTGAAACCAGACAATTTAACACAGATTGACATGGCCTTTTTTCATATTAATTCAGTGATTTCCGTTCTCCTTTTTATCGGTGTGCTGATCCAGGGTTTTTTTTAATGAAATGGGGAAAATCTGTTCAGTTTATTTTAGACACCCTGCAGAAAAATGGATTTGCAGCCTACATTGCCGGGGGGGCTGTCCGGGACATGCTGCTCAAAAGACCGCCGGTTGATGTGGATATCCTGACTCATGCCGCCATCCGGGAGATCGAATCCCTTTTTTCGGGTCAGACCGTTAAACAGGTGGGTAAAACCTTTCCCATCTGTATGGTAAACGGGTTTGAGGTTTCTTCCGGCCGGGGGGCTGTTGATCTCTCCTCTTTTCCTGAATCAGACCTGGCCAGAAGAGATATCACCATTAATGCCATGGCCTATGATCCCATTGCTGAAAAGATCATTGATCCCTTTAACGGCAGAAAAGATCTTGAAACGGCTGTTATCCGATTTACCAATGATCCGGACAAAAGAATTCGGGAAGATCCTGTCAGAATGATCAGGGCCTGCCGGTTCATGGCCATGATAGACGGATCGCTTTCCGTCTCTTCCCTTAAAAGTATCCTTGCCTGTAAGGACTTGCTGGACACTGCCATTGCAAAAGAGAGAATTCACCATGAAATCGTGAAGGCACTGGGGTTGCAACGGCCCTCTCTTTTTTTCAGGGCATTAAAAAAAACCGGGTTATTGTCAAAAATTTTTCCCAGCCTTGATCGTTGCCATGACCTTGATGGCGGTCCCCATCATGGTGAAACCGTATTTGACCACTGCATGCTGGTGGGAGATGCCGTGCCGGCAACCCTTCCAATGTTAAGGCTGGCAGGGTTTTTACATGATACCGGTAAATTTGATGCTGCAGAAATAAAACAAGGCAAATTGACATTTCCCGGGCATGAGAATCATACCCGCTCGGTGATCCAGGATCTGACTGCCTTAAGATTTCCCATTAAGGAGATCACCTATATCACGGCTTTGATAAAGACCCATATGAGACCGTTGACCGATCAGACAACACCCAGGGCAGCCAGACGACTGCTGTCCATGCTGGATGAACACGGACTTGATTATCGGGCATTTATGCAAATGAGGATTGCAGACAAAAAAGGGAATCTGGCCAAAAGGCCCTATACCCTGTCTGACATCCGGATCAGGCTCAAAAAGTTGTTCAATGTAATGGCTGAACCATCCGTTTTCCGGATGGACGGCCTTGCCATTAAAGGGAACGATATTGTCCGGATTCTGGGGATCCCCCCCGGTCCCGATATCGGTAAGATAAAACGCCTGCTGTTTGAAAAGGTATTGGATGATCCCAGGCTGAACACCCATCAGGAGTTGAAAAAGCTATGCCGGTCGTTACCAATAAACGAATAATTCTTGTTTTCGGATGTCTCACCATTTTTTTCAATGGTGCATTTGTGTTTGGGTTCCCCGGTGTCATGGCCTCGGAGTGGCAGGCCCTGTTCCATGTGAATAAGGCCCAGATAGGCCAGCTCATGTTTTTTATCCTTGCCGGAACAGGGTTCTCAATGTACCTGGCTGGAAAACTACAGGAAAAAATCCCCAGCCACTATATTATTTTTACGGGCAGTTTGGTGTTTTCCCTTGCCATGATAGCGGTGGGTCAGGCCACCGCCATTGAACACGTTTATCTGTGGGCGTTTATTGAAGGCTTTTTCAGTGGGTTTGTTTATATCCCCTGCCTTACCCTTTTTCAACGAATGTTTCCCGACAAGAAAGGATTGGTCACCGGTATTTTTAATTTAACCTTTGGGGGATCTTCTGCCATTATGGCACCGGTTTTTACCGGTCTGCTGGTTTCAAAAGGCTATGCGTTTACGTCCAGTTTTGCCGGTATCAGTTCCCTTGTTTTCGGCACATCCCTGACCTTGTTCATACGGATGCCGGGACAAAAAAAAGACCCGGCCGAACACTCCGTAACCACCTTGTCATCAAAGCAGATACTCAGGATGTCCTCTTTCTGGTTTATCTGGGGGGTATGGGCCCTGTCCGGTGCTGCGGGAATTTCCTTGATTGTTTTGGCATCATCCTTTGGGCAGAAACTGGGATATGATATCACACAATATGTCTATATGTTGACCTGTTTTAATGTGTTAAACGGCATCGGCCGCCTGGTTTGCGGCCGTCTGTCGGATCACTATTCCAAGGGGCACATCCTGATGATTGTTTTTTCAATGGCATCGGGGGCGTACCTGTTGATGCCGTGGGTCAGCCACCTGTATATCATCAGCTTTCTGGCCTGCTTTATCGGGCTTGCCTTTGGTGCGATGTTTACGGTGTCAGCCCCCCTGGTGACCGAGGTGTTCGGGCTTGAAAATTTTGGGAAAGTGTTCGGGCTGGTATTTACGGCATACGGATTTGTTGCAGGGATTTTAGGCCCATGGCTGTCCGGCATCATCCTGGATATGACCGGGTCAAATTTTAAAATGGTGTTCCCTTTGTTTGCAGGGTTTTATTTGATTTCCGCGATGCTGATATTAAGGGTAAAAAAACAATGATAACCGTTAAATATGAAGTGAAGGATAAGGGCAATGAGTGATGTCGTATTGATCAACATTACCGGCAGGGATAGAAAAGGCCTGGATGCAAAGTTTACAGGGATTTTGGCAGAATATGAGGTGAATATCCTGGATATTGGTCAGGCGGTTATCCATGAGCATATTTCCCTGGGGATTCTGGCTGAAATTCCCAAGTCAAGGGATTTTTCCCCCATTTTCAAAGATATGTTGTATGAGGGCCATAAAATGGGTCTCCAGATTGACATAAAGCCGATTGACTCGGAGAGTTATGAAAAATGGGTTCATGCCCAGGGCAAAGAACGACGGATTATTACCCTTTTGGGCAGAACCATAACGGCCCAGCAGATTTCCGCTGTTGCCTCTATCATCGCTGATAATCATTTGAACATTGATGGTATTTCCCGCTTGACAGGCAGGATTTCCCTTAAACAAACCCAGCATAATCCAAGGGCCAGTGTGCAGCTTTCCGTCAGTGGAAAACCGTTGAATATTCTTGATATGAGAAAAAGATTCATGGAAATTTCTCAAAAAGCCGGGATTGATATCTCTTTTCATGTGGACAACATCTACAGAAAAAACAGGAAACTGGTTGTTTTTGACATGGATTCCACCTTGATTCAGGCCGAAGTCATTGTTGAACTGGCCAAGCTGGTGGGGATGGGGCAGCAGGTGGATAAAATTACTGAATCTGCCATGAGGGGGGAAATCGATTTTAAAGAAAGTTTTAGAAAACGGGTGGCATTGTTAAAAGGGATAAAACAAGAACAGCTGGCTCACATATCAAAGACCCTGCCCTTGACGGAGGGAGCGGACCTGGTGACCAAGACCCTGAGAGGCCTGGGCTACAAGCTGGGGATCCTGTCCGGTGGATTTACCTTTGTGGGTGAATATTTAAAGGATCGGCTGGGATTTGATTATATGTATGCCAATGACTTGGATATGGAAGATGGCGTGGTCACCGGCGAGGTGAAAGGGGAGATTATAGATGGTGAGAAAAAAGCCATCTTGTTACGACAGATTGCCCAAAAGGAGGGGATCGCCCTTGAACAGACCATTGCCGTGGGCGATGGGGCCAATGATCTTCCCATGATCAGCATTGCCGGTTTAGGGGTTGCCTTCAATGCCAAACCGGTTGTCCGGCAGCGAGCCTCCAATACCATTTCAAGTGTTGGGCTGGACGGTCTTCTGTACCTGATCGGTATTCATGAACGGGAGATCAAACAGGAAGTTCGGCAGGCCACTGAGTATTCATATGGTTAACCTGAATAGCCTGAAGGTAACACGTAACCTGGCGGCCACCGGTAAAATGCAGCAGCTTGCCCGGGATGTGAGAAAGCTGGAAGATCAACTGGCCGCTTGTACCCGTTGCGGGATGTGTCAGGCCAATTGCCCGTTGTTTGCCCAGACCGGAAAAGAAGCCGATGTGTCAAGGGGGAAGCTGGTACTGATCAATGGATTGATTGACCAGATGTTTGATGATGCAAAAGGGGTGAACGAGCGTCTCCAACGATGCCTTCTTTGTGGATCCTGCGCCCATGGATGTCCCAGTGGCGTGAATGTTCTTGACATATTTCTAAAGGCCCGGGTCATCATTGCGCAATATCTGGGATTACCCTTTGCAAAAAAAATAGTGTTTAAACAACTGCTGTCTCACCCGGATACATTCAATGGTCTCATGGGGCGGGTTGCGTCATTTCAAAAAATATTTTTTAAACGAGAGCACAATGTCCAGAAAACGTCCTGTGCCAGGATTGCCTCGCCACTGCTGCGGCATCGACATATGGTTCCCCTGGACGACACCGCTTTTAACCAGACCCTTGGCAGCATAGACTGCCGGATTGACGGGAAAGGGGTAAAGGTGGCGTTTTTTGTGGGGTGTTTGATTGACAAGGCATTTCCCAATATTGCCCACAGCGTGGTGGATGTATTAAGCCATTTTAATGCCCAGGTGTTTATCCCTTCCCATCAGGGCTGCTGTGGTATTCCTGCCATTGCATCCGGCGATTTTGAAACCTTTAAGGTCCTTGTAAAACGCCATATAGACCTTTTTTCAAAAGAAAAATTTGATTATCTGGTGACGGCCTGTGCCACCTGTTCCTCCACCATTATAAACCTGTGGCCCTCCCTGTTAAAACAAGGGGATAAACTATTGTTACGCCGGATTGAAGCATTGGCTGAAAAAACCGTGGATATCAGCTGGCTCATGGAAAAGCGGTTTGACCTGACATCTGCAATTCCAGAAAATGAGGGGGGCAAAAAAAAGGTTACCTATCATGATCCCTGTCACCTGAAAAAATCCCTGGGCATATTTAATGAGCCCCGGCAAGTCATTCTTGCTGCCGGCCATGATATAAAAGAAATGAAGGACAGTGACACCTGCTGTGGCATGGGGGGAAGTTTCAATCTTGCCCACTATGACATTTCAACCCAAATTGGCCTGAAAAAAGCCCAGAACATTATTGATACCGGGTGTTCCACAGTGGCAACCTCCTGTCCTGCATGCATGATGCAGATATCTGATATGCTGGCCAGATTAAAACAGCCGGTGGCGGTGAAACATCCGGTGGAGATCTATGCGCAAGCCCTTGGGGCTAAACGTAAACCGTCGGATCTTTAATACCGGCTTCTTTAAATCCCTTTATCCTGTGAAGGCAACTGTCACATCTGCCACAGGACCTGCCGTTGGCATCGGGGTCATAACAGGAAAGGGTTAACGCATAATCCACCCCCAGGTCATTTCCTGTTTTGATAATGTCTCCTTTTGACAGATGGATCAAAGGGGTTTCAATGGTCAGGATGGCTTGTCCTGTGACGCCGGTTTTGGTGGCCAGGTTGGCCATTCGTTCAAATGCATCAATAAACTCGGGCCTGCAGTCAGGATACCCGGAATAATCCACGGCTGTCACACCAATGTATATGGATGTGGCCATTAACACTTCAGCCCAGGCCATGGCATAGGACAGAAAAATGGTGTTTCGGGCGGGAACATACGTGATGGGAATCTGGTCCCTGTCAATATCATCCATTGTGTCATGTTTGGGAACATGGATATCATCGGTCAGGGCTGAGCCGCCAAATTGCCTTAAATCAATGTCAATGATTTTATGGACCTTTGCCCCCAGAGAAATGGCCACCTGTTTGGATGCTTCAAGTTCCAGGGCATGGCGTTGTCCATATCTGAAACTCAGGGCGTAAATCTCTTTGCCCTTTGATTTTGCAATGGCCATGGCAGTGGTGGAATCAATCCCGCCGCTGGAAAGTACAATGGCTTTGTCAGTCATTTGTCTGTGTTAAACCCCTCTTTTGTCCGGTTCCCATATGGTTTTGTGCTGCTGCAGGGAAAGCCTTGCATGAAGATTGTCATCTATCATCCAGGCAGCAATGACGTCAGGCGCTATGTGTCCGAAAACCGGTGACAGATGGATTTTTTTTTGGGAAATACCGGTTAATTCATTTTCAATGATGGCTTTGGCAAACACATAGTCTTTTCTGGAACCAATGACAAATTTGATCTCGTCTTGTTTTGTCAAGAACGGGATGTTATCGAACAAAAAACTATTTGATTCATTGCTGGACGGACATTTGATATCCATGATCTTTATGCAGTCCGGATGGATATTTTGAATGCTTTTACTGCCGTTGGTTTCAAGGAGAACCTGGTATTTTTTTTTTAACAGTACGGATATCAGTTTGGATGTATCGTTTTGCAGCAAAGGTTCACCGCCGGTGATTTCAACCAGATTGCAATTATACGCATCCACTTTTTTCAGGATCTGGTCAAATGTCATGGCGTGAAATTCTGTGTTGGCATACCCGGTGTCACACCATGAACACTTCAGATTGCATCCGGAAAGCCGTATGAAAATGCAGGGCAGCCCGGTAAATGAGGATTCCCCCTGAAGGCTGTAAAAAATTTCGCAGACGTTCAGCTGCACTTATCCCTCCTGGTAGGAAGACCCGCATCCGGGGCTTTCAAATACCATGACTTTGCTGACGGTGATATGGTCGGTGTTCAGCCGTCGGGACAGTTCGGTATATAAAAATTTGGAAATGTTTTCAGATGTTGGATTGATGCTGCTAAACTCTGCAATGTCATTGAGTGTGGTATGGTCAAGCTTACTGAGTACATTGGTTACCGTTTCCTTTACATCCCTGAAATCAATACCAATTCCCAGTTCGTTGAGTTTTGTGCACTGAATATAGGCCTCAATGATCCAGTTGTGGCCATGCATATTGGAACAATCTCCATCATACCCTTTCAACACATGGGCAGCGGAAAAATGATCTTTTATATAAATTTCATATACACCCGTCATACACACTCCTTTATATAGATCCTGCAATTACGGTTTTAATAATACCCATAAACTTTGTTCTGAATCAAAAATGTCAAGGGGCAGGACAGGGCAAAAAGTGTATAAAATAAGCATAATGTCAGCCCATTGCAGAGGAAATGGACAACAAATCATGAACTTGGGAACATTATCTTAAAAAAAACCCCCGTTTCTGATGCGTTTGTACACCATTGGAAACGGGGGTTTCGCTTATGTTAAAAGGCTTATGTATCAAGCCTCTTCATTATTTTGGTAGCGACGCAGAGATTTGTTTGCAATCAAACTGCTACCAACGGAAACTCTTGTTCCCTGCATGTTTCAGTTAAATTCTATGTATAAGTGTATCAGGGTTTTGTACAAGAGTAAATAATAAGGTAAATAAAGGGTGTTGATACCATTCAATTTGTATACGGATTATAAATACAGAAAAAAATTTGCATTATCAGTTTTGCATATGGGACTATAGGGGAACTGGTTAAACAGTCTTTTTTACACCCAAATCATCAAAACCATCCCCTTTCTCAGAATGATTTGTAATATCCCTCACTGGTATCAAGTTTGATTTGTCTGTTCTGAAACCTGACAATCATCCTTCAAATATTTTAAAAAAGTATATCTCTCTGGCATCTCATGGGAACACCCTGGATCTTGCTTGTGGAAATGGCAGAAATAGCAGATTCCTTGCTTAAAAAAAGGCTTCCAGGTGGATGCTGTGGATATATCAAATATTGCCATAAATCATTTGGCAGGCAAAGATCCAAGAATAAATGTAATCTGGCAAGATATTCTTATGCCTGAAGGGGGGGAATGTTTTTTTTATATTAAAAAAACCACTATGAGGAAGTACCTAATATATGAAGCTTATCAAAAAATATAGTTTAATGATCTGCTTCAGCAGTCGGAATTGTGAATTTTAATATCCTAATCCTGGATAATATGCCAATAATTCAATGAGTTCAATTGCTTCATTTGCAACTTGTTTAATTCTTTTCTTTGAAATTTGGATCTTGTAAAAATCATGGGCAAGATGGTTACGGCAAGATATTATGTTTTCCAATTTGGTAAAATATTTAATAAATTCATTTCTTGAAAAAGAACAATCGAAATGTTCATTTTGATATAGGTCTATAAGTATTTTTGCAACCCTCGCTTTTGTTGATTCTTCTTTGATAACCCTACTATATAAACTATGTACCTCTTTTTCCTCTTCAGAAGGTTCTCCCATTTTCCTGGTTAAGTATTGATCATAACATTCATCAATCTCGTATGCGATTTTTTCCATTAGTTGGGGTGCAATAATGATAATATCAAAATAGTTTCTTTCAATAAATAATGATTTAAGAAAATCTATTTCATCTTTGAAGTAAGGGGATTCCTCAAAACACTCTTTTTTTATCAGTTCAAGATAGTTCATGTTATCCCTATTAATAACGCCCCGGATCACCTGGCGAAGGGGCTACTAAGAATTTTTAAATCTCTATGAATTACATTAACCCAAAGGTTTCCAAAGCGCCCCGACCCCTGCGATCTGGTGAAGCCGGATGGTTATGCGTTGTTTTTAAGATTGGGTATCGCCAAATATATCCCTAATTTTCTTGAGTTTAGTCTCTAATTCAACGTATTCATCATAAAACTCTTTCAATCGATCACCATCAATTTTGACGTATTGAGTTTTATTGTCTCTCCATTCTAATCTTTCGATAGCCTTCGTAACATGCAACCTTGCACTTGACTTTCCTTTGGGCATTTCTGTGTGCTTATATAAATAGCTTTTATCATCAAACATTTTACCCTCGAAGTGACAAATTAATGACTGATCAGCATTTATTTATGATCATACACTCTACTCAATATTCATGCTGCCTGTAAAGATATTTCGAAATATCAACTATCATGAAAATATAATTGATTAAGGAAGGATCTGGTAAAATGTTTTTTATTGGAGACCAACTTGATTTTTGTTCAGACCCCGGGAAGGAATTTTCTGAAATCTGCCAAAATGTGATGTATATATATTATAAAATTTATAGTTCAAAATTGGGTTGTAACTGCGGTTGCGGCTCATATAGTGGAATCAAAACTTCAAAACTGAAAAATATTCATATACCATATATGGTATTGGTCAATTTCAGCTAAAAGCGACACTTTCTTTTTCCAGTTCTCACCGTTCCATCACAGCTTGAAACCCCATAATGATAGACATAGACACTTTTTTACTATCCACTAAAGAAGGACCTTTTATCTAAAAAAATTGACTTAATCTGTGTCTATTTTTTGGAGGAAGGAGCATGTTTAAAAAACTTTCTTGACAATAAGACGACCGGTCATATTTTATAACCATGAAAAAAAGAAAGCAAAAAACTGAAGTCAGAACAAAACTCCTTCAGACCGGACTTATTTTGTTTGGAGAAAACGGCTTCAATGGAACAGGGATTAAGGAAATTGTTGATGAAGTCGGTGTGCCGAAAGGGTCATTTTATAATTATTTCAAAAGCAAGGAAGACTACACCGTTGAAATTATTCAGTTCTATTCGGATAACTTATCGATCCTTTGGGACGATTTGCTCAAAAGCGGCCCAAAGGAACCGTTTGGGGCATTGAGATACAGTTTTGAGATGATCATTTCCCATCATGAACAAAGTGAAGTGAGAACGGGTTGTCTCATCGGAAATTTGGCGGCGGAGATTAGCGAGGCCAGTGATCTGTGTCGGCAAAAAATGCATCAGGCAACGGCTGTCTGGAAAGATCGTGTTTCAAAACAGATCAGTCAAGGTCAAACCATGGGAACTGTCAGGGGTGATATTTCAGCTGATGCCTTAACAGAATTCATCTGGAATGCCTGGGAAGGGGCGTTGTTGAATATGAAAATAGTGAACTCAACAGCGCCGGTCAAAGAATGCATAAGTCTCCTTTTTGATTTTTTTCTAAGGCCCTGATTAAGATTCACCCATTATTTAAACAATAAATTCAACACAGACGAATAAAGGATAATTATATGTTAGATTTTAATTTCAAGAACCCTACCAATATCTTGTTTGGCAAGGGAAAAATAGCTACTATTAAAGAGTGTATTCCTTCCGAAAGTAGGGTCCTCGTACTGTACGGGGGAGGCAGTGTTAAAAAGAACGGAACACTGGATGAGGTTTTTGCGGCCCTTCATGGGTACACCTTATTCGAATTCAGTGGTATTGAGCCCAATCCGTCTTATGAAACTCTTATGAAAGCAGTTGAACTCGTGCATAAGGAGTCAATTGATTTTCTCCTGGCAGTTGGCGGGGGATCTGTCATCGACGGAACAAAATTCATTGCAGCAGCGGCTTTATTTGAAGGAGAACCGTGGTCGATTCTTGAAAAAGGTGGCACCCCGGTTAAAAAGGCATTGCCCATGGGAACGGTACTAACCCTTCCGGCGACGGGTTCGGAGATGAATTGCGGCAGCGTTATCACACGAAAATCATTACAGGCGAAACTGGCCTTCATGAGCCCCCATGTATTCCCGCTTTTTTCTGTACTGGACCCTGAAAAAACCTATACCCTGCCGTTGCGACAAATCAGCAATGGAGTGGTTGATGCCTTTGTTCATGTGGTCGAGCAGTACCTGACATACCCGGTGAACGCAAAAATTCAGGATCGCTTCGCTGAAGGCTTGCTGCTGACTTTGATTGAAGAGGGGCCCAAAGCACTTGAAAACCCAAAGGATTACGAGGTCCGTTCCAATCTGATGTGGGCGTCAACGCTGGCATTAAATGGTTTAATCGGGGCTGGTGTGCCCCAGGATTGGGCCACTCATATGATCGGGCATGAACTGACGGCCATGCATGGCCTTGATCACGCTCAGACACTTGCCGTTATTCTGCCAAATCTGTTGGAGGTGTGCAGGCAGGGCAAGCGGGAAAAATTGATTCAATATGCCGAGCGCATCTGGGGCTTTAATGAAGGCGACAATGACCAGCGGATTGATGCTGCCATTGATCAGACCCGTAAATTCTTTGAGCGGATGCAGATAAAAACCCGCTTGTCTGATTATGGCATTGGTACCGACAGCATCCCGGATCTTGAGGAAAAGCTAAAGGCCCATGGAATGATTCGCTTGGGCGAGCGCCAGGAAATCACATTGGATGTCAGCAGGAAAATTTTGGAACTTAGCCTGTAACCCTAACCTTAATTTTGATCAATTAAATCGGCTGCATGTTGTTATACACGTATGTCAGCCGTCATTGTCAACCGAAGTCAAACATGAATATCAAAGGAAAAAAATGTCCAGATTATTTGAATCAACCAAGATAAATGGAATGAACATAAAAAATCGGTTTGTCAGATCTGCTACCCACGAAGCAATGGCAGGGCTTGATGGAAGGGTAAATGACAAGTTGTTGAGCTGCATGGCACAACTTGCCCTTGGTGAAGTCGGACTTGTTATTACCGGCCATGCCCATGTGATCAGGGAAGGTCAGGCAGGCCCAAGACAGATGGGCATCTATTCCGACGCAATGATCGACAGCTTAAAACAGGTTGCTTCAGCTGTTCACGAACATGGCGGCCTTGTTGCCGTGCAGCTGGCCCATGCTGGAAAAAACGGCATCGGAAAAGACGAATATGCACCCCTGGGCCCTTCAGACGTAATTGTAGATGGTATTAAAAAAGCATCTGCAATGACGGTAGATGAGATTGAAAGAACGGTAACTGCCTTTGGTGATGCTGCCCAAAGAGCCGTAAAATCGGGCTTTGATGCGGTTCAGATCCACGCTGCCCATGGCTATCTGCTGAGTCAGTTTTTATCTCCCTTTTATAACCAGCGTGATGACGTATACGGTGGAACCCTTGAGAACCGGGCAAAGTTTCTTGTCCAGGTGTACGAAGAAATCAGGCAGAGGGTGGGCCAGTCATTCCCGGTCCTGGTCAAGATCAACTCGGAAGATTTTCTCGAAGGGGGGATCACGGTAAATGAGATCATCACGGTTTGCCATATGCTTGAAGATCGTGGAATAGACGCCATCGAGATGAGCGGCGGAACCTTCGAATCGGGCAAGCTCATTCCCTCCAGGGCCGGCACATCAAAGTCTGAAGAGCGGGAAGCCTACTACAGAAAAGCTGCTGAAGATTTCAAGAAGGAAATAAAGATTCCGCTTATTCTTGTGGGCGGTTTTCTGTCCTTTAATATTGCACAAGAAATCATAACATCAGGAGTCGCAGACTATGTTGCGCTGTCAAGGCCGCTTATCAGGGAACCAGACCTTGTCAAAAGATGGGCCGCAGGAGACAGAGAAAAAGCATCCTGCATTTCATGTAATAAGTGCTTTTCAACTCTCGCCATGGAAGAGGCGTTGCATTGTGCCATTGAAAAAAAAGAATCTTTAAAAAAAGAAAAAGGAGCAAATCATGGTTCAAAATAAAGAACACAACCGTTCCATCGTGCTCGCTGCGCGCCCTAAGGGGGCTCCGGTTCCCGATAATTTCCGCATGGTCAATACACCTGTTCCTCAGCCGGCTGAAGGTCAGGTGCTGCTGCGCACCGAGTATCTTTCCCTTGATCCTTATATGCGGGGCAGGATGAACGATGCGCCATCTTATGCAGAACCTGTTAAGATTGATCAAGTGATGGTGGGGGCAACAATTTCTCAGATCGAAGCATCCCGTCACCCTGATTACAAAGAAGGTGAGTGGGTACTTGCGTATAGTGGCTGGCAGGATTATGCGCTTTCAGATGGTTCCGGTCTCACCCGATTAGGCGAAAATCCCAAAAATGCCTCCTATGCATTGGGGATCCTGGGTATGCCAGGGTTTACCGCCTATATGGGATTATTGGATATTGGTCAACCCAAACAGGGAGAGACCCTGGTTGTCGCTGCTGCCACTGGCCCTGTTGGTGCAACAGTAGGACAAATAGGGAAGTTGAAAGGCTGTCGTGTTGTCGGTATTGCCGGTGGTAGCGAAAAATGCAACTACGCAAAAGAGGTGCTTGGATTTGATGAGTGTCTGGACCACAAATCTTTGGATTTTGCCCAGCATCTTAGCCAGGTTTGTCCCAAGGGAATTGACATCTACTTCGAGAACGTAGGTGGAAAAGTATTCGATGCAGTCTTGCCGCTGCTCAACACAAAGGCCAGAATTCCAGTATGCGGACTTATTTCTCAGTATAATGCGACACAGCTTCCTGATGGACCGGACCGTATGTCTCTTCTGATGGGTACAATTTTAGTCAAACGATTAAAGGTTCAGGGATTCATTATTTTTGATGATTATGGCCACCGCTACGACGAATTTGCAAAAGAGATGTCTCAATGGCTGAGCACAGGACAGATAAAATACCGTGAGCATATGATCAATGGGTTAGAGAATGCACCGAACGCCTTTATCGGCATGTTGGATGGTCAAAACTTCGGGAAATTGGTTGTCCGGGTTAATGACAAAGACGAATTGATCGTTTAAAAAAGGAAATTTTTTATGAAAATATTAATGGTACTCACCTCCCACGATAAACTTGGAAACACAGGACACAAAACCGGTTTCTGGCTGGAAGAATTCGCCTCCCCTTATTACGTATTTAAAGACCAGAATGTTGATGTCACCTTAGCATCTCCTAAAGGAGGGAATCCCCCTTTAGACCCCAAAAGCGACGAGCCTGATTTCCAGACAGAGTCAACAGAGCGGTTCCGCAATGACGAAGACGCTCAGAAGCACCTCGCCAACACGCTCCGTTTAGACGCTCTGGACTTTTCAGATTTCGATGCCGTTTTCTATCCTGGAGGGCACGGACCTCTCTGGGACCTTGCTGAAGACAAAAGTTCCATTTCACTCCTGGAGACTTTTTCACAGCAAGGCAAACCGATTGGACTGGTTTGCCATGCGCCCGGAGTTCTATGTCATACGAAAGCTGAGGATGGTTCTCCCCTGGTGAAAGGAAAAAGAGTAACCGGCTTCAGCAATTCTGAAGAAGAAGCTGTGCAACTCACAGAGGTTGTCCCTTTTTTACTTGAAGATATGCTCAAGTCTAATCAGGGTCTTTATCATAAGGGAGCTGACTGGGAAAGTCATGTTGAGGTTGACGGAAATCTGTTAACGGGTCAGAATCCTGCATCCTCAAAGGCAGTTGCGATTGAAATGATGAATAAGCTTCTCAATAAGTAGATATCATGACGCGTGCCTGAAATGAACGGCAAAGTATCTGGTTAAAAATTGCTCTGGAATACACGTCATAACAGACCACCCTGAATCTTAACTATAAACAAATAGTCTAAGGTTCAGGGCAATAGAAATATTGCAAAGATCTTAAATGATTTGGTATAATTTTCTAACAAGCATTTATGGTATATAAACCCACCACGACCTTGACAGCAGAAAATTAAACAAAATAGTTTCTGAAAGCTGCTAAAAAATTGGGGATTGGATAATTTTCAATCCCCTTTTTACATATTCTCAGTGGTTGCTTGAAATGCCAGTGCTCGCCTACCTTTTATAGTAAAACTGAGACAGGTCATAGACATATTGGACACTTTCTGCGACCATTATTTTACTTGGACGAAGTTATTTTTTGAAATATTGGGGACCAGTAAGGATATTTTAGATTAAGACGAGGAGGCAAAATCTGTAAATTCTGCCCCCCATATAAACATATAACTTATAGTTTATCTTGATAAGCACCAGCAGCATACGTCAGTTCGTAGCTGTGAGAATAAATCTCGATGAGATTTCCAAAAGGGTCTTCACAATAAACCATGCGATAAGGTTTCTCACCAGGATAATATTCACGTACTGGCATTCGTTGTTTGCCACCATGCTCAACTATTTTCTCAGCTAAGCCTTCTACATCTGGATCTTGAACACAGAAATGAAAAACCCCGGTTTTCCAGTACTCAAAATTGTTCTCTCTTTGTTCAGCATTTTTAAATTCAAAAATTTCAACACCGATCTTATCTCCTGTTGCCATGTGAGCGATACGGAAACTACCCCATCCCTCACCAAAAACGTCATTGCACATGACACCGATTGCTGAGTCATCAGCAACAATTTCTGTTGGTGGCATTATTACATACCACCCCATTACTTTTGTATAAAACTCAACGGCCTTGTCAAGATCCGTTACAGACAGCCCAATGTGTGAAAAAGTTCTCGGATAAGTCATTTCTTTCCCCTTTATAAAAATTGATTCTTAATTTATGATACAATAAATATTTCATCTTGGTGTAGCTGATATGTCATAATAATAAGTATTTGAATTTTATTAACAAGAAGGCACTTTTAAATTCGTTACGGACCATTTGGTTCGAATTGCTGATATTCGGGCCGGCTAAATAGATATTTTTTTTAAGAAGGATAAAAAATGATTGAATGGAACGGCAAAGAATATCGTTGCCCGGTTGAAGTGACAATGGATGTTCTCAGTGGGAAATGGAAAAGCCTCATGCTTTGGCATTTGCATGATGGAACCAAGAGGTACAAAGAACTTGAACGGATCGTACCCGGCGTGAGCCAGAAGATGTTGACTCAGCAACTCAAAGAATTAGAAAGAGATGGGTTATTGATTAGAACGGTATACCCAGAGATCCCACCCCGAGTGGAATATTCTTTGACTGAGCTTGGCCAAAGTACATTCCCAATCCTTGAAATGATGCACTCTTGGGGTGTCGGCAAGCTGGGTTTGGTCGAATCGGATTGAATCTGACATTCTCTATAGATATTATGGATGTTTTCTTATATTGCATATCATTTTTTAATGGTTTTCCTCATGTGCATAATGGTATTATCAAACATACCGCGAATTAAAATTTCACCCATGGCTTGAAACACCAGTGCTCACCTATCTTTGGTAGGAATATAGAGACCTTTCATAGACTAAATGAACGCCACAGGAAGTTTTAAGACATAGATATTATTCGATATGGGACGCACATTGAAATCCATTGATGATAGGTTTTATCCATAAGCTCAGCAGTCATGGCTGACCTGTTTTATTTTACCAACCTCAATACATGGGTTTCCTGTAATTTTTTCCACATGGAGTGGACAATGGCCATGGTTGGATCGGCATACTCCTTGCCAGTATCCTCCATCGCATTCAGGCATGCATGCAATAGTAACCCATTGCCGCTCCATAATCGAAAATCCCAGGTAATTTGAAGCCCAACGACCTTATTGATCAAATTTAAATCTTCGGCTGTCATCGACCCCAGCTGGGTTCGATCCCGTAATCGCAAATCATCCAGAAGTATTCTGACCGCCTCGTCAATGGTTGACGGTAAGTCTGAACTCAAGGGTTTTGTGAACATGATCCTCCTCCTACTTTTCAGAAATCACAAAACGAAGTTCAACTTGGGTAAATCTCTTTCAAAAAGATGGGGTAAGGGGTAAAAAAGGGCCATTTTAAAAAAAATCAAAAAGCCCTTTAGATAGACACTTATTTGTTTGGAAAATCAATCTCGCACTGATCATTCAAGTGGAGTCGAAAAATATAAATGACCAGGGCTGTGACCGGAACGGCCAGCACAAACCCGAAAATAGGCGACAGGGTAAAGTGAAGGATAAGCAGTATGACGATCAGGTGGTGTCCAAAAATCGGTGATACTTTTAAATGCGAGAAACATTTTTTAATTTTGGCCTTTAAATTGAGTCGTCCAAATAACAACTGAAAAATTATGATACCAGAGAAAGAAGTTAGCTGCTGATCTTCGAATCGAATTTCGGGAATTTTATGGTATTTAGTATAAATTTGTGCTTTACTGGGCTTCACTTGAGGTGGTCTCCTGGAGTTGGTTATTTTTTGTCTCGATAACTTATTATAACCCTTATTCATAGGTTCCTCAGGCTTTTTATTTGCTAATTTTCTAATTTCTTTATGCAACAAACGGGTAAGCTGTAAAGGATAGCTTAAAATGGACTTGCGGTAACGAACTTCCACAAGCCTAAATCCATTAAAGGTAAAAAACGATTCATGATATGAAGTCTTTAAAAAGATTGTATAGGTAGATTTTTGCAATACTGGTTGAACGATCTCATGGACAGCAGACCCGAATTTCAAATAAATTCCGGGCGATTCTCGGCAGGGCTAATTATAATGGCGCCTTCAAGTTTTGTATGGCGGATCATTACAGACACATCTCTCTGGCCTCAATGGGGGCCATCCGTTGTGGATGTGAATTGCATTAACAGGTTCATTTTATATGGCAGCAAGGGTTCTGTAAAAACTGTTATGGGTTTCTCTCTTGCTTTAACCATTACATCTTTAAAAAAAGAAAGAGAATGGACATGGTCCGTTGGCGGTATCAACGCCACGGGGCATCGCATTATTCCAATTAATGAGGATTGTTGTATGTTGTTCTTTGATATGCCGATCTGGGCCATCCCTTATTCAATTATCTGCTTGATTGCACTTAATCGTATCAAAAAGCTTGTAACTTCAATTAAAAACAAGGATTTTGACCTTGAAGATTTCACGAACTGAAAACAGATTTGGCCAAAAAGGTTCTAATATAAAAAAGGTATCAATCTTATTTTTTATATTTCTAATTGGGTGTACTGGAATACCTGAAAATGTAAAACCCGTTAATAATTTCAAGTTAGAAAAATATCTGGGTAAGTGGTATGAAATTGCAAGACTGGACCATTCATTTGAACGAGGATTGTCCCATGTGACCGCAGATTATAAATTGCGGAATGACGGTGGTATCAAAGTCATAAATCGTGGATACTCCGCGGAGAAAGACTCATGGAAAGAAGATGAAGGAAAGGCGTATTTTGTAGAAGCGTCAGATTTGGGTTACTTTAAAGTTTCCTTCTTTGGCCCTTTTTATGGTTCTTATATAATTTTTGAACTTGACCAGGAGGGTTACCAATATTCACTTGTATGCGGGCCGGATAAATCCTACTTGTGGATTCTTGGAAGAAACCCAACTATGAAAGAAGGCATAAAGTCTGCGCTATTAGAAAAAGCAGCAGAAGCTGGTTTCGACATAAGCCAGTTAATATTTGTCAATCATGAAAATTTGCCTAAAAAAGGCTAATTCAGTTGATTAAAAAAGTGGCGAGGATGAATTTTGAAGTCCGTCTAAAATTGTAGTCGGATAGTCCAAACATAAAAAGGAGGGGAAATGAAAAAAAAAATTCAATATGTCTTACCTGCGATATTGTTTTTTATCTTTAGTCTTGCTCACGCAGATGATACTTTGTTCAGCACTAATCTTTTCGCGAAATTCCATGCTGGCTCATGTACCATCTGCCATGATTTTTGGGAGAATGATAAAAATGGAATTGCCTTTACGAACCATAAAAAACGCAGTGATGTGAATCGTTGTACTAAATGCCATAAAAGCAGCGTAACAGGATTTAAACACAGTGACGACTGGTTCGCTCAACCTGGGCTTTACATCTCAGGTATGGACGCGAAAACAACCTGTGAAAAAATTATGGAAGTGTTATTTGCCAAATTCAAGAGCAGGGAGTTACTTGCCAGGGATTTGGAACATCATCTATTAGAAGATCCAAGAGTACTTTGGGGCATAGAAGGCGCCACACCAGAGAGCGGTAATCTGCCGTTTAAAAAGAAAGAAACTGATATGGTCGAAGGCGGATTGGATGAGTGGAAAAAAGAGGTCATGGCCTGGATAGAGGGGGGTATGAAATGTGAGTAGATGACGCCAGCGTCAAATTTGTTACGATAACGAGCCGATTTATTTATTGGGTATTATAAAGGGGACTGTTTTAATGATGACGGTCATTGAGAATAATTACAAATATCCAAGTGCAGACTGTCACACGTATATTCAACTGTCATCATAAGGGAATTGGTATGAAAATTGGAATTATTGGGACCGGCATTGCCGGTTTAAGTGCGGCCTGGCTTTTCAATCGGGCTGGACACCGGGTGACACTATATGAGAAACATCATACCCTGGGCATGGACGCGCATTCAATAACCTTTGAACAGAAGGGGGTCGCCCTGCGTACGGACGTGCCCCCCCGTATTTTTAATGTCACTCAGTGGCCCAATTTACTCAATCTCTATCGTGAGGTGGGGGTAGCTTTTGACCCTATCGATCCATCACAATCTTTTTGTCTGATCGGTCAACCGAATTTTCTGAATGTGGATGTCGCCTATCAGCCTCAAGTGCCAGACGGATCTGAAATCACAGAACAGTTGAATCAAATTATGAATGATATAGCCCGACTTGCCCTTGGCGCTTCTCAGGATTTGGCTGATGGTTTATCAGCTCAAACAACCCTGGCTGATTATTTGCAGCGTCAGGATTATTCTCAAGCCTTTATCACTGATTTTCTATATCCAATACTCGCTTCAACGGTTTGTACATGTTCTTATGACAGTCTGAATGCTTACCCGGCCCCTGTAATTTTAGAGACATTACTCAACTTATTTGGATCCCAGCCCCTACTGCGAACAAAATATGGCGCGCAAGACGTTGTCAGGCGTTTAAGCCGTGGTATTGATGATATTCGGTATGGAACAGAGGTCTGTGCTTTGGAACCAACGCCGTCCGATGTGCGGTTGGAAACGACACAGGGAAAGGTAGAAACATTTGATCATCTGATTGTTGCCACTCAGGCAAATCAAGCCCTCGATATTTTATCCAACCCTTCCGAGACTGAATGCAAAATGCTCAGCTCTTTTAGCTATGACGACGTTCCCATTATAGTTCATCAGGATTCGGCCTTGATGCCTGTTAAAAGGAAAAAATGGGCTCATATCAATCTCCTCATTGCACCGGACCGGCGTGCCACAATGTGTAGTGTTTTGATGAACCGCTTTAATCCGGATTGGCAGATTGACCAACCCATTATCCAGACCATCAATCCTCTGATTGAGCCTCAGCCAGAGACTATAATCGCTCAGTATAACCTGCAACGGCCTGTCGTCAATGAACAATCATTGGCTGGCTTAGATTTATTGAAGCTGTTGCATCAGAAGGCTGGCAGGCGGATTTGGTTCTGTGGATCCTATGCTGCTGAAGGGGTGCCCCTTTTGGAAAGTGCGGTTCTTTCAGTTCTTCGAGTAGCGAATCGTTTGTTGGTTCCAATTGGCATGTGAGTAATCCAATGTCATTATGACGGATCTTGATATCGCCGGCGACAATCGGTCACGCGAAAACGTAACGATGACGGCCCCTGTATCCCAACAGAAAAAGGGGGAAAAGATAAAGATGACAGCTTTAAATACAAGGAACCCCATTATGAGCAAGAAAGATAAAAAAATCATTTTAGTCGCGCAGTGTTTAATCAATCCATATTGTCGTGTTCATGTGCTTGGACAGAATTTTCCCTTGTCACATGAATTAATGGATTATCTGATGAAATATCGGGTCGGCATTATCCAATACCTTTGCCCTGAAACTACCGCCATGGGATTACAGCGCAATCCCCAGGGCAGACAGCAATATGACAATATGTTTTTCCGTAATCATTGCAAAGATCTTCTGCAAACCCCATTTCTTATGGTTGAGGAATTCCTGAAAAATGACTATCGCCTGGTCGCCTATATTGGCCTGCGCAACAGTCCGACCTGCGGGATTCACTGGGGCAAGCACAAGGTGAACAGGTATCATACAGAATCGCCCATGCCGGTGGACACCCCCAGTACTGAAGATCCAGTACTAATGGGTATTATGGCAGAAATCCTATCTGAAAAATTTCATGCCCTGAATATGGATGTTCCCTTTCTTGAATTACCGATTCAACAGCCACCGGAATCGGAACAGCGGGCCCGGTTCTGGTTTGATTTAAAACATTTGGTGGAACCACGCAATCCTGAATATATGACAGCCGAGTGAGGAAAGGCAGGTCCCGGCATTGAAAGTTGCCGGAACCGACTTATAATTTGGACATGCAAAAACATTCCAGGAGAGATAAAAATGAAAAAATTAAGATTGCTTTTACCTTGTGCGGTCCTGCTGGGCTTTTTATTTTTTCCGGCTGTATCCTTCAGCCTTGACGTTGGCGACAAGGCCCCGTCATTTAGTGGCAAATCCACACAGGGGATGGTTTCGCTCGGCGAGTTTACCGGAAAAAAGAATGTGGTGCTGGCACTTTATTACGCAGTTTTTACACCCGTCTGAACGGATGAACTGATTGCCTTCCAGCGGGATCTGGAAGAATTTGAAAAATGGGATACCCAGGTTGTGGGTGTCAGCACGGACAGTCTTGAAGACAACAAGGAATTTGCAGGGAAAAACCACATCAGGTTTCCCCTTGTCTCTGACAAAGACAAAACAATAAAAAAACGCTATGGGTCAGGAAGGGTGACCTATTTAATTGACAAAAAAGGTATCATCCGTTTCAAGCAAAAAGGTGTTCCGGACAATCGGGCGTTTATCGATGCCTTAAAAGCGATGCCTTAAAAATAGATCGGGCAGTCAAATGAAGCATATCAACATCGGTTTTTCCATTCACCGGCCGGAAATGGTTCCTGTTATGGCCCGGATCATGGGGCAGCATGACGTGATTTTCCTGGAGGAACCCCCGGAAGTCAACTTTGAAAATATGTTGAACCGGTCGCTTGGGGTGGACGACTACCTGATGCCGTTAGATCTGGAATACCCCGAATTCAGCCGGCGCATGTGCCATCTTGAGCAGGAACTATATGCCAGGGGCAAACAATTGATCCAGGTTGAACCGTTTGTCGAGGCCCTGTTGTCCGTTCATGAATTTTTTGCACAGGGAAACACGCCCGAAGAGCTGGAACAGGACACGCTGCCGTATTTCGTTTATCTGGCGGAGCGAAACGCCACCGGCGCGCTGTTAAAATATTATCGAACCGCTGTGACCGGTCCTTTTGAAGCCACGGTTGAGGCCATCAGGCAATTTGCAAGGGCAGACGCGGCCCGGTTCCGGCTGAGAGACTCCCTGCGTGCCCAGGCGATTGCCCAGCAGACAGGGGGGTATGAGAGCATCTTTGTTGAAGCCGGTACGATTCACTATCTGTTGTGGCAGAAGCTCTGGCGCCAATTGTCAGGGTCATTCCGGGTTCAGCCGGTTTTCCTTGATCGGGTGGCATTGCAGGTACCAAATCAGCCACAGCATCTTTACAGCCCGGGCGACCAGTTGACCCTGGCCTATATCTTTCATCCCCGCCTGGCAGATGAAACGTGGGAATCACTGATGGCAGCACAATCCATTGTTTATTCCAAAATTATTCAAAAAGAAGAAAGCCGTGAGGATGCAAGGACATTCTTGCACCTTACCGATGAACGGGATTGTATCCGGATGGCCCGGACACTCAAGATCAAAGACTGTCTCCATCTTTATCCCCTCATCCGGCAGGAGGGGACTGCCGATGCCCGCCGTATCGTTTCGGCTTATACAAACACAAAACAGTCAGAAAGGGCACCTTCGCAATCTTTTTAAAAAGAGGTAAAAAATGATAAAACCTGTTAAGTTTGACGGTAAAAAAGATCTGGCACCCATTCCATTTGATGAAAAGGTCTGCCAACTGGCCTTGAAAATGAAGAAATCGGGATTGATCTGGCACCCCCATGTGGGATGTTTTGCATGGGACCCGGACGGTATTATCTCGTCTGAATCCCCGTTCCCAAACCGTGTCTACTTTGTCCTGAGCCTGCCCCGGTTTATCGATATCCTGGGAAGTGTCGGGCAGATTTCCGAAAAACTGGTCTGGCTGCCGACCTGGCATCAAGCCCGGCTGCTTTACCAAACCATGGGTATGAAAGCTGAGCAAGGCGCGTTGCTTGAATGCGACCTTCGGCGCTTTCCGGGAGATGACCTCATCCACCTTTACGGACGGCTCATCGCTGCATTGGAAGCCAAAAAATAATAATAAATCTCGTAATCTTTATTACATTTGTCACTGCCCACATTAACTCTAACAAGTTAAATTGCTTCAGTAACATGCCTGCCAAATCCCAATAAAAGCAAAAAGATGGGTTTGTGAATTTATTTTCTTTAAAAAATTGAAATAGTGATAATAATCTTTAATGATACGTATGTGTTTGAAACCCGTTCCTTTAAATTTTTTAATAGATGGCCATAATCAGACAAAAAAGGAGTCAATTTAATGGAAAATCCAAAATCAATATTTGATCTTTTTGACCATGACGATAACTATAAATTCATTATGAAACGGTTGTTGGAGCAGTCTATGGAAGAGTCCTTTAACTCAATAATCATTACAGAAGCCAGTAAAGGTTACCCGATTGTGTATGTTAATCCAGCATTCTGCGAAATGACAGGTTACGGTCCCCATGAAGTCCTGGGAAAGTCACCGTCAATGCTTCAGGGAAAAGAAACCGATCCAGCTGTTATCAAACAACTGAATGAAGATATCAGGGCCGGCAGACTGTTCCATGGAAGAGCCTTGAACTACAGGCGGGATGGCTCCGAATTTATGATGGAATGGAAAATCGTTCCTATCAATGGTAAGAATGACAGGATTAGCCATTATCTGGCTATACAAAAGGATGTCACAGACTAGTTTTATCAAAGAATCAGACAAAAGCGCGGATACCCAATTGCACTGACCTTCTTATAGATGGTCTATATAAAGTGCTCAAGATTCTTTCCTTAATAAGAAATGGAAGGCTAAATAGTGAAACCTGTCAGAATACAGTTTATATTAATGGTGGTGTCATTATTATTTTTATTGTCAGAAGCTCGGGCAAATGAAACGTATAACGTCATAAATAAAGCGGAAAAGCTTATATTTGACTTCAAGAATACAGATGAAATTAAAAATTGGCAGATCGTAAATGATGGCGTTATGGGTGGGTTATCAGAAAGTGAAATTGTCTTCCGCAACAATTTAATTATTTTTAAAGGTATTGTTTCTTTGGAAAACAATGGTGGCTTTGCATCAATGCGAACACTGCCGCGCTCATATGAGTTGGATGGATATAATGGCATTCTGCTTCGAGTAAAAGGAGATGGGAAAAAATACCAATTTCGGATAAGAACAAATGATCGTTTCGATGGTATATCGTATCGATATCAGTTTGAAACACAACCGAATACTTGGACAATAGTTAGCGTTCCCTTCCATGAGTGTGTGCCGGTGTTCAGAGGGCGTATTCTTGAAAACCTAAAGCCACTGCATCCTGAAAAAATTCAACAAATCGGATTCCTGATATCAAATAAAAAAGCTGAAAAATTCCAACTTGAAATTGATTGGATTAGATCATACAAATAGTAGCAATTGTAACAAGCGTTTTGGTATTAGGTTGAATAGGGATGGAATCGTATCAGCCAAATGCACCAACCCTTATAGAAAGATAGTTACAAATATTCAAGGCAATTTCAAGGAAGACCGGTATCAGACCACAGCAATTCAAGACAGACACAAAGCGACTGAAATGTTAAGTGATTCAATATCTCAAAACTAATCAACTCGGTAGTAAGGAGTAAGCATGTCAAAAAAATTTCCCCGCGTGGCCATTGTTACCGGCGCCACCTCAGGAATCGGCGAGGCCACGGCTAAAAAATTTATCGATTCCGGATTTGGAATTGTAGGGTCTGGGCGCAACCAATCTCGTCTGGAAATGATGGAGAAAAAATTTAAACCCAATTTTTCGGCTGTGGTCGGTGATGCAGCAGACGAAGTCGTTCTTGACCGTCTGTTTTCAATGGCCGCGGAACGGTTCGGGCAACCGGCTGATATTGTTGTGGTTAATGCCGGCCGTGGATTGGGTGGCTCTGTAAAAGACGCTGATTTATCTGAACTGGAGGAGATGATTCAGGTCAATGTGACGGCTGCATTGAAACTGATGCAATGGGCGGCCCGGAATATGGAAGACAGGCAAAAAAGCCGATTTCCAGATGCTGCAGCAGACATCGTTGTCATCGGTTCGGTGGCGGGGCGGCATGTCTCTGAATTCAGTACTGTTTACGGGGCCTCTAAAGCGGCTGTTCATGCATTGACCGAAGGACTTCGCCGGGAACTATCTTCATCCGGTGTAAGGGTCTCACTGGTAGAGCCGGGAGCTTGTTTGACCGGATTCCAGTCGAGTGCTGGATACGGCGATGACACCATTCAGACCATGGTGGAACAATTCGGCCCTCTGCTGGATGTGATAGATATTGCCAATACCATCCACTATATCATTTCCCAGCCTCCCCAGGTTCACCTGTGTAATGCAGTGGTGAGGCCCACGCGCATGAATTATCCTTAAAACGATCTTCCTATGCCGAGAAAACAGATGTAGATCAGGAACCCCAAATTGATTTTTCTTCCCCGACTTGTCGATAATCATAAGGTGAGATATCGCGTGACATTTTTCTTGATTAACCGTATTGTGATGAATCATATAATTTAAAGAGCCCTACTTCCAAAACTCTTTAACCTTTCATAAACTGAGTTGATTCAGATCTGGGTATTGAGTTTTACACTACTTTAAGTAGGATTATATGGCTAATTTATTATTTCATAAACCTGAATCATGGAGGAGAAATCATGGAAGTGAAAGATTACTGTAAAGCAATGTTGTCAGAAGTTTCCGCTTGGAAAGAAAAACTTGAAGCGATGAAAAAAGTTGCAGACACTTACGGATCTGCTGAAAAAGAAAAAATTTTACCATTAATTGGGCAACTTGATCAAGAAGTGACAGCGGCGCAGCTTCGAGTTGATCAGTTAGAGAACGAGTGCCCATCAGACTGGTCGCCCATGAAAAATGAACTTGATGACCTTTTTGGAACAGTTGGAAGCAGTGTTGACAGAGCATGGAAAGACCTTGATGCTGGAAGTGTAGGCGGATAGTCTCCATCGCCATTTTGTTAAGATGGCGCTAACTAAATGAAAGGCCCCTCAATTCATTTGGGGGGCCTTTTTTTCCAGTTCAGATCACGGAATTCTAATCTGGAGATAATTCATGGAAAAATCAAATACAGATGTGATCATTATTGGGGCAGGAATTTCCGGTTTGTCCTGCGCGAAAAGGCTTATAAAAGAAGGGATACGATTTCTGGTCCTTGAAGCCGGTCAAACCGTGGGGGGCAGGATAAAATCAGACCGTGTTGATGGGTTTATCCTTGATCACGGGTTTCAAGTTTTGCAAACCACTTATCCTGAGGCCCGCAGTCTGTTAGATTTCGATGCACTCGATTTAAAACTATTTTCACCAGGCGTTGCTGTAAGGACAAATGGACAATTGTTTTACATTTCTGATCCCATTCGAAGACCGCAGGATTTATGGGGTACGCTGACGGCACCCATTGGCACAATAACGGATCGATTGAGAATCCTAAGACTTTTTGCCGGGAATAAAATTAAAGGGTCCAAGGGCATCTTTGAATCAACGGATATGAGAACCATAGATTTTTTAAGGTCATACCCGTTTTCTGACCGCATCATCGAGCGTTTCTTCAGACCCTTCTTCGCTGGTGTCTGCCTTGATCCTGATTTAAATGCATCCAGCAGGGTTTTCAGATATCTTTTTAATATATTCGCTTCAGGAGATGCCGCGCTTCCTGCCAAAGGAATGGGCGCAATCCCGATACAGCTTTCTGAAGGTATTCCAGCAAATCAAATCCGTTTGGGTGCAAGCGTGGAATTGATTGGTGATGACGGTGTGACACTCACAAACGGCCAGAAAATTACCGGCAGAACAATTGTAATCGCAACAGAGGGACCAGAGACGCAACGATTGTTAAAACTTCCCGTCAAGTCTAATTCAAAGGGAGAGCGGTGTCTATATTTTTCTGCTGAAAAACCTCCGATTTCCAGCCCGTTTTTGATTTTGAATGGCGAAGGAAAAGGGCTCATTAACAATATTGCCATACCAACCCTGACGGCACCTTCTTATTCATCCTCTGGTAGACATCTGATTGCTGTTGTCGTGCTGGATCATCCATCAATGGACAATGAGTCATTGGAACATTCGGTTCGAAGCGAATTGCGCCAGTGGTTTGGAGACCCGGTCCGAAACTGGGAGCATATAAAAACATATCACATTGATCATGCGCTGCCGGACCAGTCTCCACCCGTATCAAATCCGGCAATGGATTCTGGCAGGGTAAGGGATGGCGTATACACCTGCGGTGAATATCAACGTATTCCCGGCATCCAATGGGCCCTGTTGTCCGGTCGGTTGACAGCAGAGCAGATAATAAACGAAAACCATTTCATGTGAGTGGGTCATATAGTGATGAGAAAAATCCATATGGCCGCTTGAAATAAAGTATAAGCGGGGTAATGATGAAACCAACTATTATTATTTATGGAGCCTCCGGTGCAATTGGATCTGCTACGGCAAAAATACTCTTTGACAAAGGCTTTCGCATTCATTTGGTCGGAAGGAACCCGGAGAAGCTTGCCGATCTGGCCAGCGATCTTAACGCCGGGATCACCATTGGAGATGTTACGGATCAAGACTTGTTCAAACGTGTGAACGATGATGCTGGAAGTGAAATCGGGGGAATTGTCTATGCCGTGGGTACCATCAACCTGGGCAGCATTCGAAAGTTCAGACAAACGGATTTTCTTCTCGATTTTAAAGTAAATGCATTAGGTGCTGCCATGGCAGTCCAGTCTGCTTTAACTAAACTTAAAAAAAATAAACACATATCATCTATTGTTCTGTTTTCGAGTGTGGCCGCTCAAAGGGGATTTTCAATGCATACGTCCATCGCTATGGCCAAAGGTGCCGTAAATGGGTTGACACGTTCGCTGGCTGCAGAGCTTTCACCTCTAATTCGAGTGAATGCAATTTCTCCCTCTATTACCCAGACCCCTCTTACTGAAAAGATCCTGTCAAACCCATCCATGGCTGAGGCGATTAAAAATAAGCATCCCTTAAACCGTCTGGGAACCCCCGAAGACATGGCCGCGCTTGCCGCATTTTTAATTTCCGAGGACGCTGGATGGATCACAGGTCAGATCATCGGGGTTGATGGGGGGCGCTCAACAATCGAAGTGAAAGGATAATAAACGTGTTGAATGAATTAACATTCCAGGACCGGGCAGCCGGCGCATTGGTTGGGCTTTTCATTGGAGATGCGCTGGCAATGCCGGTTCATTGGTACTACGATACCAACGCCTTGAAAAGAGATTACGGATTGGTCGAGGATTATGTGGCACCCCGCAACCCGCACCCCGATTCGATTCTATGGCGGTCATCGTATTCTCCACGAAATAAGCGCGTTGATATTTTGCACAACCAATCAAAATTTTGGGGCCAGCGAGGGATACATTATCATCAATTCCTGAAAGCCGGAGAAAATACCCTCAATCTAAAACTTGCCCGGGAACTGCTGCTGTTTCAACATAATCGCGCATATGATGAGCGTCTATGGTTGAATCATATGGTCACCTTTATGACCACTCCGGGCAATCATAATGATACCTATGTTGAGGAATATCTCAGACATTTTTTTACCCAATACGGTAAAGGGTGTGACGTGATGGAATGCGGTAGAAAGGATGAAAACCATATCGGCGGATTGAGTCTCATGCTGCCGCTTCTCATTGTATTGGGACAAGACAGGGAATATGCGTTAAAAACAGCTTTAAGTCATATGAACTTGACTCATGGGGGACCGGCCATGCAGTATGGCGGAAAAATTATAGCGCAGATTATCCTTGATGTGCTTCATGGGGAAACCCTTGAAAATGCCATTGCTGCCCATGGACGATACAAAGGGGGAAATGTGTCCGCAACTTCATTGGAATCTTTAATTGAATTTCCGGATCATATCGTCGTTGGAAAGCATTTTTCATCCGCCTGTTACATGGATCAGTCAATACCTGCGACCCTTTATCTGGCCTTAAAATACGGTCAGGCATCGGCGTCTGGCTTGATTGCAAACACGATGTGCGGGGGCGATAATGCTGGAAGGGGATCCGTTTTGGGGGCCCTGCTGGGTGCTGCTGGGGGGGTGAATTGCTGGCCGGGCAGATGGCGGAATGGATTGATTGATATCACCCCATATGATATTTCTAAACTGGTTTAATAAAATTTGAGTGCCGTTACACGAAAATCATATTGAAAAGGAAAGAAAAAAAAATGGAACTGAAAAATTATTTTGAAACGCAGGAAAAAACAGTTCGATCCCGGCGAGGACAGATTCCTTGTGTTTTTTGAACTTGATCGGCAGCGTCCACTGGTCGGTGATGATAATAGGAAATGATATATAAATTTATTGAGATTAAAGAATGACGATTCAAGCATCCCGCATACAGGACTTAAACCAGTTACCCCCATCTTCCGGTAGGTTTGTATTGTATTGGATGCAGCAGGCACAGCGGGCTGAGTATAATCATGCGGTAGAGTATGCCATAGAGCAGGCAAATATTCAGGGCCGACCGATCCTTGTGTTATTTGCCTTGACCGATGATTATCCGGAGGCCAACCTGAGGCATTACACCTTCATGCTGGAAGGATTAAAAGAGACAAAACAACAGCTGGCATCAAGGGGCATCCAGATGGTTGTCCGGTATGGGGATCCGGTACAGGTGGTCCTGGATCTTGGACGCAATGCATCCATGATTGTCTGCGACAGGGGATATTTGAGGCATCAAAGAGGGTGGCGGCAAAAAATTGCAAAAAAAGCCGCCTGTGCTGTTGTGCAGGTTGAAAGTGATGCGATTGTTCCAATCCAGGAGGTCTCGGACAAGGCAGAATATGCGGCGTATACGATACGTCGGAAAATAAACCGCCAGCTTGATATGTATCTGAAAGATCTGGTACCGAGAATTGTATCGCATTCATCCTTGTCTATTCCTTTAAAAGGACTTGAGCTTGATAATATTCAAACGGTATTGGATCAGCTGGATATTGACCGAAGTGTTCCGGCTGTCCCCAAATTTTTCAAGGGAGGGACATCCCAGGCAAAAGACCGGTTTAACTATTTTGTTGAAAATTGTTTCGAGCGATATGTGGCGCACCGGAATCAGCCCAAAACATTAGATGTATCCTTCATGAGCCCTTATCTTCATTTTGGTCAAGTTTCTTCTCTTTATCTGGCGCTTAAAATTAAAAGCTGCCAGGATTCGCTTGAAGAGGCCAAGGCAAGTTATCTGGAGGAATTGATTGTTCGAAGAGAGCTGGCCATGAATTTTGTCTATTTCAACCCGGCCTATGGTTCTCTGGAGTGCCTCCCGAACTGGGCCAGAAAAACCTTGGATGCCCATAAAAAAGATACCCGCACGTTTGTGTATTCAAAATCTGAGCTTGAGAACAGTCAGACACACGATATTTACTGGAATGCAGCAATGCGCGAAATGAAGGTTTCAGGCTTCATGCACAATTATATGCGGATGTATTGGGGGAAAAAAATTCTTGAGTGGAGTGAAACACCTGAAAAGGCCTGGGAAACTTTATTGGCAATCAACAATACATATTTTTTAGACGGCAGGGATCCCAATTCCCATGCAGGTGTTGGATGGATTTTCGGGCTGCATGATCGTGCCTGGTTTGAAAGACCTGTCTTTGGCAAAGTTCGCTATATGGCAGCATCTGGGTTAGAGCGAAAATGCGACATTAAAGGGTATGTCAGCAGAATAAACCAAATGATTTAAAGATAAACAGGGCAAATATGGAAACAAATAATGTATCAGTTGAAGATCTTGGAGAATTGGGTGTCCTAAATGATAGAAATGAGCATGTGAAATTATCTACCCTATGGCAGGGAACACCCGCTCTATTGGTTTTTGTCCGTCATTTTGGCTGAGTGTTCTGCCGTCAGCAGGTGGCTGAACTGGCAGAAAATTCTCAATATTTTAATGACAAAAATGTAACGCTTGCGGTCATTGGTTCAGGTGACCCCCGTCATTTTGAAACGTTTAAAAAAACAACCGGATATGGCGGCCTTCTTTTTTCTGACCCTTCTCTGGCAGCTTTCTCTCTTTTAGGCTTTTCAAAGGGGCTGGCAGGTTTTATGAGCATCAGTTCTGTCTTCAAGGCGGCATCTGCACTGAAAAAAGGCCATCGACAGGGGTCAGTTCAAGGCAGCGCCATGCAGTTGGGGGGGGCGATTTTGATTGACGTATCAGGTGCTGTCTGCTATTTTTTTTCTGGTAAAAAAGCAGGGGACCATCCTAAAATAAATGAATTGATCAGCGCTGTTGATAATTTGCAGCCGTTGTGACTCAGGCACGAAAGGAGAGCAAATATGTCATACGACTTTAATGCTGGTGAAGTATTTGAAATGGCCGTTCAAATAGAGAAAAACGGTGCTGCATTTTACAGGAAAGCAGCTTCTCTTCAGGAGAATAAGGCGAACAAAGAGTTCCTTGAATCGATTGCCCGTATGGAAGACAGACATCAATCAGGGTTTGAAGAAATGAAAGTTGCCGTGTCTGACATGGAAAAATCACAGACGGTATTTGATCCCCAAGAAGAGTTGGTCTCGTATTTGAAAGCCATGGCGGATGCGCATGGGGGTGAGGGGAACCCGGATGTGGCCGACCAATTAACCGGTGAAGAAACAATGGCTCAGGTCATTGAAACAGCCATTGGGTTAGAAAAAGAATCCATCCTGTTTTATATCGGTCTCAAAGATATTGTTCCTGCCAAGCTGGGACGGTCAAAGATAGATGAGATTATTGAAGAGGAAAAAAAACATGTCGCCCAATTGAGCGGTTTTCTGAAAAAAGCTCAAAAATAACAGATCGATAAAAACCAACTTGGCAGGCATTTGGCATACCTTTGACACAGAATTGAAAAGAGTCTTCTCACTGCCAAAGGAAAGCGCAGCTTTTTTTGCCAAGAACAGATCCATGAAAAACCACTCTGGCCGGCATTTCAGTAATGCCGTAACAAACATGCAGGGGCAGAAGATGCTCCTCTGTTGGATGACAATATCGAGCATGGGGAGCGTTTTGCCAGTTAACCAGTCTGTTTTTCCTCTCAGAAGGTGACAAAAGAGGATCCGTCATTGTTTTTACGAGCCATTGATCAAATTCAATGTTTTTTGGATCCTGTCCTGTTTCTCCAAACGTTTTCATATTGTGAAAAGAAAACCCTGATCCAAGAACTAATATTTTTTCATCTCCCAATGCCCTTAATGCGCATCCTAATTTGATATGCTGCAACGGGTCCAAACCATTAACCAATGACAACTGAATACAGGGTATCCGGGCATCCGGGTACATCAGCTTAAGGGGAACAAACATGCCATGGTCAAACCCCCAACGTTTATCAAGTTGGGCCTGAATGTTTTGTTCGTATAGAAGAGAAAGCAATTTTTCTGCAATCCGGAGGTTTCCCGGCGCAGGGTAGTCGATTTCATAAGCTTCCGGTGCAAACCCATAATAGTCATAAATCAAGGGCGGAGAAGCACTTGCGGTAAGGGTGGGAATTGACTGCTCCCAATGGGCGCTGACAATAATGATGTCGTCTGGTGGTTCGAGCTGCTCAGGGATTTTTTTTAGAAACTGAATTAACTCAAGATGTCCTTTGTGATCAAGTAAAGGTAAGGGGCCGCCACCGTGAGGAATATATAAAACACTTAAACCGGTATTCTTTTTAATTGTCATTTTTTTTATTTCTCCATTGGGTGTATAGCCGTTCTTGCTGAAAAAAAAGACAAATTGAATTATAAACTATTTTTTAATTTGGTTGAAGTCCTTTAAATCATGATCATATTTAAAATTGGATGTGGTAACGAATCAAAAAGGTGTCCCATGATAAAATTAAACGAATTCATTCATGTTCCAAACGCGTTAGAGGCCGCTTTTACCTATACCAGCGATTTTAGCAATATCAAAGACTGGGATCCGGGTGTGGCAGTATCCCAAAAGAGATCAAAAGGCGGAACCCAGGTCGGGTCAACCTATGATCTCACTTTGCGGTTTGGGCCGTTCAGACCCAAAATGAAATATACGATCACCGCCTATATTCCTTTTTCCAAGGTAATCTTAAAAGGCAGGGGAGACTCTTTCAGTGCGGTTGACACCATCTCGTTTTTTAAAACCCCAACAGGCACGCGAATTGACTACGAGGCCCAAATATTTTTTTCAGGGTTTTCAAAACGCACGGAAAAATTATTAACGCCTGTTTTAAAAAATACAGGGCGAAAAGCCATACAAGGGCTCGAAGCCAAACTGAGTGGAGAAAATAGAATTTATAAACAAAGCAGCTGGTTTTTTTCAGGATCAACTTTATTCGATTATATTGCAGATCATATGATTTTGCCAGGTATGCTGATGTTCAGCAACTTAGGATATTCATTCAGCAAAAGGTTCTGGGCCAAAAACCATGAAACGCTTTTTGGGCAAAAGGTTGTCATAACAGGGGGAACCTCTGGTATTGGAAAAGCGGCAGCCATAAAACTGGCGGAAAAAAAAGCCTGCCTGACCATCATTGCCAGAAATAGAAAAAAGGCGGAGCGAGTGCGGCAGCAGATCATTGAAAAAACCGGGAATCCCCATGTGGATTTTTTGATAGCAGACTTGAGCAGGATGGAAGATATTAAGCATGTCGTAAAAAAATTAAGGGACAGCAAAAAAACCATAGATGTTCTGATCAATAATGCGGGGGCGCTTTTCAATGAAAGAAAAGAGACAGTTGAAGGGTTTGAACAAACCTTTGCCACAGATCTTTTGGGTGTTTTTTATCTTACCGAATTGCTGAAAGACTGTTTTGCCTCGACAGGCGGCCGGATCGTCAATGTTTCCTCCGGGGGCATGTATACCCAAGGGATTTTTGTGGACGATCTTCAAAATAAAGCCGTCCCCTATGCGGGTGCAAAAGCCTATGCCAGAGCAAAAAGAGGGATTGTCATTCTCACCCGGCTCTGGGCGCAGCAGATGCATCATTTAAACGTAACGGTCCATTCCATGCATCCCGGCTGGGTGGATACACCCGGCATCGAAACCGCTTTACCAGGGTTTCATTCATTGGTAAATTCTGTTTTAAGGACGCCTGACCAGGGTGCAGATACCATCGTATGGCTTGCCGCTTCGAAAGAGGCAGGAGAATCAACCGGTAGATTCTGGCTGGACAGACGGCCCCATGAAACTGTTTTATTTCCCAAAACCGGTGAATCTGAAGAGGCGAGGCAGGTGTTATGGGAAAAATTAAACCGGCTGACCCGTCCATTTGAAACGGCATGATCGCATTTAAAACCCATCGTTAATTGTTTTAAATCAAACGGTCATCGTTGCAGTGTTACCTGAATATCATCAATACCACCCGTGATAAACCCGGCTTCGCAGATTGAAAAATAGTACATCCACTTTCGGTAAAAGGTTTTGTCAAAGCCCATGGCAATGATATCATCCCAGCGTTCGGCAAACCTTTCCCGCCAGCGTGACAGTGTTGTGGCATAATGAGGGCCCATATGATAAATATCGGTGACCGTGAAATCGGTATGGTCGTGAATGGTTTGTTCAAGGATGTTAAGACATGGCAGATGACCCCCTGGAAAAATATGTTTTTGTATCCAGTCCCTTTCTTTACAGTACTGATCATATCGTTCGTCTACAATGGTAATGGCCTGGAAAACCATTTTTCCGCCAGCGTGTAAGAGATTTTTACATTGCCTGAAATATTGTCCTAAAAACTGAGGTCCAACCGCCTCAATCATCTCTATGGAAACAATGCGGTCAAAGTTTCCTCGGGTGTGTCGGTAATCCTGGAGGAGAATCGTAATCTGATCCTCTAACCCTTCCGCTTTGACCCGTTGACGGGCCCGCTGGTATTGCGCTTTGGAAACAGTGATACCGGTGACACGACATCCTGTCTTTTTTGCGGCAAAGACGGCAAAACCTCCCCAGCCGCAGCCTATTTCAAGCAGGTGTTGCCCAGGTCCTATATCCGCCTGTTTTAAAATTCGGTTCATTTTATTCGTCTGGGCGATTTCCAGTGTGTCATGGTTTTGGAGAAAAAGGCCGCAGGAATACAGCATTTTCTGATCTAAAAAGAGGGCATACATCTCATTGCTTAAATCATAGTGGGCGGCAATGTTCCCGGGTGTATTTTCAATGGTGTTTTTGCGTCGGTCATGCGCCAGTTTTTCCTGGATCCGTGTCAGGATGGATAACAAAAGGTTTCCATCGCCGAATCGGTCCCTGTTTTCAATGAGCCTTGTTAACGCAGCGACCAGGTCAGGGCTGTCCCATTCTCCGGCCATGTATGCTTCACCCAATCCGATTTCTCCATCAAAAACGATCCTTGGGAAAAAAGAAAAATCTTTTATTTGGATGACGGCATCTTTTACAGGGTCGATCCTGCCGATGGTCATGGTTTTTTTGTTGGGTAATTGCAAGTCAAGGCTTCCGGTATTCATTTTTTTTAACACAGAAAGGATCAATCGTTTGCTGATGGATTCCAAAAGGTTGGGGGTCTGCCTGGGCATTGTGATGGGGCTCCTGGGTAAGGGTTTATCATTGAATTTGAGTCGCTTTTGGAAAAAAAGTCTGAACGTATGGTAATAGATCCTGGGAACGCTCAAATGGGGAGCAAAGGGGTGCTTCGCCAACGTTTTTAAATGATTACGGCCTGTGAACGGAATGGCTTGTGCACGCAAAACAGCTTCCATCACTTTTGTTCGGTCGCGAACAAGTTCAATCCTGATATTTATCTGGTTTTCCGGAGCTGAAAAATAAAAACGGTAATGTCCTTCAATTTTATTGAATGGGGACACATGAAATGCTTTTGTCGCCTGATAGCTTGCCAGCCAGTCAGGGGACGTATGGGTGTTTTGTGTCAATACATATGGATGACGTTCACCATAGGTATTATTAACTTCAGCTATGATAGTGGCCAGTCGGTTGTCCGCTGAAAAGCAATAATGAAAATTGGCGGGGTTGAAAACATAGTTGAAATATCTGGCAGAGGTGATCATCATTACAGACTGTATTGATTCTTTAACATTGTGCTGGTCGAGTAATTGATCAATTTTTTGTTTAATCGGCATGTCACCCGGTTGCAGATAATCTTTGTCATGAATGGATGTTATTGCCTTTCGGTTATATCCAAACAAAGGATACCTGCGACCCAGGTGCGGCAGATCCTCCAGATCAAAGCCATACATGTAGATTGGGTATGACAGCTGATGGGTTATCGGGGCGAAGCGTCGGTGTTCAATGGTGCCGGTATAAATCAATGAATTCATAGCGACACTCCAAACTTTTTACCCACAGCAAGCGCCGAATTCACACCATCCTCGTGAAACCCATACCCGAAATAACTGCCGCAAAAAAATATGTTTTGGTTTTCGTTTAATGACGGCAGGTCTCGCTGGGAGTCGAATGCCTCAAAAGAATATTGTGGGTGGGTATAATTTATTTCTTTTATAATATGCGCCTGGGGTATTGAGCGTTGAGGGTTCAGTGTCACAAAATAAGAATTTTGGGTATCAAGCTTCTGAAGCCGTGTCATATCATAACTGAGCGTCACCGGCGCCATTGAATCGATGGGGTTATATCGTGTATAATTCCAGCTGGCCCAGGCGCGTTTATTCGGCGGCATGACCGTTTTGTCTGTATGTAAAAAGGTTTTATTATTGGAATAGGACCACACTCCCAGAAGCCGTTCTTCATTTTTACTGGGGTTCTCCAGCAGCTTGAGTGCCTGGTCTGCGTGGGTTGCAATGATAACCGCATCAAAGGTTTGTGGCGCACTATTTTCGAAATGGATTTCAGGCTTTGCGTTTTGTCGTGAAATGGATATTATTTTTGACGATTTTATCGGTTTCCCTTTAAAGGATTTTAAAAAGGCATTCACATAGGTATGGCTGCCGTTTTTGACAAAGTACCATGGGGGGTGTCCTGTCACCGCTAAAAGACCATGATTTTCATAAAATTGGGCAAATGTGCGGATAGGAAATTTACCCATCTGGAGGTCTGAACCGGACCAGATAGCAGCGGCCATGGGAATGATAAACTGGTCAACCACTTCGCGATGAAGGCCTTTTTTTTCTACATATTCAGACAGAGTGATATCTTCAAGAAGACCCTCAAGATAGGTCTTGCGAAGAATTTTAATAAACTGAACCATCTCATATACAAACCTGAGATAACGGGGTTTAACCAGGTTGCGTCGCTGGGCAAATATACTGTTCAGGTTATTACTGGCATAGTAAAGTTTTGTTTTTTGATCATAATAGCTGAATGACATGTTGGTCCGGCATTTTTCAACCCCGAGTTGATTCAAAAAATCAATGAAATTGGGGTATGTCCGTTCATTTAACACAATAAAGCCGGTATCTACAGGGGTTCCTTTGTCTGGTCCCTCAGGAATCATAACCGTATGGGTATGACCGCCAAAATAATCGTTTTTTTCAAAAAGAGAGACGTTGTGGCGGTGTTGAAGCAGATATGCGCTGCAGATTCCGGAGATACCAGAGCCGATCACGGCAATATCCAGGTTGTTCTTATTGATGAGATTCACGAGAACCGTCCTTTAATTCCAGCATACGTTTGTATCCATCACAGGGTGCTGCCTTTAATGGACTTATTTAATCGCGATGGAGAAGAAATTTCAATCTTTATTTTATCTTTGGCCTGGTAACAGGTTCATACGATTGCCGTATATCAATATTAGAGCCAAAAAATAATAGTTTTAACCTATCATTAAACCCTTTTTTTGCTCTTATTGAAATACTGGAATTCAGACTTAGTTTATATTTTAATTAACCGAATATAATTTCAATTAACCCGAAGCAATGAGGTGGTAAAATGACGACAAATAAAACTCAAGATTATACAGAAAGCAAAGAAGAGTCAGAAGAAGGTCACGAAGATACCCGTAGTAAAAACTTTGAGTGTGAAACACCCGATAAAAACCTTGGTTGCGATCCTGGAATCGATGTTGCCGGATGATACAAACTTTGAGACAGAAATATGAAACAGCAGAGCCTCTTTGAGGCTCTGCCTTTTTTTATTCAAAAGGTCGAAAAATAATGAAAATATCAGACGACATAAAAAAATTTGCTTTGCGGTTTATAAACCTGTCCCTTATGTTTATACTGCTGTCTTCAAAAAGTGTGGTGTATGCTCAGACGATAAACGTTGATGGAACATCCTTTTACAAAATACTGACGGTTTCGGATTATCAGCTTCAACTCAAAGGTACAGCATTATTGAGATATCTTGTATTTATAGAGGCATATGCCGGTGCGCTTTATCTGCCGGAAGATATCAGATCAGATCAAGCGCTTAAAAATATACCCAGACATCTGGTTCTGGACTACCGGGTAGGCATTTCTGCAAGTAAATTTGCTGATGCAACAACAATAAAGATAAAAGAATCTGTGAGCAATGAGGTTTACAATCGACTTTATCCAAAGATAAATCAATTAAACCGGTTATACAGAGATGTTAATTCTGGAGATCGGTATGCGTTGACCTATATTCCGGGGAAAGGAACAACATTGACCTACAACACAATCCCTCTCGGCACCATTGAAGGGATAGAATTTTCCAAAGCGCTGTTCTCGATCTGGATAGGTGAAAATCCGATAGATGTGGGCTTTCGAGACAGACTTCTTGGGAAAATATAATGGCCAACCAAATTAAAAAAAGTCCTTACATCCCCCTTTCATGGGTTACACGGTTTTCATATGCATTTCCGGCAATGGCATTAGCCGTTATCGGTATTCCTGTCTATGTTTATCTGCCCAAATTTTACAGTGATACCATGGGAATCAGTATATCAACTGTGGGAATGCTGTTGATGGCAGTAAGGATTTTTGATGCACTGACAGATCCTGTGATCGGTTATGCGTCCGACAAGATATCAACACGGTTTGGAAGGCGAAAGCCATTTATTGCTCTCGGCGCTGCCGGTTTAAGTATTTCCATACTTTTTCTCTTTATACCGCCGGTTTCTTCCGGGACAAATCTGACATTCTATTTTGGGTTCTGGTTGTTTGTCCTTTTTTTGTTTTGGACATTGATTACCATCCCATATGAATCTCTTGGTCCTGAACTGACGACCCATTACCACGAGCGTACAGCGCTGTTCGGTCTCAGGGATGGATTCCTTATCGGTGGAACACTTCTGGCGGCGTCTTTTCCTGTATTGATTGACCAGGCGCTTGAAATGCTGAACCAAAAATCTTCTGAAAACCTTCGATTCTCTATCATGGCATATGTTTATGCACCGATGATTCTCCTTTCGTCCGTTATTTGTATATGGAAGGTAAAAGAAGTCCTTATTTATCCGAACGTCCGAAAAGATCTTTTTTTTCAGGGGCTGGCGGATGTCATGAAAAATCGGCCGTTTGTTATTCTTATACTAGCGTATACCATCAGTGCCTTTGGAAGTAACCTGCCGGCAACCCTTATTTTATATTACGTGGAGTATGTATTACAGGCAGACCATGCCGAAGGATTTCTTCTAATTTATTTCATAACCGGGATTATATTTTTACCTTTCTGGGTTGGGATTTCAAAGAAGATCGGCAAAAAAAATGCATGGATCATATCGATGATCATCAACACCGGTGCTTTTACGGGTGTATATTTTTTAGGACCGGGAGACGTTGAACTTTACGGCATACTGGTATTTGTTTCAGGAATTGGTTTTGGTGCAGGATTGGCACTGCCGTCATCCATTCAGGCGGATGTGATTGACTATGATGAACTGATGAGCGGTCAAAGACGAGAGGGACGGTATATTGGCCTATGGTCTATTTCAAAGAAAATGGCGGCTGCATTTGGGATTGGAATTGGGCTTTTGCTGCTGGGCAGTACCGGCTATCAGCCGAACGTTGAACAGGATATTAAAACAGTCGATATTCTGAGGGTTCTATATGCGTTGGTGCCTTCTATCTGCAATGGCCTGTCCATTCTGATTATTTCTTTTTATCCTATTACAGAAAAATATCATGCCCAAATTCGGTCTGATATTGAAAAAAATAGACATTGAAAAGGTCTGTTTTTTTAAATATAGTAATTTTTTTTTGAGAAACTTTATTGATTCAGATTTAAAAGAGGCAGGCAGAAAGAGGAAAAGAGAGAGCTGTGAAGAAAAAAATAACCCGCCAATTTCGCGCTATTGCATTTCTAATCCTCTTGATAATGAATACGTTGTTCTGGATGATCCCACTTTTTATATCAGGGATTTTCAAGCTTTTAGTACCTGCTGCCAAATTTCGTAAAATCTGTAACAAATCCGTCACATATGTCTGCGCCAGATGGAATAGCTGGAATAACCGACTCATTGATCTGATGCAGAATGTCCGGTGGGATGTCCAGGGGCTTGAAAATTTAAAAAAATCGGATTCTTATTTGGTCATTTGTAATCATCAGACATGGGTTGATATCCTTGTTCTTGAAAAGATCTTTCTTGACAAGATTCCTTTTTTGAAATTTTTTATCAAGCAGGAACTGATTTGGATTCCGGTACTGGGTTTTTCCTGGTGGGCCCTGGAGTTCCCTTTTATGAAACGGTATTCAAAAGAATTCTTAGAAAAAAATAGGCATCTCAAGGGAAAAGATTTAGAGATTACCCGAAAAGCCTGTGAAAAGTTCAAGGAACTTCCGGTATCTGTGATGAATTTTGTGGAAGGAACAAGGTTTACACCCCAAAAGCAAAAGGATCAGCAGTCTCCGTATAAAAATATTTTGCGCCCTAAGGCGGGTGGGACAGCGCTTGTCCTGGACGCCTTAGGAACGCAGCTGCAGGCAATTTTGAATGTTACCATTTATTATCCCCAGGGAGCTAAGGCAATCTGGCAGTTTTTTTGCGGAGAAGTCAACGAAGTGGTTGTCAGAGTTGAAAAACTGCCAGTTACCGAAGAGATCCTGGGTGACTATTTTATGGATTCAGAATTTAAATCCCGTTTTCAGGTTTGGTTAAATGGGCTTTGGGAAAAAAAAGATGCGACCCTGACACATCTGTCACAAAAGTATGGTTCAAGTGCATAGTAATCAAAAAATCCAGGCTATTTGAAACCTGGTGATTTTATTATTTTATGGTTCGGATTTAACCGTAACGAGAGGTGAAAAAATGAACGAACAACTGATGAAAGTTCTCGAACATATAAATATAACATACCGCGATAAAGCAATGTCCGGTGCACGCAATTATCTTAACGTGGATATTGGCAAGGTTGCATTGGAGTTGGGTTTCAAAACCCTTCACAAGAAATACCTGAAACGAGAGGGGGTGGTGGCGTTGAAAGATCCACAGCCTGGAATGAAGGTGCGTATTGACGGCCGTACATTTGTCAATTATGCTGAGTACGCCAATGGATTAGCCGTACCCGAATATATTGCAAAGACCGCGAATTTACCTTTTACGCAGTATACTGCCAATGACAGCATGATATTAAATTTTGTATGAAACACCAATCAACCCCCGTGTCCGCCTTGACAGTTTTAGGCCCATCATGTTTGTCATGGGGGCACGGGGCTTGGTAATAATTAAATTGACGGTGAATCAAAATGCCTGCCGGCCTTCACGCTTACCAGGCTTACAATTACGCTCAATGCCATTCCCCAGATTATGTCCACAACAGTGACCAAAACCGGCCAGCCTTCAATGAGTGCAAGGTTCGTTAAATCATAGGTCCCGTAGGTCAGGGCCCCAAAAACGGCGGCTCGCAAAAAACTCATTTTTAAAGAATTGTCTTTCAATCCAGGCAAGACAACAAAAAACAATAGACCGGCAACGAACATCAGGTAGAAAATGATGGCTGCTATCCAATTGGGGGAGGATGCCAGAATAAAACCCAGTTGATCCTTATAAAAGGTTCGGGCAATAAAACCGATCCATATCAGATCAACGACAAGAAATGCAGATAATGCAACGCCATATACTTTAAGGCAGCGAATCATTTTGTCTCCCTTGAGAACAAGACTTACAGTTCATCTGTTTTACATGTGATAATGCCAAGATATCCGTCAACCGTTATCTGATCGCCATTTTTAATAAGCTGCATGGCCTGGGAAGCGCCTGTAATACAGGGCAATCCATATTCCCTGGCAATAATGGCACCGTGAATGAGCATGCCCCCGCGTTCTTCCACTACGGCGGATGCCAGCGGTATTACAAATGTCATATTCGGATCCACTCCCGAACAGACAAGGACATCCCCCTGTTTAAAATCCAGCAGGTCCTGGGGATTTTGAATACGTTTTGCTTTTCCGGTTGCGATACCCGGTCCTGCCGGATGACCGACGATCTGGCGGGATTTGAACCATCTCTTGGACGTCTTATCAGATAAGGTTAGCTCAATGGATATCGATGGTTCATCAGGCACCCTGCTGAGGGCGGGGATTTGGGCGAGCATTTTTTGTTCGTCTGTGTCGATTAGGGGGTCTGACAGCCGGGACTGCCCTTCCCACACCGATTCGATTAATCGGGCTTCTATTCTGCCCAGATGAATATTATCGTCGTCCCGCAGTCGATAACTCTCACGTCCCAAATGAAGTACATCTGCTGCAAACTTTTTTTTGGGGGCGGGGAAACTGTCCATATAATTTTCTTGAAGGCGCTTAACATCAGGTCCATCTGTGTGTTTTTGTCTGGGCGGCTGCTTTGCAAATTCGATCAAAAGTCTGATAATACCATTGTTCCCATGCTGACATTCGTTCCCGCTGCCGGTGGTGCAGGAAAGGTCACCAAACTCTTCAACAAATTTGTCCAGCAGGCGCCTGAAGGGGTGATCCATTTCTGGGATCATGTCATCGTCCAGCATCGTTTTTAGACCCATATTACACCGGATCATTTGGGCAAGTTTTTCAAGCAGATGATTTCTGGCCATACTTTTAAGGCCGGTATTTTCAAGAAGGGCCATGAACTCATAGGGATCATCCGGTGTGACAGCATCGTTGTAAACCTGCCCGAACAATCGAATACCATGGGCAAAGGGTATAAACTCAGCCCAGTAAACCTTTACCCAATGATCATATAGCGTTTGTCTTTGTTCTATCTCCTGACAGAGCAGTTTTGTGGTCATGGTTTGAAAATTTATCTGTCCCAGACGCGTTGCTTCGTCAATCATCTGGGGAATCAAATGGTGTTCAATTTTAACGTATAATTTTTTTAAATTTTCGTAACTTCTATGCAATGTTAAATACCAGCTTCTTTTATCATCGGAGTCTTTAAAGCCAACACTGGTAATCGGCCTTGACTGAAGGATAATCAACTGATCGTTGCAAAACGTCCATTCCATATCCTGGGGTCTGCCGAACAATGCTTCCATTTTTCTGCCGGTTTCCCATATTTGGAAAACTTCCTGATCATCCAAAGGGGGTGTCTGATTCTTTCTTTCGGACAAATCAGCGAAACCAACCCCTTGTGCGTTGGGGTATGCGTATTGTTTTCGAACAGGTTCGATATGGTTTAATATTTTGCCTGAAGATTGGCTTAAAATCCATCGATCCGGCTCAACGTCACCATCTACAAGGGCCTGGTTTAAGCCATAGACTGATTCTATAACCGATTCGTTTGAATTGGATGGATTCAACCCAAAAAAGATACCGGACCTGTCAGAGGGTATCAATTCCTGAAGAACAACCGCCATTTGGCTGGTATGAATGTCAAGCCCTAACTCTTTTCGATATAAAAGCGCAGCATCTGAATAGAGCGAAGCCCATACCAACCGGATATGTTTGACAATATTATCGGCTCCGATAATGTTCAGGAAAGAATCATGGAGGCCTGCAAAAGAGCTGGCCGCATTATCTTCACCAGGTGCCGAGGATCTTACGGCAACCGGATGATCCCCAAAGGATTCAACGATTAAAGAAAAAAGGTCTTTTTGGATGTTCGGTGGAATCGGTGTGGTTAAAAATAAATTTCGGATCCGAAGGGAGATGTCCCAGATTTCTTCCCAACGCATATGTTTGAACGGCTTTCGGTTGATCTCAAGAAGAATCGTGTTTTTAAGCCGGGTCTGTTTGAGATAAGTTTCGTATATCTGACAAGGGATACAAATTGTTTTGGGAACGATGAATCCCTGTTCATGGATTTTGGCCAGGCAGAGAGCCTTTCCACCGACTTGGTCAATACCGGCATTTATAAAGTCTTCTATCTCGAGGACCGGTTTCATGAGTTTACCTGGATTTCAACGACATTCTGAAACTGGTTGACCATAAAATACCGCTTCATTGATACGCAGATAAAAGCGGTTGTAGGCGCTTTCGAAAATCCTTTAAGATGAGGGTGTTTCTTTAAGTACACGTTTAAAAGTTGTGTTCGGTCAGATGCCGCTGCAACTGCTGCAGTTCCGATACCGGTTACGGAAATTGCGTTATAAATGTCATCGGCTTGATTCACGCTGTTATTGACCAGTATAGTGACTTTGGGGTTGGTTATCAGGTTCTCATATTTGCGGGTTGTATTGGGGGTTAAAAAATAAACAGATTCAAGATCGGAACTTGCAGCAAATGCAACAAGACTTGAATATGGCTGATCGTTTTTCTGGGTTGAGAGTACAGCAAGACTCTGGGATTCAAATAGCTCAGAGATATTATTCAATTTTTCTTTTTTGTTATCGCTCATGAAAGTATCCTATTAAAATTATTTGTTCGACCACCGACAGATATCTGAAGGGTGTGGATGATATTTTCCCGGTTGTGTCAACAATTTTAAACCGGAAGCGGTTACCAGTCCTTTTAACATTTGTATGAATACATATTGGTGAAATGGGAATAAAATATACCAGTATAAAAGACCTATTAATCCTTTGGGCAGAAAACGTGACAGCAAAATAATTTGGCTTTGTCCATTATCCATGTCCTCTATTCTTAGTTCCAAAAGTGCTTGCCCAGGAGCTTTCATCTCAGACAGTAAAAGCAGTTTTGATTCAGGTGCCATCTCAAGGACTCTCCAGAAATCAACTGTGGCACCAACCCTTAGCGCTTTTTTCGAGTGACTGCTGTCGGATAATCCGACACCTCCGACAAATGTATCGATGATACCACGAATTTTCCATAATATATCTGCTCCATAATATCCTGTCCTTCCGCCGATTTTTTCAATGGGTTTCCATAGATCGCCGGGAGTTCCTTTTACAATAGCCTGATATCCACAGGAAAAGAGGGTCCCGCCTGTATAGGAAGCGTCTCCATAATGTGACCATTCAGGGTGTTTGATTTTACCTCCATCAGCCCTGCAGGTGTCGACCTGTTCCTGGATGACCGGCTCAAGTGCCCTGCGAATTGCCTCGGCACATGAGATCAGATCCTGATGAATAATCTGTTTAATGCTGTCTTCTGTGCAGGTGGTGGGAACGCTTAAACCTTCCGCTAAGGGTTGTGCGATGGCCGCTGGAACCGGGGTTACAAGGTGAATCCAAAGAGATGATAATCTGGGCGTCAATACGGGGACCGGAATCATAAATGGAACTGGTAATTTTGATTCATTGGCAAAGATTCGGAACAGATCCTTATATGCGACAACGTCAGGTCCGCCAATATCGAAGGTTTTTCCTTTTGTTTCAGGGTGTTCTAAACAGCCTTTTAAATATCCTAAAACGTTAGTTATGGATATCGGCTGGGTGGGCATACTTACCCATTTAGGAGTGACCATTACAGGCAACCGCTCGGCAAGATATCTTAATATTTCAAAACTGGCACTGCCTGATCCCAGGATCATGGCAGCTCGAAGAACCGTTGTTGGAACAGGTCCTTCCATGAGAATCTTACCAACTTCATTTCTGGAAATAAGATGTTTGCTGATATTTTTATGGCTTATGTCTCCAAGGCCACCTAAATATATAATATGCTCTAATCCTTCCTCTGCGGCTGCTTGAACCATGTTCTTTGCACCAGTTTTGTCTGCATCTCGGTATTTGCCTTTTTGGGAAATCATAGAATGGACAAGATAATAAACAGTCCCGCATCCTTTAGTCGCATTTTTTAGCGACGCTATATCCTGGATATCTCCTTTAACCAGTTCTACATTTTTATTTTGCCCCCATGGCCGGTCGGTCATTTTGGGTATGGAACGCCCCATAGCTTTCACCTTGTAGCCGTCTGCCAATAATAAAGGGATAAGACGGCCAGAAACATAGCCGGTTGCTCCTGTCACTAAAATGGGTTTTACGTTAATCATCCGGGCTCCCTGAAATAATCTGTTGTCAGAATCAAAGAATGAAAATGTTGTCTGTATATGACTTATACCGATAAAAAGACGGTTTAATCAAGAAAATGAGTGTCAATTATTTCAAAAACTAATATAGTTAATCGATAATTATATAATTCACTCATAGCTCTTGATAATATTGGGCAGTTTTATCTTGATTAATGGAGAATCCAAATGCTTACACCCATCAAAATAGGCATCAGCTCCTGTCTTTTAGGAAATAAAGTTCGTTATGACGGTGGACACATTCATGATAGATTCCTGACTCAAACGCTTGGACTGTTTGCAGCGTATGTACCTGTCTGTCCCGAAGTTGAATGCGGTATGCCAACCCCCCGTGAAGCGGTCAGGTTGGTAGGCCCCACCGAGAATCCAAGATTATTGACGCAGAAAACCGGGGTGGACAAAACAGCACAGATGCAAACACGATATAGGAACCATAGAATGGGCCAAAAAAAGAAACTTTCAAGAACCCTTCATTTGATTCTCGGATGAAAAAGGCCTTGCCGAAGCTTGTTCGCCATTCGCTTGTCTTCACCGAAAAACCGATGTTTTTGACTTGGATACCCCCGGTTTTTCGCAATGAATACTCAGGCGGTTAACTGTTCCAGCCCTCTCTCATAAGAATGATCCAAACTAGCAACTTCATACCATTTACCGAGATATTTATCGAGTTCGAATTCTTTGACCGGCAACACAGACTCCAGAATCCCCATGCATCCGCCCAACACCAATGATACGATACTCAGAAAAAAAATTTTCATCTTTTTAGTCTTCGATTGGATTTACTCTTTCCCACATCGTCATCTGGGCTGTTGTATGCTGAAATTTTCTCCGGGTCTCATGAATTACAAATTCAATATCACGGGGCTCATCGAGCATCTTGAAATGAGCGCTGAGAAGTTCTTTTAACCCATCCAGTGTGGTATATGGCTCGCCGGCCTTTCGAATCCCGCCCACCCAGTTCTCTTTTTTTGTGAACTCTTCCAACCAGGTATAAGGAGAGGTTAGCACCAGCAATCCGTTCATACGAAGTCGCATGTGAATAGTGGTAAGAAATTTCACCGGGTCGTAGAGTCTGTCGATAAGATTGGCCGCCAGAATAAGATCATAACCCGTAAACCGAGACTTAAGATTAGAAGCATCCGCTTGAAAAAATTCCACTTTGTTCTTGAACTGCTCCAACCCAAATTCTTCCAGTCTTTTCTCATGGAATGATACAATATCCCCCTCTTCTGCCAATTCATAATGAATCGTGCCTTTCTCCTGCATTTGAATGGCCATACGGATAAAACGGGCAGAGAAATCAAGACCGGTCACCGCATCGAACGACCGGGCAAGTTCAAATGTCGAGCGTCCTACAGCACACCCCAGATCAAGCGCTTTCTTTTTCGGACGATCTGACAGATACCCGAGTGCCAGTTTAGCGCAGGTCGCAGGGAAATTGTCAACTTTATAATAGTCAGGTCCATAGTGCGCCTCACAATATTGTGATACGGCGCTGTCGGTTTCATACATGGCTTGTGGCTCCTCCAGAGGTTGCTCTGAGTGGATGTATCTAAATCCTGCGTGTTGAAAAAAATGGCGCCGAAATGCATATCGGGAATCACGGGTGGCTTCATTCCCCGTTGAAATCCAGGAACCACCTTTTATCAGGTTGTGCCGGGTGTCAAACGTCGGGGTGGAAAAATCGTCGTAATACGGGTGGACCTTAAATCCCTGGAATCCGCTAATGGGTGTTTCTGTCCATTGCCAGACATTTCCGATAATGTCATAGAAGTCTCCAAAACCAAACCGGGTCACCGGGCAGGGTGAGGCCCAATGTTCCAGGTTGATATTTCCCGGCGCCTGCTCCCAGAAAGGCTGATCCGGGATGTCGTGAAGGTCCCTCAGACGATACCACTCATCTTCTGTGGGAAGCCGGATCGCCCGGTTATGTTTTTCTCCGAGCCAATTACAAAACGCCTTGGCCTCAAGATAGTTGACTTCAACGGGCCAGTCCCAGGGCATGTCAATAATTTGAGTCATGGTCCGAAGCCGATACCGGTTCTTTTTTTTTATCCAGAAAAACGGGTGTTCGGCTCGGGTAAAACCCACCCAGCGCAGCCCTTCCTCTGTCCACAACCCATGACGGGAATACCCCTTATCCGTTACAAAACCCAAGAATTCCTGATTGGAAACAAGGTATTTGGAAGCCGAAAAATCCCAAACATCAAACTGATGGTGGCCAAATTCATTATCCCAGCCGTAGAGAGGGCTGTCCAGGGGTTTTCCTAAGGTTACCCGGCCACCTGCCGCGGGCAGCAATTCATTTTCCGGGGCATCGCCGGTTTCGGCACAGATCTCCCACAAGGGGAGCATCCGGACATGATCAATGGGCAGTCGTCGGATAATGACCGAAGAGGTCTCAAGGTGAATCCTTTGGTGTTCGATACCCATTATGATTGCCCAGAAAGGCTGGTCCCAGGTAATGGGCATCGTCAGGGGCATAGTAGTGATCAAGGTATCCAAAAATTTACGGACTTTATCCCGATATGCTTTGACTTCAGACACAGCAGGCCAATTATAGTGAGATTCATCCAGATCATCCCATGACATTTCATCCACGCCAACAGCAAACATAGCTTCATATGCGGGGTTGATTCGGTGTTCAATAATTTTTGCAGTGATCAGCTTGTTGATATAAAAACAAGCCGTGTGGCCCAGATAAAAAATCAGAGGATGCCTCAACGGCTCCGCTCGGATATAAAAACTTTCCTCGTGCAGAAGGGTTTCATAGAGTTGTTCATCGATGCTGTATGTCTTGTGAAAATAATCACGAACCGCCGCTCTTTTCTCTTCAGCATTTCCTTCATTCAAAATTATTGTTCGGGTATTGCGTAAATTCATGCTCTATGCCTCCTCGATAAGATTCTCGTAGGACCGGCGTGCCGTATTACAGCCAACTTTTTTTTGTTCACGATGGGGCACGGATATCAAAGGAATTCAGTTCATATAAACATTTTCTTGGGTTATTTATAGATCAATTAGTTGTGGACGACAAGATATTTCTCCGGACCTTGACGGAACGATTCTTACTACATCAAAAACTTATTAATTATGTCTCTAACCAACCCCTATTCTATGAGCTGAAATATGCCGCAGAATCATGGAAATATGAACAACGCATCATCAAATGAGTCTGTTTGCTGACAGAACAAGCTGTATGAGCTGGGTCCTCAATCAGCTACGGATGCTATTCAATAGATTTTGGCAAGATTTGATGCCAATCTTGCATAAAGCTTAGCATTGAAAGATAGATACAGCATTCCGGATAAATCGCATGTAGAGCCTTCAGATTGTCAATGGGATCATAATTCTCGGCCGTTTCATCTTTCTTTTTTCCAACACTCTTATAAAGTAGATCTACGTTTTTCGACATCCATGCTTCTACGATGATCGGAATGTTCAACAATTTCAGTTCGTCAACACTCTGGTCTTGACCGATGATTGGTTGGGTAACCGCAAACTTTGCACCAGCTTTTATCTTTTGCGTCATGTGTTTTAGCTCGAATGACAGAGGTTTGTAGGGATTATACGCGGCCCCAGTTATGAACTTACCAGGAAATTCCACATTGATATATCGAATTAAATCAATAGATGTCGAAATGCTTCGTGCACCACCGATGCTTTTGGGTTCGAGTTTAGAAAGTAAAGGTCCTCCATCGCCTCTGACGACCAGAATATATCTTAATTTCGCAGACGCCGCTTTTTTCAACATCTCGTCAAGTTCATTTTTTGTATGAAACGTGTTCAAATTCATAAAAATTCTATTGGGATCTATTTGAAGCCTTTTTAGCCCAATACTTTCCAGTGCGCCCATTCGTGGCTGGCCCATGGGATTATCCGGTATCGATAGACCGAGCCCAACATCAATGATTCTCTGATATCGATCTGCGAATCTATCCAGATGATGATCAACCGCTTGACCCTCAATGGACCTTTTAGGTGACAGTAATTCGATTATATAAGGATAATTAAACATGTTTACCTCATTAGACATATCATAAACAATGACTCTTCAATTTAGAATTTGCCATACTTGCAATAGTCATTGTTTCTTGAACCCTCAAAAATTCAACTAATGTCTTTAAGCATATTGGACCAAATTCACAATATAATAAACATTCTAATAATGCAAAAAGAATTCATAAGTTTCAACCGAATTACTCGCGACTATAGATGGTATCTATAGAGACGAGTCAAACTCCCCAACTTACCGAGCGCTTGATCCACCAGTCCGGGCTTTTTAATTATTTCCAGAATACCATATCTGGTATGGACAAATCTTTCATCCTCAGATTTAAAATTAAATTATATGGGATAGCCTGAAGTCAAATTTAAAAAGCTTGCTGTAAATTTTATTGGAGAAAAAGTTTAATCAAAAACACCCACAAATCTTTTACTTCCATAGATCCATTACTTATTATGTCGATTAATTAAAAGTATCAAATAAGCCTTTTTGGACTGGCAGATATGGCAGTGTATAGAGAAATGACAAAGGCCTTTAAATGCACCTAAAAAGCTCTTGTGTGAGATGTATTTATATTTCCTTTTTAAATCACAAAGTCCCCAAAATTATTATGGAAATACATTTTAATAATTCCATCTTGAACCAAAAAAGAAAAGCGACACACATCTCTAAAATTCAAATTTCATTACTCCAGATATCCATTACTTATCATTTGGTTAGCATTGCGGTGGCAAAGAATTGTTTTTGGACTGCTGGATATGTCATTGCCCCAGAAGACGACAAATGGCCTTTAAATCGAACGTGAGGGCTTTGCATGAGATTCTGCCTGATAACGTCATCGCCCCTTGGTACCTAAAAAGAGGGCATATGAGAGGGGACTTTCTGATTAACAGAAAACCGGGCCATTATCCCTTCCAGAACCCCCATCGCATCACCCACCATTCTTTTTAAATTTTAAGGGCTCAAACGCCGTAAGGCTTGATATTGAGGCGGGGTTTACTCCAGAGCTGGTATGGCACAAAGCGTAGGCATCCATAAGTTCCGCCAGCTCCACTTTTGAATCCTTACTCTTTATATGCCATCCCAATTCCTCCATGCGACCTTGTCCCGCTGATTGATACCTCCGGGAAGACCGCCGGAGAGATTTATCGGCAAGAGCCTTTTACCATGTCAAAATAAAAGATTTACATAATATGGGTTATGACGTCATTCATTGGGTTAAACAGCCTTTTTTACACCCAAATTATCAAAACCATCCCCTTTCTCAGAATGATTTGTAATATCCTTCATTGGTATTAAGGTTGAGTTGTCAGTTTTATATCCTGCCAATCGGAATGGATGTAGACAGCATAATTTGGATGGGCATTATACATACGGGGTTATATATAGTTCTGATGGGTGTAGCCATGTAACTTGATTTGAGTTGCCGCTGGAAAGGCCGAGATGTCGTGGTTGGTGATGATCTCACGCAGCACCGGTTTTAACCGCTGTACAGTATAGGCTCGGTCTTTGCCCGGTTTCACTCCGAAAACCTCCTTTATCTTCCATGGCGGCATCTTGTTCATGATATTCTTGGTGTGCCTTTTAACAACGTCATTTATTCCCATTTCATTTATCAGGGGTAGGGAATTCCTTTGTTTCAGGGCGTGCTTGATGTCACAGTATTTGAAGGCTAAAACCACCTCCAGGCGTGAAAGTCCTTTGCGCTGATACCATTTGTTTTTTTTATCTGATTCGACAAGGGGGCAGGCTTTCACCTCTATCAAGTCAATGGCGTGCTCAATATAAATGGTTCCCCTGGTTAATAGCAGGTGGCGGGCGGTCTGGTAGTTTGATTTCCCGGTGCCGAACTTTATGAAGTTCAGGGATAGCAGGTTGGAAACCATGGTTGTCAAAATCTGGTTATAGGTGACCCTGGTTTGGTCATAGGTGGTCCAATGCCTTGGCATGGCAATGGTTAGATATGAGCCCCTAAACTTGATCACAACGCCTGTTTCTTCATCCCTAAGTTGGTAAGTAGCCCCATATTTGTCTCTTCCAGTTATGTGAAAACTTCTGAGAACGCCTGAAGCATCAAACAGGTTCTTATAAACAGTTAGAGCTGGTCGTCCTTTTGATTTGATTCCCATTGTAGACAACCTGATATTGCAAACCACATTGTCTACATGGGAGACAAATTCCCTGCCCTTCAAAATCTTGTTCCAGCTCGGTATAAAATCTGCCATGGGAATCAATCTCCATCTACCACCTTGTGGTATTAAATTCTTATTATTATAGGTATATCTTTTTAGGCTTCCCCCTTGTATTTAGTTGAGAATTTGGAACTCACCATTTGGCCAGCATTTCATCAAATTTTTGGGTTGCAATCCCCCTTGCTGTAGCTATTACTTTTTTCTTTCCCATTACATTTCCTCCTATTCAAAAAATCATTACGTTTGTAATTATTTAATAGAAAGAAGGGGTTTGGAATTCACTTATGAATGATGTTTTTTTTAAATTAACAATATTTTAGCATATAATATTATGTAACTATCTTAAATTATTAGATATAAATAATTATTAATTTAATTGCATAAATATTTCTTGAAGATTTAATATGCACTTTACTTAAGTAGAGTAATAGAATATTATTGTGGGATGGCTACTTCACAAGGTTTAAAAACAAAGATTGCCTTTCCGGGATCAACTAAAGCATTTAATGAATATTTTAAAAGTAACCAAGATTGTATGGATTATCTTTTTAAACTTCGTTGGCCAAATGGGTTTTACTGTGAGAGTTGTGAAAAAACTACGGATAACCCTTCTGCCACAGCTCGTGGCCTTTTCCTTTGCAAAAATTGTAATCGTCAAATTTCAATTACATCTGGGACATTATTTCATAAGACACGTAAACCTTTGCTAACCTGGTTTATGGCTATTTGGTTGATGACGGATAAAACGTATAAAATAAACGCCTTTAGTTTGCAAAAAAAACTCGAAATGGGGAGCTACAACACAACATGGGCTTGGCTTCACAAGCTTCGTAGCTGTATGGTGAATCCTGAATGGGATAAATTGACTGGAGTCATCGAAATGGGTGTATTCCATATCCAAGGTGGGAAGAAGTTCAAAATACACGGGCAAAATACAGAACAAGCAATAATTGTTGCAATAGCTGCAGAAGTTCAGAGCTCCTGACATTAGCCAAATTTAAATGCAGCTTATGCAGCCTTAAATACCAGTTTCAGTTCTGTCCCGGGGTATAAAAATTTTTCCTTATTTACTATGTCACAAAGCTCCCCCAAAGACTC
>NZ_JAQYWD010000039.1 GCF_030145145.1 Desulfobacula sp. | reverse complement strand
AACGAAAAGATTGAATGCAGCTTTAGACCCGAAATATCTGGAGGAAGTCATGTTCGGCTGACCATTGCCAGTTACCAAGACCATAGGGACCTTATAATATTTACTTGCGTTGGCCCTGGCCAAATCATACTTTAAACTTGCAAATCCGGCATAAAACATGCAAAAATCAAATATCTAAAATCAAATCAGGACAGGACTGTTTTTTAAACCCCATACTATCAAAGGAGAATTAAATGGCAACGGCTAAAACAACATTATATGCATTAAGTACTTGCAGCCATTGCAAGTCAACCAAAAAACTGCTTTCCGAATGTAATGTTGAATATGAGTACATTGAAGTGGACGATCTGGAAGGGGAAGAGAGAAAAGCCATTCTGGCGGACATTAAACAGCTGAATCCCCGCTGTTCTTTTCCCACCATTAAAATCAACGAAATTGTTATTGTCGGATATAAAGAAAAACAAATCAAGGAGGCATTAGGGATTCATAATGAAAGTTGAAGAATTATATGCGGCATTGAGAAAATCCCAGGAGGCAAAAGGCATCTTTTTTAATAAAGACAAGGATCTGGTATTTGAACTGCTTGAAGCCCTTCTTTTAAACAAAGAACGATATGGATATATGGCCTGCCCCTGCAGACTTGCCTGTAATGACAGGGAAAAGGACAAAGATATTATCTGTCCCTGTGATTACAGGGAACCTGACCTGGAGGAATTCGGGGCCTGCTTTTGTGGCCTTTATATTTCCCAGGCGCTTCATAACAAAGAAATTGAGGCGGAATATGTTCCCGAAAGAAGACCCCCTGAAAAAACCGTTTAATTTATTTAGGAGATATTCATGGATGAATGTATACCGGTCATGAATACCGGCCTTCGTGGTGTTGATGTGGCCAGTTCAAAAATCTGTAATGTACTGGGGAAAGAAGGAAAGCTGATCTATCGAGGCTTTCTGATTGAAGATCTGGCCCGGCATGCAACGTTTGAAGAAGTTTGTTTTCTGTTGTTGTACGAACGGCTTCCCAAAAAACAGGAATTGGCAGATTTTCAGGAAAGCCTGAAACAAAAACGACGTGTTCCTGAGAATATCTTTTCTTTTCTCAAAACACTTCCCCCGGATATGAGCCCCATGGACGTCCTGCAAATGGCAACACCTTTGTTGATTCAAACCGATAAGACCATTGGACAGCCCGGCATTGAAAATACACTTTACAGTGCGGAAAATCTTATCGCCGGCATCGCCATCATAACGGCTGCATGGGACCGGATCAGAAACAAAAAAGAGGTCATTTCACCGGACAATACCTTATCCCATGCGGCAAATTTTCTGTATATGCTCACCGGTGACATCCCTGATGATGAAACCAGTCACTTTTTTGACACAAGCCTTGTTCTGCATGCGGAACACTCGTTCAATGCGTCAACATTTACGGCACGGCAGGTGGCATCCACCCGGGCCCATATTTATGCGGCCATATCTGCAGCCATCGGGTCTCTTTCCGGTTCCCTTCATGGGGGTGCCAATGTCAAGGTGATGAAAATGTTAATGGAAATCGGCTCTGCTGAAAAAATTGATGCTTACATCAATAATGTGTTGAACTCGGGCGGGTTGATCATGGGACTGGGCCATGCGGTTTACCAGACAGATGACCCCCGGGCCATCATCCTTGCCCCCATGAGCAAACGGATGGGGCAAATCGCCCAGCAACCCCTGTGGTATGAGCTGTCAAGGGAACTTGAACAAAAAGGAAAAGCAGCGTTCAAGGCAAAAAAGCAACGGGAGATCTATAGTAATGTAGATTTCTACAGTGCGTCCCTGTTCTATGCCATGGGTATTGTCACGGATCTTTTCTCACCGGTTTTTGCTGTTTCAAGGGTCAGTGGATGGGCCGCCCATGTCATTGAAGAGCAATTTGCCATGGCAGCACCCAAGCCCTCTCTCTACAGGCCGGGTGCTGCATATGTCGGTGACTATTGTGGACCGGATGAATGTGTATTTACGGATATGGATGACCGTTAACTATCAAATAAGGAAACCACCAATGAAAGTTTGGCAATGCAGTGTATGCAAATATATACACAGGGGGGATACACCGCCTGAAAAATGTCCGGTTTGCGGCGTGGATGCAAGCAAGTTTGTGCAAATTGATGAGGCTTCCATACCGGAAAAATCCCCCAAAAAAATACCGCCGAAAACAAAAACAGCCGCAATAGAGTCCGGGCCCAGTAAATCTGAGCCCCAACCGGCTCAAGCACCGCCACCGGATGAAAAAGGATTTAAAAAAATCACCACCCTGTTGATCCAGCACCATGCGCACCCGGTATCCGTGCACTCCCCCAACGGCATACTGCCGGCAGTTGTTATTTTCTGGCTCATCGCCTGGGCTTTCAGCTCTGACCTTTTTGCCCGGGTCGCATTCATCAACCTGATTTTTGTCATCATTACCCTCCCGTTTGTTATTTTCACAGGCATTCTGGAATGGAAGAAAAAATACAATGGGGCCCTGACGGTGATTTTTAAATTAAAAATCATGGCTGTCACACTGACGACGGTTTCATGTGTCATCAGTTTTGCCTGGTACCTGCTGGATCCCCAGATTTTATCGTCTTCCACGGCCTGGGTATTTATTCTCATCAACATCATCATGCTGGCGGCTGCAGGTGCTGCCGGACTTATTGGTGGCAAACTGGTGTTTAAAGATTAATCTTCCAACCGGATTCGCCATGTCAGATTACGGGGTCCGTCCGATAGACATGCGCTGAGTTTGGCCGGGAAACCGGTTCGGGCATGGGCAGCCCCGGTCAGATATTGATGACAATACCAACGGGGCAATGATCTGATCCAAAGACATCATTATCGATAAAGGCGTTTTTGACCACGCCTTTATCGATAATGTCTTTTGTGACAAAAAAATAATCAATGCGCCAGCCGGCATTGTTTTTTCTCGCATTAAAGCGGTAAGACCACCATGAATACTTGACTTTTTCAGGATAAAAATGCCGGAAGGTATCCACATACCCCATGTCAATCATCCGGTCCAAAACATCCCTTTCGACCCTTAAAAAACCGGATCGCTTGGCATTGGGTCCGGGATTTTTTAAATCGATTTCATTGTGAGCCGTATTAAAATCACCCGTCACGATCAGGCTTTTGCCCTGGTCTTTCAATTGATTGGCATAGGTTAAAAACCAATCATAAAAATCAAGCTTATACTGCAGCCGCTCATCACTCATCTGACCATTGGGAAAATAAACATTAAACAAGATAAACCCCGGATAATCCAATCGAATAACCCGGCCTTCATTATCAAATTCAGGCATGGAAAATGAGGTGGTCACGCGATCCGGTGTTTGTTTTGAATAGGCAGCAACCCCACTGTAGCCCTTTTTAACGGTTGAATAGGACCAGAACGATTCATAGGACAATAACCGAATCATTTCATCGGTCCGCTGGTCCTCCTGAAGCTTTGTTTCCTGGAGCAGGAGGATATCGGGATCAAGATCATGGATACAGGTGACAAACTCTTTTTTCATGACAGCCCGCAACCCGTTTACATTCCAGGACATTATTTTTAACTGCTGGTGATCAGACATAGGCCTTTCCTGAATTTTATCGTGCTATTGTCTCGTGATACAGGTGTGTGTCAACCCACTTCCCCTGCCGTTCGAAAAGACGACAATATAATCCTTGCATCCGCTATGACACACCGGTTCCGGGTACAGATCACGGGATTCAAATCCACGGATTCAATCTCCTTTTCAAACGCCATGATCAAATAGGAAAAATTGACCATTAAATGCGTCAGGATCTGCATGTTCACCCCGGCGCTTCCCCGGTATCCGGATATGATCTCTTTTGCCGTAAGTGATTCCACCATTGAATAAACATCCCCCGGCTTAAGGGGGGCCATTCGGATAGCCGTATCATTATAGATTTCAACAGAAGTGCCGCCAATGCCAAAAACAATAACAGGGCCGAACTGATAATCATTTTTGGCCCCGATGATAATCTCAAGGCCCTGAACCATCTGTTCAACCAATATGTGCTCACACCCGTCAAGGGTTTGCAGTCTGGCCATTTCAGTTTTCAGATGCTCACTGGAGCTAATTCCTGTAACAACGGCCTGGGCCTCTGTCTTATGAAGGATTTTCTTTGAAACCGCTTTTGCGACAACCGGAGATTTAGATGCCTTTAAAAACTGATCTGCCGCTTCAAAGGAATCGGTTAAAATAAAATCCGGGATATCAAGCCCCTGTAATTTCATCAAGGCTTTGGCATCCGGTTCCTGTACCCATCCTAAGGACTTGTTTTTTTCCAGGATTTTCCCGCTGTTTTCGTTTACCATGGTCGACACCTCTTCAATGCTTTTGCCATCAAAACAGCCCCATCCACAGAAGAGGCCACCGGGATATTATTGAGTTCAAACCCTTCGATGATAATTTTATATTTATCTTCCTTGGGAACATATGCAATCATGGGTTTGCCCTCATTTCTTGCCACCTGGCTGAGCTTTGCCCCAATATCGGCTGAAACACCCGGCGAATAGGGAAGCAGCAACGCCAGTACACACTCAACATTTTTATCCCTTGACAAATACGTTGCAGCCATAACAATATCACTGTCCACAGAACTCCCGGTAAGATCCAGGGGATTGACAAGGGAGGCGATTTTTCTGATTTCCGGTGACAGTCGCTTTTTAATGCTATCCATTGTTTCCTGTTCTAAACGGGGGACGGCGATATCGTTCAATTCACAGGCATCAACAGCGATAACACCATGACCGCCACTCAGAGAAAGAATACCGATCTTGCCGTTAATCCCTTGGGGATAGCAACTCAATGCCTCACAAAAGGCGGCCAGTTCATATTCATTCTCTGCCTCAGCCACACAATGCTGTTTCATGATTTCAGAAAAGACCCTGTAATCCCCGGCCAACGATGCCGTATGACTGGAAACCGCCTCACTCCCCTTTTTACTCTTTCCCGCCTTCAGGATGACCACCGGTTTGGAACATTGCTCGACTTTTTCAACAAAAAGTCGCCCTTCCCTTCGTTCAAACCCTTCAACGTAAAAAGCAATCACCTTTGTCCCAAGGTCCCGATCAAACCAGTCCAGCATGTCTGTTTCCCTGACATAGGCCTTGTTTCCAATGCTCACGGCAAGAGACAAACCAATCCCCTGGCCTGCAAAATTGACCATCTGATCCACCAGGACGCCGCCGCTCTGGCTGACAAACCCGATATTTCCTTTGTCCGGGCGAATGATTCTTTCACCGGGAAGGAAAAAGGTATCCACATGATCAGGGGCATAAATCCCCAGACAATTGGGACCGACAAAAGGGAAAGCTGCCTCTCTGGCAATATCCACCACCCGCTGCTGCAAACTTGAATTTCCGGCTTCTGCAAATCCGCCCGAGACAATCACCGCACCCCTGACGCCCTTTTGTATACATTGTTCCACCACCGTGGGAACAAACGCTGCCCGGACGGCAATGACGGCCATATCAACATCCTCCTGGATATGCCCGACACTGGGATAAAGGGGTTCCCGGTTCAAAAGTCCCCCCTTTGGATTCACGGGAAATGTTTTCACCGGATACCGCAAATTGTTTTTATTGTAAATCACATTAGCGGGGTGGTTGTCCTGGGATGTGGACACACCGATAACTGCCATGGTCGCTGGTCTGAATAGACATTTTAAATCCACTTTTCTTCCTTTTTTCCGGCACGCTGAATTCACTGGGATGAAAGGGGTATCAGGAGGGATAAAAAGGCTGACAGGATACCCCATCAACCTTTTTTGACTAATACAAATTAATTATCCTGATCTGCCAGATAATCATCGTACATTGATTCTAAACCCAGCTTGTGTTTTGATTCCTCCTGAACAAGAATCGTAAACACCTTTTTAGCATCCGCATTGTCCGTCTGATCTGCCAGCATGGAGTAAAGCTTAACCGCTTTTTCTTCTCTTTTCATGGCCAGTTTAAGGATTTCCGGCATGGGCATCCCCTCTTCATACTCCACTTCCACCATGTAATCACTGATTTTAAGATCTGTAACTTTCTTAAACTCATAGGAATCAATTTTCTCTTTGTTGCCTGAAATATCTGAAAGAAGTGCCACATGTTTTTCTTCTTCTTTTGCAAATCTCTCAAACGTTTCTTTAAGGGAAGCCCTGGTGGCTTCTTTGGCTAACGCCAGGTAAAATGCAACAGCTTCTTCTTCCTTGTCAACAGCAAAACTTAATATTTCATCAATCGATCCAAATTCCATGCTTATTCTCCTTTTGTGTTAGCGGTTTTATATTGTCGTTTTATATTAAATAATTAATAACATATTGTATCTCATATCCATAAAAATATACATACCTTAATATACTATATGATAACCCCATCCATTTTCAATTAAAAATTTATTTTTAAAAAATATTTTGTTTATGGTATACCCTGATAATACATACATTGATTATTGTTAACTCAACGTTCGGTCTTCAGTTTTAACGGAAGGGGTCAGACATAAATGGCACCCCGAAAATTGAGTTGTTATTATAACCATGCCATCCAAGATCAAATGAGCGACCCTATTATTTTACCAGAAAGCCGCCCGGGATCACCGATCCATTGTCCATTTTGCCGGACGGAACACTTAACAATCATCGGTGAAAACAAAACGGTTTTTGCCATCCGGGACAGTTCACCCGTCAGTCTGGACCACATGCTGGTCATCCCCAGGCGGCATTGTCTTGATTATTTTGAAATGACCCGGCAGGAAAGATGCGATGCCCATGAATTAATGATAGCACTGAAAAAAAAAATCCTGGAACAGGATCCAATGGTGAATGGCTTTAATATTGGTGTCAATTGCGGAGAAACCGCAGGCCAGACCATCTTTCATACCCACATTCACCTCATTCCCCGAAGAAAGGATGACACCCCGAATCCCCGGGGAGGCGTCCGGGGGGTTATTCCGGGTAAAATGAATTATTGACTCAACAAACCCGCCTTCTTCATTTCAGTATTTTTAAATCTTTCCTGCGTTTTTCTGCTTGTTCAATGGCTGAGGTTTTGGCTGTGTTCGTAAAAAACCATACTGGAATTTTTGATATCAATCTATCCATATACGCTCGCGGTGTTAAATCGAACCATTGATAGTTCAAATAAAACCCCTCGAAGCTGTAGCGCCAAAGCTTATCGGCATCTTTGACAATCATATCGTTTCTATCGTGAGCCGTTTCCCTTGTATCGTGGCCATCAATAATTGCTTGAACACGCTGAATCATATCAGCCGGATAGTCTATTTCCCGCAGTATCTTCCCGGCAAGATGAACTCCTTCAAGCTCATGACATCTCTGGAGTTCGGGGTTTTTGATTTTCGGGCCAAAGGCATCCTTAATCTCGGTTTCAGGAAGTTGCGAATAGCCGATATCATGCAGTAAGATCGCCGGGAGAACAACCCGTGGGTTTCCCCCTTCTGTTGCCAGGAGATTCAGGGCACAATGGTAAGATACTCGGGTATGAAGGGTATTCAGCCGTATCTTTAACAGGTGCGCTGCCTTGTTGTAGAGGGTATTGTAAAAAGTGTCCTGGATTTCCCAGCCCTGATCCCAATCAACCGGTTTTATGGCACCCATCAGCTGTTAATTTTCTTTTTCAATTCTTCCACTAATTTTTCATACGGATCTTTCTGCAGGATCTGATCAAACTGGGAGCGGTAATTTCCCACCAGGCTGACACCTTCGATGACGATGTCATAGACCATCCATGAGCCATCTGTTGATTGATACAGTCGATAATCAATGGGGATTTCAAGTGTGCCGGTAATAACCGTTGTATTGACCTGTGCTCGTTTTTCTTTTACAAATTCTTTTAAATAGACCACCTTCTCATCGTTATAGGCTTCTACTTTGGCGACATAGGTTTGCTCAAGGAGTTGCCCAAACAGCTCGACAAAGACTTTTTTTTCCGCATCACTTCTTGTTTTCCAATGTCGGGCAAGACTCAGTTGTGACATTCTGGCAAAAGAAAATCTTTCATGGATCACCCGCCGAAGGGCGGCTCTTCTTTTTTCAGTCTGGGCGTCTCCCTTGAGAGATGGATCCCGCAATATGGCCATCACTTGATCAATGGTGGCTTTCAACTGATCCTGAACAGATGACGCACCGGCATTATTTACCGAAAAAAAGATACAGACCGCAAAGACAATAAGCACACCCATTCCAACCCGTTTCATTGATACCTCCTGAAATAAAAAAGATTTTTACCGTTCAGACAATTCTTTATATGCATCATCTGTATCTGCTTTTATATTGAACACTCTATCCAGCTTTGTCAGGGAAAGTGCGTTCAGCACATTGTCACCCAATCCTGTCAATATAAATTCCTTTATATTTTTTTTACTCCATTGAAGCCCCTCGACAAGGGTTGCAATGCCGGAACTGTCCATGAATGAGACCCCGGAAAGGTCTACGATAACCCCCTTAACCCCTCGTTCAAAGTAGGGCAGCAGTTTATCCCGCAAACTTGGAGAGGTGAACATATCAACTTCACCCTCAACGATGATAATACCGATATTTTCTTTTTCTGTGTTCTTGATTTTAAAACTCATAAGCCTGTTATTTTTCAAAAATATATTTGCTGACCAATTCTTCCAGGCTGATAGCAGACTCTGTATCCATCAATGAGTCGTTATCTCCCAACATTTCATCAGAACCGCCCGGTGATAATTTGACAAATTTGTCTCCGATAACCCCCTTTGTCCGAATGGAAGCAATGGTATCATCGGATATTTGAGTTCCTTTTTTAATTTCCATCTGTACAAGGGCTTGATTTTCTTCCAGGGTAATTCTTGTTACTTTCCCCACCTGCACGCCGGCAATTTCAACGGAGGCACTAATCTCAAGACCTTCTATGGATCCGAAGCTGGCATCAATCACAAAATCGTCAGATCCAAAAAGGTCAACATTGCCCAGGTTAACGGATAAATAGACCAGGCAGGCAATGCCCACCATCATGAAAATACCGACGGATACTTCTGTTTTTCTTCCATACATGATGAATACGTTAAATCCTATAGTAATAAAGATGTCAAGATATAATCCACAATGAGAATAGACAGAGAGGTCAGGACAACCGCATTGGTAGTTGCACGGCTCACGCCCTCGGTGGTGGGTTCAGCTGTAAACCCCATAAATGATGATATCCACGTAATCAAAAGGCCAAAACACAGCGATTTCAGGATTCCCCCATGGATATCGGTAAATGTGATGGCTTTCACCATCTTGCCTAAATAGGCGCCTTCATTGACCCCTAGTAACTTCACCCCGACAAGGTACCCCCCGGCAATGCCCACCAGATCAAAAAAAGCCGTTAAAAGCGGCAGGGAAATAATTCCGGCAACCACCTTAGGGCTGATCACATATTTCAACGGATCAATGGCCATCATTTCAAGCGCCGGAAACTGATCCGTAATTTTCATGATGCCAATTTCCGCAGTAATGGCAGACCCGGCCCTGCCGGTGACCATCAATGCACAAAGCACCGGCCCCAACTCTCGGATGATTGAAAGGGCCACCATCACCCCTAAAGCTGCTTCTGCGCCAAACTGGCTTAATGAATAATACCCCTGAATACCCAATACCATCCCAGTGAAAAGGGCGGTGACAAAAACAATCAAAAAGGACTTTGATCCGATAAATTCAATTTCTTTCACCAGGCGGGGTATCCTGAACGGCGGTAAAAACGCCTGGAAAACACTCATGAACAAAAAGATGCCACTCCTGCCCAGGATCTGAAGACGATTTAAAGTGATACGGCCAAGTGATGCGGCAATTTCCAAACTCACAACGCTCCTTTAATCAAACGAAATGTCATCTGAATAGAATTTCATCTAAATAATTTTTATCCGTCCGGGTAAATGGAATGGGCCCTTCAGGCTCCCCATTGATAAACTGTTTCACCCTCAAATCTTTACTATTACGTATTTCTTCCACGGTCCCTTCTGCAATAATATCCCCGAAAAAAAGAATCATGATATTATCGGCAATTCTAAAACAGGACTCCATATCATGGGAAACCACGACAGAGGTAATATTCAGCGCCTGATTAAGGTCCTTGATCAGCTTGTCAATCACTCCGGTAGAGATAGGGTCTAGACCGGATGTGGGCTCATCATAAAAAATGATTTTAGGATCCATCACCATGGCCCTGGCAAGCCCCACCCGTTTCATCATCCCCCCGGACAACTGGGAGGGCATGAGCTTCTCAGTCCCCCGTAATCCCACCATCTCCAGTTTCATGGTCACGATGGTCTTTATGATATTATCGGCTATTTTTGTGTGTTCCCGCAAGGGAAACGCTATATTCTCAAAAATGTTTAAATAATTAAAAAGAGCAGATCCCTGGAACAGCATTCCCATCTTTCTTCTGATGCCATATAATTTTTTCTTGTTTGCCGTTGTCAGGTTCACGCCATCAAAGTAAACAGACCCTGAATCCGGTTTTTCAAGGCCGGTAAGCTGCCGTAGCAGGGTACTTTTCCCTGACCCGCTGCCACCGAGGATAACAGTGACTTTTCCCGTCTCAAACCGACAATTCAAGTGATTTAAAGCGGTAACATTGCCATATTTTTTTACAAGATTTTCTACTTTGATCATAGCGTTTATTTATCACTTATCTGTTTATGGATTTCAAGATAACGTACCCGATTTTCCGTGTCAACGATAATTACAAAGATTGACAAACCCGGCAAGGCTTTATATAAAAATTTAATATGGTCATGGAAAAAAACATTTACCCCTATATGATTACCGATAATGCCTCAGATCTCAAGGCCTGTATCAGCAAAGTTGAACGTCTGTCCAACTGCATTGAAATCGCTAACCTGATAAACTCCGAACTTTCTATTGGAAAGCTTTTGTCCAATGTCATGGAGACGACTAGAAAAGCCTTTTCAGCTGATGCGGTCAGTATGCTGTTACTAGACGAAAAAACAGGAGACCTGATATTTCATATTGCCCTTGGGGATGTCGGCGATGACATCAAAGAAATCTACCGATTGAAAAAGGGACAGGGGATTGCAGGACTCGTCGCAGAAACCGGCATCCCCCTTAATATTAAAGATGCTTACCAGCACCCGAAATTTTCTACTGAGCATGACAAAAAAACAAACTACCGAACCCGGGCCATGCTCTGTGTTCCCCTTAAGGTTCGCAATAAAATCATCGGGGTTATCCAGGTGATTAACAAAATCACGCCCCCCTTTATTTTTTCTAATGAAGAACTGGACATGCTGGTCACCATCAGCAGCAGCGCTGCGGTGGCCATTGATACGGCTAAAATGCATAAAATCATTCTGCAAAGGGAAACCCTTGAAAGGGATTTAAAACTTGCCAAAGAGGTACAGGAAAGCTTCTTACCCAGAATGCTTCCCACACTTGAAACCTATCGGTTTGCCGCTTTAAATCAACCGGCCCTGGAAATCGGAGGAGATTTTTACAATTTTTTCAAATTGCCCACAAACAAATTGGGAATTGTGCTGGGGGATGTTTCAGGAAAAGGCATTTCAGCTTCCCTCTTCATGGCGAGGCTTACCAGTGATTTTCAATATTTCGCCCTTTTATATCCCGAGCCCCGGGAACTGTTGAGCCATATAAATAACGTGCTGTGTGAACGGGCAAAACGGGGGATGTTTGTTACCCTTGTTTACATGCTGCTGGATACTGTTGAGAACAGCATACAAATGGCAAACGCAGGGCATGTCTTCCCCATTTATTCTGACGATGAAGGGGTTTTACTATTAGGTCATGACACCAAAAAAGGGCCGCCATTGGGGATTATCCCGGACCTTGAATATGCCCAGGAAAATTTTACGCTTCAAAAGAATTCAAGTATCACGCTGTATACGGATGGGGTTATTGAGGCAAAAAACAACAACAATGACCTGTTTGGGATTGACAGGCTTTTATCCGTAATTGCACGACAGACCAATGATCCTGATTTAATGATCAAAGGCATCAAGGGTGCTGTCGATAAATTTACCGAAACCCAGGGCCAGAGCGACGATTTGACCCTGATGGTATTTGGTCCGTATTAATATGCTTCAACGAATACCGGATTGACACCGTTATGAACCCGGAACCCATTTTTTTCAGCGTAAGGTCACACCCCAGGAACTTGAAACGTATCAGGAGAGTGATCACAGATGCCCTCTCGAAAACAGATCTGTCAAAAAAAGAATCGACAAATATCATTCTGGCGGTTGATGAGGCCTGCTCCAATATAATCAAGCACAGTTATAAAAATGATCATAACCGGACGATTGATCTGACCATTCGACAGGAAACCCATCGTATCATCATCTCGGTTCTTGATGATGGGATTCAATTTGATATCGATTCGATTGAAGCACGCAAAATGGATGAGATCAAACCCGGGGGACTGGGCATTTATATTATTCAGCAGGTGATGGATACCGTCGAATACAGTCATACCCCGGAGGGATTCAATAAAATAAAAATGGTCAAACAAATACCCGCCCCATCGAATCATTAACGATTCGAATGGTCGCATAACCGCGACCATTTCTTTTTTTTAAACAAACCAACCCACCCAACAATTTCTTAACATCCTAAAATCATTATATTATTATCAATTAATTCTTTTATTTTTATTTATGGCACATGGCTTGCATATGGGATAAACGCAGGACCAAATATGAAACATCAAGGGAGTTAACAACATATGACGCATGTACTGCTGGTAAGCCAGAAAAAAAACAATTTTTCAGAACTGGAAACAGCCTTTTCAGAAAATAATGTCACCACTGAATGGACAGATACGGCGCAAAATGCCCTTTCTAAACTTTCTGAAGAAAACTTCGACCTGTTCATTACCCATGAACACCTTTCGGACATGACAGGAAGAAAGCTGATCGAAAATGTCCTTTTTAAGAATGCCATGATGAATTGTGTGGTATTAAGCGCACTGGACCACAAGGCGTTTCATGAAGCCTATGAAGGCTTAGGCGTTCTGATGCAGTTTCCTTTGGTGCCGGGTAAAGAGCAGGCCCAGAATCTTTTGGATCACCTGAACCACATCGCCCGAATTTCAAACCGGACAAGCAAACCAAAAGGAGAACCCATATAATGATTATCAGTGTTGCAAGTGGTAAAGGAGGGACCGGAAAAACAACGGTTTCAACCAATCTTGCACTTTCCATTGAACAGAAGGTACAACTTTTTGACTGTGATGTTGAAGAACCCAATTGCCACCTTTTTCTAAATCCGGTCATGGGGAAAAAAGAACCGGTCATTGCACCGGTACCGGAAATTGACCTGGAAAAATGCACGTTTTGTAAAAAATGCATGGACATCTGCAGGTTTGGTGCCCTTGCTGTTTTAAAAAAAGAAGTCCTTACCTTTGACACCCTCTGCCATTCCTGCGGAGGCTGCTTTGAAGTCTGCCCCGAAGGTGCGGTTCTTGAAAAAAAACGATCATTGGGTGACATTGAGCATGGATCAGCAAGGGGCATCTCTTTCGTCCGGGGCTGCATGGATGTCGGACAGGTAATGGCCCCCCCCATTATACGAAAAGTCAGGTCCTATACAGATCCGAACCTTGTCACCATCATTGACGCGCCTCCCGGGACCTCATGCCCGGTGATTGCCGCAATGAACAAAGCGGATTTTGTCCTGCTGGTCACCGAGCCCACCCCGTTTGGTCTGCATGATCTCAAACTTGCCGTTGAAACGGTCAAAATCCTCGGCATCCCCCACGGGCTTGTCATCAACCGGGCAGGTCTGGGCAATGACGATGTTAAACGATATTCAGAAAAGGAACACCTGCCCATCCTCATGGAAATCCCTTTTGATAAAAAAATTGCACAAATTTATTCCAACGGCCAGATGGTTGTTGACAAACTGCCTGAGTATAAAGAAAAATTTCAGGACTTGTTCGAAAAAATAGCGCAATTGGTAGAAAAGGGGGGACAAAACAGATGAAAGAACTGGTAATTTTAAGTGGGAAAGGCGGAACAGGTAAAACAACCATCACAGCAGCGTTTGCTTCCCTGGCTAAAAACATGGTGATGTGTGATGCGGATGTTGATGCAGCAGACCTTCACCTGATTTTGGACCCTGATTTCAAACAATCCACTGATTTTGTAGGCGGCCATGAAGCCGTGATCAACCCGGACATGTGCACCCAATGCGGCCGTTGCATTGAGGTCTGCAAATTTGATGCGGTCCGGGACACCTTTGAAATTGATTCCATTGCATGCGAGGGCTGCGGGGTTTGTGTAGACCTGTGCCCGGAACAGGCCATTGATTTTCCCGAGACCATTTGCGGACAATGGTATATTTCAGGAACCCGGTTTGGCCCCATGGTCCATGCAAGACTTGGCATTGCCCAGGAAAATTCAGGGAAACTTGTGGCCCTTGTCCGGCAGGAAGCAAAAAAAATGGCAACCCAAAACAATCTTGACCTTATTCTGACGGACGGCCCTCCCGGCATCGGATGCCCGGTCATTGCCGCCATCGGTCAGGCTTCCGCCATACTGATCATAGCAGAACCCACGGTTTCAGGCTTCCATGATATGGAACGGGTGGGGGAACTTGCCAGACATTTTAACATTCCTGCCATGGTCTGCATCAATAAGTATGATCTGAATCCGGATCAAACAAAAAGAATTGAAGACCTTGCCCAAAAGACCCATATCGCGATTGCCGGCAAAATCTCATTTGATCAGACGTTTACGGAATCCATGATCCAGGCAAAAACGATTTTTGAATACGACAAGAACTCACAGGCCAGTATTGAAATACAAAAGGTGTGGGACACCATTGTGTCTCTGCCGGAATTCAACACACCTGTGAACAATATAATGCAACATTTATAGGAGCAATAAAATGATGAAAAACGGAAGAATAGCAGTTCCATCTAACGGCCAGGGCGGACTCAATGGAACAAGGGCCGGCCATTTCGGTCATTGTGATGTCTTTACCTTTGTTGACGTGGAAGATGGTGAAATCAAAAAAGTATCCATTCTCCAAAATCAGGAGCATGCCCAAGGCGGCTGCATGGTACCGGTCAATCTTTTGTCTGAAAACAGGGTTAATGCGCTCATCGTCGGCGGTATCGGCATGCGGCCGTTGATGGGCTTCAGACAGGTGGGCATTGATGTATATCATGATGATCAACGCCCGGAAATAGAACCGGTTGTAAAAGATCTGATTGCCGGCAAACTGGCTGAAATCAGCAATGATCAAGTCTGTGGCGGCGGCGGCGGACAGGTGTAACATAGGGTATAGGAGAACGCAAAAATGAAAGTAGCTGTCACATCACAGGGAGATACGCTGGATGCTCAACTGGATCCAAGATTTGGAAGGGCTGCGTATATCCTCATTGTCGATACGGAAACACTTGAATTTGAAGCATTTAATAATCAAGAGAATAAAGATTCATTCAAAGGCGCCGGGATTCAAGCGGCAACAACGGTCAGTGATAAGGACGTTGAGGTATTGTTGACGGGATTCTGCGGTCCCAATGCCTTTAAAACCCTGGAAGCTGCCGGTGTAAAAGTGGTCAATGATCAGAGCGGACGGGTCATTGATGCGGTCCAGAAATTTAAACAGGGCAATGTTGTTTTTGCCGATGATGCCAATAAGGATGGTCACTGGTAATCGGTTCACGAGTGGAGAAGAAAAGCACTCTTTCCAAACCAAATAAATGCCCATTCACAGACAGGGTGCTTTTCTTCATCCCCCCACCGGTTGATTCATTCACAAAAAGGAGAGATGAATGCCCCTTTATGAATATAAATGTAAGGACTGCAACGCATCAAATGAACTCCTCATTATCGGGAGACACGATACGCCCGTATGTAAATCATGCGGTAGTACAAACATGACAAAGCAGGTATCGGCCCATTCAGCCATGTCAGGCCCAACCAGAAACAGCCTGCCCGGATTAGGAGACACGGCATGTTGCGGGGCTTCTCCCGGCAAGGCTGAAGGATGTGCAGGACCGGGAAGCTGCTGTGGGAAGAAATTTTAATCATGAAAAATTTAGACGACTTTATAGATAACCTTCAAAACGAAATATTTGAGGATGCCAAACGGGAACTGGGAGAAAAAGGATTTCAGAGATGGCGCCATCCCCAATTTAATGGCAGAATGGAACATCCGGATGGCCACGCCAGTGTGACCGGAGAATGTGGTGACACCATGGAAATTTATTTAAAATTTGAGAATGACCGGGTTTCTGATGCATCCTATTTTACCAACGGCTGTGCCTCAAGTTCTGTCAGCGGCTCCTTTGCTGCAGAACTGACCCTGGGCAAAGACCCGGATGAAATAACAGATATCACATCAGAAATGGTTTTAACCACCATCGGCAGGCTTCCGGATAAAGATGTCCATTGCGCTGAACTTGCGGCAAGGACCGTTCAGGAGGCATTGAGCAATTACATGTCAAAAAATTTGAAAAACCTGTAAAATCAAACAAGGAATGCGTAAAATGGAATTAAACCAGATCCAATCCCTTGAAGGATGGCGTTTACTTGAATCTGACGTGTCAAAAACCTATACCCTGCAAACCTCTGTCTTCAATACAGAGGGGATTAGAATCACCGACAGCAAAAACTGGTCCAACAAATTATGTCCGGCCATCAAATCCCTGGATAAAGGGCAGACGTTTATCTGTGCTGTTGCCCATATGAATATGTCTAACCAGGCCATGCAGACAAAAAAATATATAATTGACGAATGTGATGCCGGACTGCTCAAGGTGGTGGTCCCCATTTTTTTAAACGACGAGTATCTTGGGGTTATCAGCGGATGCGGGCTGTTAGCAGAGGAGGGTGAAGTGGATGTGTTTGCCATCAACAAAATTTCCGGGATGGATGAGCAGGAAATAGAACACCTGTCTTCAGACATGCCCACCATCACCTATAAAAAAGCCCGCTCGGCGTGTGACTATATTCAAAAAAAATTAGATGCGATTTTAGATCATTACAAAAACCCTGCTAAATTATAAAGGTTGAAAACGGGAGACAACATGGCAGTATACCAATATGGTGAAAAAATCCCCAAAATTGGAAAAGATGCATATATCAGCGATTCTGCAAGGGTCATTGGCGATGTCACCATCGGTGACCAGTGTTATATCGGTCATGGGGCCATTGTCCGGGGAGATTATGGTAAAATTATCATTGGGGCCGGAACTGCCATAGAAGAGAATGCCATTCTCCATATCCAGCCCGATGGGGTTCAGGAGTTCGAAGAAAGAGTTACCGTGGGTCATGGGGCCATTGTCCACGGCAAATATATAAAATCCCATGCTGTCATCGGCATTGGTTCTATCATTGGTTTTGATGTGGTCATCGGATCATGGGCCATTGTAGCCGAAGGCTGTGTCATACCCCAGAACACCATCATTCCTGACGGAAAAATCACAGGGGGGGTGCCGTTCAAAATCCTTGGTGATGTCAAACAAAAACACAAAGATTTCTGGACTTGGGGGAAACAGCTTTACGTTGACCTTGCCAGGGAATACCCTGATAAATTAAAAAAACTATAGCAGGCTCTTTTTGCTATGACAATTATTTTAGACTTAAGCCATCACTGTATTGAAACTGCGTCCAAAAGAGAATATGAGCGATTGGTCAGGCAGTGTTTTAAATGTGACGACACTGACCCGGACAGCAGCATCATTGAAACACACATCAGTGCATTAAAATATCTCCTGGAAAAAGCGGATTTTTCTGACCTCAGAAACCAGTGCAGTGCTACCGGTTCCGTTGAAAAAAAGGCGGTTCTCATGGTATCAAAACCGTTTAAAGACCTGTATATCCGATTTAATAACGCGACCTTGTACCCGGTCTGGAAAACCCGATAACATCAAAATAATATGACAACTCTTTTCATTCCCCCTGGTAACTGCTACGGTAACATGTAAATCAGGAATTTGGACAGGATGATGATGACAACCGATACAAAAGGAGATGTCATAATGAAATTTGAACAGGTGATCATTGAAATTGGTGGGAATCATGTGGCAACACTCACCTTGAACCGCCCTGAAAGCATGAATACTTTCAGCACCCAGATGGCTGTCGAACTGAATCAGGCGCTGGTTGAGCTGGATACCGATCCATCGGTCAGGGTGATTCTGATAAAGGGCGCAGGCAGGGCATTTTGTGCTGGAATTGACGTAACCGAACTTGCCGGGAAGACTGCCATTGAATACCGCGAATGGATCGAACGAATGGAGGCACCCCTTGTTACCCTTTCAAAAATAAAAAAACCGGTCATTGCACAGCTTCATGGCGTTGCCGCTGCAAACGGCATGGGATTGATTGCCGCTGCAGACCTGGTCATTGCTGCAGAGACCTCGCGCATGGGACTGACGGCCATTAATGTCGGACTGAACTGTATTGGGCCCATCCTTCCTGTTGCCAGGTGTGTGGGCCGGAAAAAGGCCCTGGAACTCCTGCTTTACGGAAACTTGATCAAAGCCCCGGAAGCCCTTTCCCTGGGTCTGATAAATAAAATCGTCGCCAACGAAGCACTGGATGTCCAGGCCCGCCTGTGGGCCGAAGAACTGGCACAAAAAAGCCCCATTGCGGTCCAGATTGCAAAGACGGCGTTTTATCATTCCGAAGATATGTCCTACGATGCCCAGTTTGCCTATATGAATGAAGCCTTTGCCCGCCTGTGCACCACAGATGATGCAAAAGAAGGGGTCACGGCATTTTTTGAAAAACGGATCCCGGTCTGGCAGGAAAAATAATCCGGTACGACAATAGAAGTGCCGATCATGAATTCAGGACATCAGTAAAACCTGCAAAGCGGTTTGCCGTTTGCTGATATCATGGTTTTTAACTGCCATGGAAAGGGCCTTTCGGGTACCGACAAACACGACCAGTTTTTTTGCCCGGGTTATCCCGGTATAGATCAAATTCCGAAACAGCATTTTATAATGCTGGGTAAGCACCGGGATAATAACAATTTCAAATTCACTGCCCTGGGATTTATGGATGGTGATGGCATACGCCAGATCCAGTTCCATAATATCGGTTTGCTTGTAATGAACCCGCCGGTTATCCGGATAAAAAACAACCGTGCAGGTTAACGCCATCGTATCAATATCTCTGATAACACCAATATCCCCATTAAAGACACCCAGGTCATAATTGTTTCGCCGGTGAATCACCCGGTCCCCCACCCTGAAAATTCTTTCTCCGACCTTCAATTGGCGCTTGCCCTGGGCATAGGGATTTGCGGTTTCCTGGATGAGTTTATTTAAACTGACCGTCCCAAGGCTTCCCCGGGTCATCGGAGAAAGGATCTGTATTTCACACTGGCCATAATATTTGGGGATCCATTCCTGGTAAAGCTTTCTGATAACATCGAATGCAGCGAGTCCATAATGGAGCGTTGACCAGGGATGAACCTTTTTCACAACCAAAAGCAACTCTTCAATCCTGGTTTGGGCTTCAGACACTTTTTTCAGATTCACATGCTCAAATTTTTTTGGGATGCTGATTTCCGTTTCATAGGGGATAACGGGTTCCTGGATCCGGAATTCAAAAAAATCACCGTCATCAGATGCCTCAAATACCGTGTTTTCCAATTCAGAAGACGTTAGCGCATAAAATCGTTTCACCCGTGCAATAAACTGTATCTGCTCCTGGGTGGCCTCATCTGAATCAAGGAACAAACAATCGATCTTATCCTGCCATATGTCAGGGCTTTTAAACGGGGATTGAATCCAGGGCATGTCCCCTTTATTGATCTGGTGGGCATATTTAATAATAAGGGAGGCCTGGGCCTGTCGAAATATCTGGGTCAGTTTAAAACACGGCACCCGCCCGGATGCAATGATATCTTTGAGCACATTGCCCGCACCCACCGACGGCAACTGGTCAGGATCGCCAATGAACAACACCTGGGCCGTTTCAGGAACCGCCTTGAGCAGTGATGCGGTGAGGTTGATATCCAGCATTGAGCATTCATCAACAACGAGAAAATCTGTTTTTAGAGGCGCTTCCTCATTTTTTTTAAATTTGCCGTTCTGCCATCCCAGCACCCGATGAATTGTTTTGGATTCCTGTCCAATCACATCCGTCATCCGTTGAGCCGCTCTGCCGGTGGGTGCTGCCAGAAGAACCGTTAACCCCATTGCCTGGATTAATTTAACAATGACACGGGTAATGGTTGTTTTACCACACCCCGGCCCCCCCGTAAGAATTGAAAATTTTTCACAGACAATGCCCTTGGCCGCGTCTGCCTGTTCAGTGCTTAAAGAAAGGGTATTTGCTTTGCAGTACATGGCCATCCACTGATCGACCCTCACCATATCAACCCGTGGAGGGGGTCCCATATTAACGATTCTTTTTGCGACATAGCCTTCATCAAAATATAAAGATTTTGAATAATAACAGTGCTCAGTTGTCCCCTTTTCCCCCACGAGTTCCCGACGCATCAAAAGCTTTTCTCGTTCCATATATTGCAGCAGCTCAACCAGTTTATGAGACAAATCTAATTGTAAGACAGTTTTAACCTGCTCATCAATCTGGGCGGCTGTCAGATAGCAGTGTCCAAAATTCCTGCTGGCCGCTAAAACATGCCGGATACCGGCCATGATCCGCTGGCGACTGTCAGGTTCAAGCCCGATACTTAACGCCACCTTGTCAGCAGAAAAAAAACCAATGCCATAAAAGTCATTTGCCAACCGGTAGGGATCTTTGGTCACAATTTTTATGGCATCCTCTTTGTACACTTTATAAATCCGAACCGCAAACAAGGTACTGATACCATGCGACTGCAGAAACATCATCACTTCCCGAATGGCCTTGTGCTCTGTCCAGGCCCGGCTTATCATATCCAGTTTTTTTTGGGCAATGCCGGGAATTTCGATAAGTCTTTCAATGGATTCTTCAAAAACAGCAAGGGTTTGATGATCAAAATACCTGACAATTTTTTTAGCCGTCTTGGGCCCCACTCCTTTAATCAATCCTGAACCCAGATATTTTTCCAATGCAGCGATTGTTGCCGGCTTTTTTTCCCTGGCAAGGCTGGCCTGAAACTGGCGCCCATATTTGGGGTGAACCGTCCATGACCCTTCAAATTCCATTGTGGCACCGGCAAATACCTGTGTTTGATGGACAATGACTGTTTCCTGACCATGGGGATTATTAAAGGGCAATACCCGAAGAATAGACCATCCGTTATCCGGGTTATGAAAGGTCACCCGATCCACGATTCCTTTGAGAACCTCCGTGATAACACCTGTCTGGTTGACTGCCGGTTGCTTCATTTTATCCTAATCCTTGACAAGGTCCATGCAATGACAGTAAATACACTAAAACAACAGGCAGTTTCAATAGGGGAATCAAAAGGATAAAATTTGAACAACTGGCAGGTGTATTTATTAAAATGTTCTGACCGCTCCCTGTACTGCGGTGTCACAAATAATCTTGAGAACCGGGTGTCAAAACATAACGCGGGCACCGCATCAAAATACACAAGATCAAGACTTCCGGTGGATGTTGTAGCCGTGAGAAAGGATTTGACAAAAAAGGAGGCGTTTAAACTGGAATATCAAATTAAAAAGCTGTCAGCTGAAAAAAAAATTCTGGCGTTGGAAAACAGGAATTTTAAAGAATGAAGGCCGTTAAAATTCCCCATGATCAATTAAACCCAGTGGCACTTCATGGCGTTATTGAAGAATTTGTGACAAGGGATGGGACAGATTATGGAGAAACTGAGGTCCCCCTGGAAACCAAAATCACCCAGGTGATGGCGCAACTCAAAACAGGAAAAGCCGTAATTGTTTTTGACCATGACTCTGAAACCTGCACAATTTTGAGAAGCGATAACCCTGTTTTAAAAAACCTTGAAGCGTAATTTTTTCAATGCAAAAAAGAGAAACACCCCATGAAAATCAAATACAATGCCCCGGTCATTTTAACCTATTCCATCCTGTCCTTAGGCGTTCTGTTCTTTTGTTCTAACCAGGTTTTAGCTGCATATTTTTCTTCCCCTTCTCATTTATCCTTTTCAAACCCCTATTTTTATCTGCGATTGGTGTCCCATATTGCCGGTCATGAGGGTTGGGGTCACTTGATGGGAAATTTTATGATTATCCTTCTGGTGGGCCCCCTGCTGGAAGAAAAACACGGTTCAGGCAAACTGTTGGAAATGATATTCATCACCGCCATTGTCACAGCACTCTTGAATGCCTTTATATTTTCAACATCCCTGTTAGGGGGAAGTGGTATTGCTTTCATGCTGATTCTGCTCAGCTCATTTTCAAATATCCGATCAAAGGAGATCCCCTTGACCTTTATCATCATTGCAGTGCTGTTCATTGGCAATGAAGTGGTATCAACCCTGAAGATAGACCGGATATCCCAATTCAGCCACCTTGTCGGCGGATTCATTGGCGCGGGTTATGGTTTCATTAGAAGCGGGAGACGATAACCGTGAAAAATTTCAGGGCCGCATTAATCGTGCCGCTAGGGGTGAGTTTAATTCTTTACCAAGGAAAGAAAAATGAAACAACCTGAAATTGATTATTGGATCACCTGCATGCTGGAAACCTTCAGCAATGTATCCGACCTGAATATCACCGTGGGAAAGAGTCTGCAGGTAGAATCATCCGGACAACTGACCCCGGTTCCCGTGGTCCCGGAAGTCACCGAGCTAACCCCGTTCCAGGCAGAGGTCTTTGCCCTAAACCTTATTGGGGGGGATCCCAGACTCCTTAAAGATCTCGTTACCACGGGGTCCTGCGATCTGTCCTATTGGCTGGGCAACAAGGCCAGGTTCCGGGTCAATATTTTTAAACAAAAAAACCATTTGACAACCATCTTAAGAAAGCTGGAAACCATCATCCCCAGCATTGAAAAGCTGGGGCTTCCCCCTATTTTTCATAAAATGGGCCAGGAAAAAAACGGGCTGATCCTGGTAACCGGAGCAACCGGTTCGGGGAAATCCACCACACTGGCTGCGCTGCTCAACCAGATCAACGAAGAAAAATCCATCCATGTGGTGACCCTTGAAGACCCGGTGGAATTTGTCCACCCCCATAAAAAAGCAACCTTTAACCAGCGGGAACTGGGAAATGATTTTGATGCCTTTCCCACGGGACTGAGGGCTGCCCTGCGCCAGGCACCCAAGGTCATCCTGGTGGGAGAAATGCGGGACCGGGAGACCATGGAAATCGGTCTGTCTGCTGCTGAAACCGGCCACCTGGTAGTTTCCACCCTGCATACCGTTGATGCCGGGCAGACCATCAATCGGATTCTGGGCATGTTTGACCAGGAGGAACAACCCCAGATCCGCCACAGACTGGCGGATACCATTCGATACATCGTCTGCCAACGCCTGCTGCCCAAAATCGGTGGTGGAAGGATTGCGGCCCTGGAAATCCTGGGGATGAACCTGAGAATCAATGATATTATCCTGAACGGGGAGTCTGAAGGCAAGACCATTAACGATATTATCACCAACTCCCGGGCATTCGGCATGCAGGCCTTTGACCAGCATATCCTGGATCTGTTCCAAGAGGGTCTGATCTCAGAAGAAACCGCATTTGCCTATTGTTCCCATAAAAATGTGATGTCCCAGGAAATGGACATATTAAAACGGGAAAAAGGAGAAAAAACGTCGGCCATTGAAGGCCTGACCATTGACTGGCGGGACAATGAAACCCTGGAAGAAAACGATGACAACCTGTCAGGTGAACACGATTAACTCAACTTTCGGAGTTGGCCATTTTCACATGGGGTCAGGCTTTCTTTATGGCACTTTTACCCATACTATTTATGAGATAGTGATAAAAAGCACCATAAAAAAAGCCTGACCCCGTCGATTAAAGCTAAAGTCCGAAAGTTGAATGATTAACCCCTTATGTTTTGGATGATTAAAAGGAAAACCACATGATTTCAGAATGCCCCCATTGCCATCAGGCCCTGCGCTTTTCAGATGCCCATCGACAGAAATTGACCACCGCCATTAACAGATTGCCCCCTGACAGGACCCTGAAATTTGCCTGTCCAAAATGCAAGAAGCCCATAGAGATCCAATCAGACGGATTCCCCGTCTCTGTAAAGGAATCAGCCTCTGGGGCACCAATTTTACCCTCCCCCTCCCCCCGGGTCCCTGTCACGCCCCCCAACCCCCAGGATATCGGATGGCTCGCCAATGGAAAATTAAAAGAGGACCAGGTTATAAATACGATTCCCACTGCCATGGTTCTGATGCCGGAAGGCCCTATAAAACAGACCATTACCAACGCCCTTGAAGAACAAACATATCAGCTCTATTTTCCTGACACAGTGGACGAAGCCATTAACAGCATGAGATTCCGGGATTTTGCCGTAGTGGTTTATCACAGCAAATACGAAACATCACCATTAAACGCCCAGGATTTTCATCGGTTTATGATGCAGCTGAACATGTCAAAACGACGGTCGATTTACTATATTCTTATGGGGCCGGAATTTCAGACGCTCTTTGATCTGGAGGCATTAACCTTTAGTGCAAATCTCGTGGTCAATACCAGCGAGGCGGAATACCTTTCCGTCCTGTTGAAAAAAGGCCGTGTAGATTATGAGGCATTGTTCACCCCCTACAGCACACTTTTGAAAAAGTATGGAAAAAGTTAGAAGGATACGATGGTTCATGATCCTGCTGTTGAATGAATTGTCTTTTGGTAATTTGAAAGGAATGAATACCCTATGAAACCCAATAATGCGGCTTTAGATTTTAAAGGGATCACGCTGCTTGTCCTTCTTTGTGCCAGTTGGGGCTTTAATCAAGTGGCCATCAAGGTGATCCTTCAGGACATCTCTCCCATACTCCAGGCGGGCATCCGGTCCATGGGCGCCACATTGCTGGTGCTGGTGTGGATGACCCTGCGCCACATCCCCGTCCTGTCAAAAGACAAGACCCTTTGGTGGGGCATCACTGTGGGCCTTCTCTTTTCAGCGGAATTTATTCTGATCTATTGGGGGCTTAATTTCACCAATGCCTCCCGGGCCGTCATTTTCCTGAACACATCGCCATTTGTTGTGGCCCTGGGTTCCCAACTTTTCATTCCCGGAGGAACCCTCAGTAAAGTCCAGTTGTCCGGTCTTTGCCTGGCTTTTATCGGTATTATTGTCGCATTCAATGAATCCTTAAACCTTCCCACCCGGGAGACACTCCTGGGAGATGTCATGTTGATGGGTGCTGCGGTCTTCTGGGGGGCAACCACCGTGGTCATAAAAACCGGTCCCCTTGCCTTTATTGCACCGAGCAAAACCCTTTTATACCAGATTGGTGTTTCTGCAATGGTGCTTCCTGCCGCTTCCCTGGCATTGGGAGAACCCGGCATCACGAACCTGTCGCCGCTGGTTATCGGAAGCCTTTTTTACCAAATTGTCTGGATCGCTTTTATTACCTATATTGTCTGGTTCTGGTTGATCAGCAATTACGCCGTGTCAAAGCTGGCATCTTTCACGTTTTTAACCCCTTTTTTCGGGGTAATTGCCGGGGCCATCTTTTTAAACGAACAGATAACCCTGTCACTCGTTTGTGCACTTGTTCTGGTGGGAACAGGCATATATCTTGTAAACAGACGATAAAACCAGACGATACGGTTTAAAAAACCCATCCAGGCATTTCAAAAAAAATATTATTCTGGTTTTTTTTAAAAATAACTTTGCAAAGTGTTTGGTTATCTGTATCATCAAGATAACAGGTGCAATATTACTCACACACTTCTTAGGATTGTACCAAACTCATTTTAAGGTCATTTTAACTTTTGAAAGGAGATTGTCATGGAAAAAAGTGTTTACAAAATAATTGAAGTCGTAGGGTTTTCTGAAAAGTCTTGGGAAGATGCTGCCAAGGCTGCTGTTGCCGCTGTTGACAAATCGGTTCGAGATATTCGTGTGGCTGAGGTGGTTATGATGGATATGCGTTTGGAGGATAACCGAATTGTTGGATATCGTACCAAATTAAAAGTGTCATTTAAACTTGAATAATTCATCCATTTTAATCAGATACCATTTAAAATAAAATTGCATCGTCTTGTCACTGAAACATAGATGGAATCGGAATTTTTAAAGACCGCTTCTGTTGTGGAATCGGTCTTTTCCGCATTGAGGTTTAAAATTATATAGAAAAATAATGAAAATTCTCCTTACAAATGACGATGGCTACAATGCGCCCGGAATTCAGGTATTGTATGAAACCCTTCGCTTTGATCACGAAATTGTTCTGATCGCACCGGAGAGAGAGAGAAGTGCCGTGAGTCATAGTCTCACCCTTCATAAACCCCTGCGGATGAATCCCATCCCCCTGAAGGGGGACGACACCGGGTATATCGTAACGGGAACGCCTTCAGACTGTGTCAAGCTGGGGTTGTTTGAACTTTTCTCCACACCGCCGGACCTGGTTATTTCAGGGATTAATTCAGGGTGCAACCTCGGCATAGATATCAACTATTCAGGTACGGTTGCCGCTGCCAGAGAAGGGGCATTAAATGGGGTGTTCAGCATGGCTGTTTCCATAAAGCAGGGGAAAGTTGTAGATTTTAAAGGCGTATCCGGCTTTATTGCAACCCTTGTGAACACGCTGCACGATGACGGACTTCCTTTTGGCACATTTTTAAATATCAATGCGCCGGATCTGTTGCTGACGGATATGCGCGGCATCAAAATTACAAGGCAAGCCTCTAAAAATCTTTCCCGGCAATTTGAAAAACGGGTGGACCCCAAAAACAGGCCGTATTACTGGTACAGCACCCCAAATCAAGGGGATGGAGAACCGGACACCGATGTCACCGCTTTATCCCAAAACCATATTTCCATAACACCTATTCAATGCGATATCACGGATTATAAAACAATCGCTGAATTAAAACCATTGTTATACAAGACCCAGATAAGCGGCCTGAGCCCATAATGTTTTTGCAAGCCGCAAAGTGGCCTGATCAACCATTCTACCCTCAATGCCAATGGCGCCTTTTCCGTTATGTTCGGCAGCTTCACAGGCATCAAGAATGGTTTTTGCCCTTTTGATATCTTCCGGGGAAGGCGAAAAAACCTGGTTTACGACATCAATTTGATCGGGGTGTATCACCCACTTGCCATTAAACCCCAGTGCCCGGGCCAGTGAAGCAGAATGGCAAAGGCCTTCACGATCTTTAAAGTAACCGTAGGGTGCATCAATGGCCAAAAGGTTATTGGCTTTTGCAGCCATGACCATTTTACTCATTGAATAGTGCCACCGGTGGCCCGGATAAAGGTTGGCTTCGTTTTCGCCATGACCTGAAATCGACATCAATCCGGCACCAATGGAATTGGAATAGTCTGCAACACCAAACACAAGGGTTTTAAGGCGGCGACTTGCCTGGGCAATCTGTGAAACAGCCGCCATCCCCCGGGCGGTTTCAATGGAGGCTTCGATTTGTATCTCACGCTTAAATCTTTTGGCCATTTCTATCCCGTCCAAAAGGCGGCTGACAAAATGAACATCACCCGGATGATGTATTTTTGGAAGGACAATGGCATTGATTATATCTCCTGCCTTTTCAGCGATGTCAAGAATATCCCGATACGCAAATGGCGTATCCAGGGAATTGACGCGAACCGTTACGGTTTTTTCTTTCCAGTTCATATGCCGAAGCGACTGAACGACCAATTCGCGTGCCGTGACTTTTTTATCCGGTGGCACACTATCTTCAAGGTCCAGCATGACAACATCTGCAGCGCAGTCGATTGCTTTTCCATGCATTTTTTTTACATGCCCGGGAACGGAAAGATTTGATCGGTTGGGTTTCATGGGATTCGTTTTCATGCATCACAACTCCATAAGACATTTTGCACAGGTTTCATGTTTAACGGGTCTGCAGCCCCAAACGTGACCATTATCAGCAGACTAAATAACAATATTTAAATGCCGTGTAAAGGTCTGGGCAATAAAACCAATTTTAAATGGTAACGCTATTGCTGTAAAGATTCTTCCCAAAAAACAGTGCTTGACTTTCAACAATTCTGTAAGGTATACGAGTCAGTATTGTAAACAATCGTATCTATTATAAAAATGGAGACGTTTATGGACCCTTGCAGGATTGACAATGTTTTATCTCCTAAACAGGCAACCGCCTCCCCTTTTCTCTACCACTGGCCCCCCCTGAATGCGGTCTGACCCCAGACCTTAGTTCACGACGGACTGTAATTTACCCCCCATTGTGACACGGGTTGACACGTGTTTAACAACGGCGGATAATTTAAAAATTTGCATGAATCAAATTTTAAGGATTTTACAATGAAAGAAGAATTTTTACTTGGAAACGGCGCCATTGCTCTTGGAATTTTAGAGGCCGGCTGCCAGATCATGACCTCCTACCCCGGGACCCCCTCCAGCGAAATCCTTCCCGAAGTTGTCCGGTTTTCCAAAGCGGCTAACCTGAACACCAGCATTGAATGGTCCGTTAATGAAAAAGTGGCCTTTGACAATGCGTTTGCAGCTGCCATATCCGGCAAACGGGCTGCCTGCTGCATGAAAATGGTGGGCCTGAATGTTGCGGCCGACTCGTTTATGTCTGCAGCCTATATCGGCAACATCGGCGGTCTTGTGATTATCTCCTGTGATGACCCGGGGCCCCACTCCTCCCAAACGGAACAAGACTCCCGGCTCATGGCACGCCTGGGCAAAGTGCCGGTACTTGATCCGGGAAGCCCTGAAGAGGCAAGGGAAATGATCAAAGTCGCCTTTGATCTTTCCGAAGAATTCCAGGTGCCAGTGATGGTGAGACCCGCCATCCGGGTCTGCCATGCCCGGCAGAATATCACGTACGGTGCCCTTGAAAGTAATTTGACCAAGGCTGATTTTAAACGGGAGCCAAGTCGCTGGGCATCCACACCAAAGTTCAGGCTTATTCAACACAAGGCCTTGAATGAAAAACATGAAAGGATCAGTGAACGATTCAATACCTTGACGCCGTTTAATATGCATACCCTTGAAAAAGGAACGTCCTATCCGTTTGGTGTTGTCACCGGTGGCGTTCCCTCATGCGTGGTTCAAGACATGTTTGAAGAGTATGACAGGAAAGACATCCCGGTCCTGAAACTGGGTGCACCCTACCCTTTCCCGGAACGACTGGCTGATGAATTCATGGATGCCTGTGACAAGGTATTGGTCATTGAAGAAACCGACACACTGATTGAATATATGTTAAGGGATAAACACAAAACCCTGGGAAGACTCACCCATCATGTGCCCATGGAAGGTGAACTGGTGCCGGAAAAAATAGAAGGGGTGTTGAACAAAGCCCTTTCAGACTGCGGACTGCCGCCATTATCAGACCATGACTGCGGCACAGAAGCCTTCACGCTTGTGGGCGGTCTTGATCTTCCCATAAGAAAGCCGACCCTGTGTCCCGGATGTCCCCACAGGGCCTCTTTTTATTCCATCAGAAAAGCCCTGCCAAAGGCCATTTACCCGTCCGACATCGGGTGTTACACCCTTGGCAGCAATTTAGGCGTTGTGGACACCGTCCTTGACATGGGGGCCGGGATTACCATGGCATCCGGGTTCTGGAACGCCTATATCCAGGATGATGTAAAAAAACCCATTGTGGCCACCATAGGCGACTCCACTTTTTTTCATTCCGGCACCACAGGCCTCATCAATGCGGTTTACAATGACTCACGATTTATCCTGGTGATCCTGGACAATCATGTTACCGCCATGACCGGCATGCAGCCATCCATTACCCAGGGAGACCGGGTGGACGGCAGAAAAGGCAATGCCATTTCCCTTGAAACCATTGTCAAAGGATGCGGGATTAACTATTTAAAAGTGGTTGACCCCTATGATACGAAAACCATGATTCAGACCGTAAAGGATGCAGCAGACCATGTAAATGATCCGGACGGCGGTATTGCCGTGATCATCTCCCGCCATCCCTGTGTGATTGCATTCAAGGATCAGGCCATTCCTGAACAGATAAAGGTGCGTGTTTCAGACGAGTGCAATGACTGCGGATTCTGCCACACGCGGTTTGAGTGCCCTGCCCTGATTCAGGACAAAGAAAATGGAAAGACGGAAATCAACGAACTGCTTTGTGCCGAGTGTGGTGTCTGTATACAGATCTGCCCGCAACATGCCATTGAAAAAGCCTAACCCTTTTACGGAGAAAAATAATATGAAGACGATCAATTATGTATTAACCGGCCTTGGTGGGCAGGGAATTCTTTTTATGACAAAAGTGCTGGCCACCGCTGCTTTAGACAAAGGGTATAATATCCTGGGTGCGGAAACCCATGGCATGGCACAACGGGGCGGGTCTGTCGTATCGCACTTAAGGATCGGGGATGCCCGATCCAGCTTGATCCGGGCAGGCGCTGCCGACTTTCTTTTGTCCATGGATGAGTCCGAGGCGTATCGGTATCTGCCCTACCTGAAAAAAGGCGGAAAATTATTTGCCAATGCCCCTTCAAACCAGTTTCCGGATGAACGGACCGCGGCTTATCTTGAAGGACAAAACATCAAGACCTGGGCCATGGAAGCGGCCAAAACAGCCATGGCGATGGGGTCTTCCAAGTCAACCAACCTGGCCATGGTGGCGTTTTATGCCGCCTTTGACGTCGGCCCCCTGAGTGCGGCAGATCTGCGGATGACGGTGGATAAAATGAGTCCCGGACCTTTTAATCGCACCAATTTAAAAATTTTTGATGCCTGTTACGAGACCGGCAAACAAATGGCCATGGGAAATTAGTGCCATCAGGGCAACAGTCATGAAAAAAAATCTGCCTGAAAAAGTGCTGCCTGTTTTGTTCCCAAAACTAAGGTATCTGATTTTTTTTTGTGGCTGTTGCCACAGCATTTATGAGAAACACCCCCCTGGGTTGATATCATCACTAACCCACAGGGTATTGACCCGCACACCCCTGTTTTTTTTCACCTCATGATCGGTGTCACCCGCCGGATGGCTGTTGCAGTATCCCTTCTGACCCAATAGATTTTTTTTCAATTATAGGCTTGACACTGATCCATTGTATACAGTATACAATGGCTATAATCCGTCATGAAACCCGCATTTCATGGCTTTTTTTTAACGTCCATATAACTTAAAATCAAGGATGTCTCCCATGACCGAAAAAACACACCAGAAAGAACTTGAAAGATTAAAGAGCCTTCAACAGAGAGCCTTTATGGGAGGTGGTGAGAAAGCAATGGATCGCCATCGTTCCAAAGGCAGATTGACCGCAAGGGAACGATTGAACCTGTTGTTTGACCCGGGCAGTTTTGTAGAGTTGAATGACCTGGCCGAAAGCCAGTGCATGGATTTCGGCATGGAAAAAAGAAAAGTCCCCGGAGATGGTGTGGTTATTGGGTATGGGTCCATTGACGAACGGACCGTCTTTGCATATGCCCAGGATGCGACAGTGCTGGGCGGATCAGTCGGAACAATCCATGGCCAGAAAATCTGCAGGATCATGGATGAGGCCCTGAAAGTAAAAGCCCCCTTGATCGGCCTGAATGATTCCGGCGGAGGGCGGCTTCATGAAGGCTTTTTTGCCTCCAGGGGAGTGGCCGGCATGTTCTTGAGGAATACCGCTGCATCCGGAGTCATACCCCAGATTTCGTGCATCATGGGACCCTGTGCCGGTGTGTCCGTATATTCACCGGCGTTGACGGATTTTATCATCATGGTGGAAAAACAGAGCCAGATGGTCATCACCGGCCCCAAAGTCATCGCGGATGTGACCGGTGAAACCGTGACCCTGGAGGAGCTGGGCGGTGCCGATATTCACAGCCGGGTCACAGGGCAGGCCCATTTTGTAACAAAAACCGACCAGGAAAGCATCGCCCTTATCCGTCACCTGTTAAGCTTTCTGCCATCCAATCATGATGAACCCCCCCCTTCCAGTCCCTGCAACGATGCGCCGGACAGAAAAAATGACATCCTCACCGAGATCGTACCGGCAAACTTTAGAAGGGGCTATGACATGCACCAGGTCATCTCCGAGGTGGTGGACAATCAAGATTTTTTAGAGGTCCTGCCTGAGTTTTCACCCAACATTATAACGGGCCTAGCCCGACTTGACGGCAACACCGTCGGCATCGTCGGCAATCAGCCGACCATTATGGCCGGATGCCTGGATTATCATTCCGCAGACAAAGCCGGTCGGTTTATCCGGTTCTGTGATTGTTTTAACATCCCCCTGGTGAATTTTGTGGATGTACCCGGATATTTTCCCGGGGTTGACCAGGAACATGCCGGTATCATCCGGCATGGTGCAAAAATGCTGTATGCCTATGCAGAAGCCACGGTACCCAAGATTACCCTGGCCTTGAGAAAAGAATACGGCGGGGCTGTCATGGCCATGTGCTGCGAAGGAATGGGGGTGGACCTGATGCTGGCCTGGCCCATTGCCCAGCTGGTCGTACTGGATACTGCGGCAGCCATCAATATCATATATCGCAAGGAGATCCAGGCGGCAGAAGACCCGGAAGCCTTCAAACAGCAGAAAATCGAAGAATATGATTTCAAGTATTCAAATCCGTTTCATTCCGCCTCCAATATGCTGGTTGACAAGGTTATTGAACCGTCTGAAACCCGAACCCAGATCATCAAGGGACTTCAAATGTTGAAAAATAAGCGACGGCCAGAGCCGTTCCGGCGACATGGAAACATCCCGTTGTAACCGGAAAATAAAATATGCATCAATCATTTGAACTCAATAGTCATAAAATTTGAAATATAGGAGATAAACAAATGGATTTTTTACTGACAAAAGAACAAAAATATATTCAAAAAGCAGCAAAAGAATTTGCCCGGGGGGAATTGGCAGCCGTGGGACGGGAATTTGATCTGAATGAAACCTATCCGGCAGACATTGTGAAAAAAGCCAGGGAACTGGATCTTATCGGGCTTTTCATTCCTGAAAAATTCGGCGGTCCGGGTCTGGGATATCTTGAGCAGGCCATTGTTTTAGAAGAGCTCTGGAAAGTGGATCCCGGTATCAGCCAGCAGCTTTGCTCTTTAACGTTTGGTGCGGAAGAATTTATCCTTTTCGGTACCGAAGAACAGGGTAAAAAATATCTTGACCCCATTTTTACAGGAGACGCGGTGATGGGATTTGCCATCACAGAACCGGACGCGGGGTCCGATACGCTGGCAGCATCGACGACAGCCGTGAAAGACGGCAATGAATGGGTGATTAACGGATCAAAAGTCATGATTGGGAACGGAACCCGGGGAACCTTCATGCTCATTTACTGCCTGACGGATCCCGAGGCAAAATCCAGGTCCAAACGGCACAGCATCATTATTGTTGAGACAGACCGGCAAGGATACACGGCCGAATCCATGCACGGAAAAATGGGGCTGCGCTGTTCAGATACGGCGGCCATCTATCTGAACAATGTCCGTGTACCCGAAGAAAACCTGATTGGAACCCGGGGAAACGGATTTCACCAGCTTATGGCTTTTTTTGACAGGAGCCGGGCCTATGTCAGTGCCCATGGTGTTGGACTGGCCCAGGGAGCACTGGATATGGCAGTGAAACACGTCAGAGACCGGAAACAATTTGGAAAACCCATTGGCAGTTTCCAAGGTGTCCAGTTCAAAATCGCGGATATGGCGGTAAAAATTGAACTGGCCAGAACCCTCATGTACAAGGCTGCCTGGCTGCTTGACAACGGGACACCCGATACGCATGTGACAGCCATGGCAAAACTGTATGCGTCCCGCATCGCGGTTGAAGTGGTTGATGAGGCCCTTCAGCTCCACGGCGGATACGGATATTTTGATGATTATGATATCGAGCGCTTCTACCGATCTGCAAAAGTCCTTGAAATCTATGAAGGGGCAAAAGAAATCGAAAAAATGATCATCGGACGAACCATCGTGGGCAGATAAGGTTCAACCGGTTGCAATAAAATTTCATCAAACCATTGGCTTAAAAAAATCGGGGAAGGTATCTTTTAAAGGTGTCAGCCCCGGTTTTTTTTGTGCCTGAAATCCAAAATAGACTATTGGCATTTTTTCTGTGCGTGTTACGAATTTCATGAGACATAAGCAACAAAAAAAACATCTTGACAGCCAATTGTATACAGTATACAGTGTACTATAATTCACCGCAGGACAACCTTTAGCCATTGCCCATGGAGGCCTTTATGAAAATTTTTAAAAACCTTACGGTACTATCACTTGAACAGGCAACCGTTGCCCCCTATCTCACTTACAGGCTGGCCCAGGACGGGATGAATGTCATCCGCCTTGAACATCCGATATATGGAGATCCAAACCGGTTTATCGGAGAAAACGTTCTGGATGAAGAACGGATGAACGCCTATTTTCTGTGCATCAACTCCGGGAAAAAAGCATTAACTTTGAATATGGCCGACCCCAAGGGCCAGGAGATATTTAAAGAACTGGTCCAAAAGCTGGATGTTGATATTTTCATCACCAACCAATTGCCCAAGAATTACACCAAGCTGGGCATGGCCTATGACATAATGAAAGAAATTAAACCCGATATCATCTGGCTGGGTCTCACCGGATTTGGACCGGACTCCAATGAAGGCGCCTATGATCCCATCCTCCAGGCAAGATCCGGGTTAATGGAACTCACGGGAGAAGCCGATGGAGATCCCCAGGTTCTGGGGATTCCGCTGCCGGACATGGGAACCAGTGAACACGGATACGGGCTGTTGATGAAAGCCCTTTTCAAACGATCTGTCACAGGCGAAGGTACCCGCATTGACCTTTCCATGTTTGAATCTACAGTCTCCTGGATGACCACCCCCATTTCCCTTACAAAAAGCTTTGGTGCAACCGTTTCCCGCCGGGGAAACACCCATGAATTTTTCAGCCCGGTATCGGTTTATAAAACCAGCAACGGATTTGTTTATCTGGCCGTGGGCAATGACCGTCAGTGGGAATCCATGGTTTCCCAGGACATGTTCAAATCCCTTGCAAAGGAAGAATACAAGAAAAACAAGGGAAGAATTGCAGATGTCGACAACCTGAACACCGCCATTACGGCCATTACGGAACAGCACACCTCGGAAGAACTCATTGAGCTCTTCACGGCGATTACCGTACCCATTTCAAAAATCAAGAAAATCAATGAAGTACTGGAAGATCCCTTAATCGCAAGACGGATTCTCACGTCAACAGATCCCAAAACAGGCACAAAGGTGACCCTTGCGCCGCCACCCAACATGACGCCCTTTCTTGAAGAACATGATCAGAAATTGTCCTTTCCCCCCCGTTTTGGCGAACAAAACCAGGAAATCTATGGTGACCTCCTGGGATATGATGCGGCAACGCTTGCTGAGTTTAAGGAAAAAGGAATTGTTTAACAGAAAGCATAATTGCATGGGAACTATAGTCCAATGAAGCTGGACAACAAATTTAAGGAAAGAAAATCATTAGGTCAGAACGTATTTGACTATTTGAAAAATGCCATCATTGACCAGACCATTGAGCCGGGTGCAAGGCTTGTGGAAAGCAAGCTTGCCGATATGCTGGGGATCAGCAGGACACCGTTGCGGGAAGCCCTGCACAAGCTGGAAAGAGAGGACTGGATTGAAAAAATTCCTTCCGGCGGATTTCAGGTAGTGACACTCACAAAAAATGAAATTGAGCAGACCTTTGGTATCCGGAGTGTGCTTGAGGCATATGCAGCAAAACTTGCTGCTGAAAACCACCAGGAAAAGGATCTGATTCCATTGGAAAAAAAGATGATGGAATACCAGAACTGCCTGGGAGAAAAGGACACTGCCAACCTTCAGCGAATCAATACGGAATTTCATGATCTTCTCTACAGTTTGAGCAAAAGCCCACGGCTGATCAAAATGATCAACCAGCTTCGGGCCCAGATCTCCAGGTTCCGGCAGATTATTCTTAAACAGGAAGGATATGCAGAGCAGAGCAACGACGACCATATCAGAATGCTTGAGGCCATTAAAAACCGGGATGGCAAAACGGTTGAACACCTCGTAAGGCAGCACATTATCAAAGGAAAGGCTGCTGTTTTGAACAAATTGGAAAAAGAGGAAGGCAACAAAAAAAGTGCCTGAAATAAAGGACATACTGCTGGGAAACCAGAGAGCCGGTGCACGGATGATCCGACTGATTGAAGAGGGAAGTCCCAAAGCCTTTCCGCTGCTCAAACAGCTGTATCCCCATTCCGGTAACGCCTTTATCATCGGCATTACCGGATCACCCGGCGTGGGCAAATCCACCCTGATGGATGCCTTGATCCTGGAATTTCGTAAACGGGATAAACGGATCGCGGTCATTGCCGTGGACCCGTCAAGTCCTTTTTCCGGGGGAGCGATTTTAGGAGACCGGCTGCGCATGCAGCGCCATGCAACAGATGAAGCCGTTTTTATCCGGTCCATGGCATCAAGGGGACAGACGGGGGGTCTTTCCCGGGCCACAAAAGATACAGCCATTGTCCTGGATGCCATGGGGTATGACATCATCCTGATTGAAACCGTGGGTGCCGGGCAAGGAGAGTTTGACATTGCAAGCCTTGCCCATTCAACCGGGATCGTCAGCATCCCCGGAACAGGAGACGGCATCCAGGCCGTCAAGGCCGGTATTCTTGAAACAGGGGATGTCTTTATTGTCAACAAATGTGACCGGCCGGGTGCTGACGCGTCTGTGCATGCACTGACCATGATGATCGGGATGCGCAACAGGGGAACACAACTGTCAAATCCATCCCCAAAGTGGACGCCTTTGGTACTCAAGACCAAGGCCCTGGACGGAACCGGTGTTGATGAACTGGCTGACACGTTTTTGTCCCATTTTGATTTCTTGAAAAAAAACAGCCTGACCGATCAAACGAAAAGAACCCAGGAAACCCTCTATTTCAAATCCTTGCTAAATGATCTGACCCTGGAAAAAATTCGCTCATTCATGGAAGCCTCTCCAAAATATGACGCCGTTTTAAAAAAAATACAGACCCATGAGATGGATCCGATCAGTGCGGCAGAACATGTGGTCAATACAATGATTATTTTAAAATAATTAAAAGGAAAATGACTGATGGAAACAACACACAAAATTCGGGTATTGATTGCAAAACCCGGTCTTGACGGACATGACAAGGGCGCCAAAATTGTGGCCCTGGCCTTAAGGGATGCAGGCATGGAAGTGATTTATTCAGGTCTCCACCAGACCCTTGAACAAATCGTGCAGACAGCCACCCAGGAAGCCGTGGATATCATCGGGTTAAGCATTATGTCCGGGGCACATCTGCCCATTTGTAAACGACTCATCACCATGATGAAAAAACAGGGGCTTGATGATATCCGCCTGACCGTGGGAGGCGTTATTCCCTACCAGGATATTCCTGGACTCAAAGAAATGGGGGTGGCAGCTGTGTTTCCCGGCGGAACCTCTTTTGAGGACATTATTACCGGCATGAACAACCTGTTTGAATAATCCGGATCATTTCCGAAAACTTAAGAGAGGTAAACAATGGGTGTTGCAAAATATACCAAGGATGAAAGAGGCGCAATAAAAGAGGTGACCTACCAGTCCGGAATAAGGGTAAAACCGGTCTACGGTCCTGAAGACCTTAAAAAAGCGGGTTTCACGTATGAACAAGATTTAGGAGCCCCTGGAGAATACCCCTTTACCAGGAGTATTCATCCTCAAAGCTATCGCAGTCGGGCCTGGACCACAAGGCAATACACGGGATTCGGCACCCCGGAAGAGACAAATGAACGGTTTAAATTGATGATTGCCAATGGCCAGAACGGATTGAATGTGGCCTTTGACCTGCCCACACAGATGGGCTATGACTCGGATCATCCCCTGGCGGAAGGGGAAGTCGGCCGTGTTGGCATGGCCATTGACTCATTAAAAGATTTTGAAACCGCTTTTGCCGGTATTCCCCTGGACAAAATTGGGTCCGGATTAACCATCAATGCGGTGGCCACCATCATGATGGCCATGTACCAGGCAGCAGCAGAAAAATTCGGATATTCCAAAGACCAGATTTCCACAACACCCCAGAACGATATCCTAAAGGAAATGATCGGCCGCGGTGCATGGATATTCCCGGTGGAACATGGGGTAAGGCTGGTTGGAGACTCTATTGAATATGCAGTGAAGGAACTACCCAAATCCAACCCGGTCAGTATCTGTGGGTACCATATCCGTGAATCCGGTGCCACACCGGCCCAGGAAATCGCCTATGCCTTTGAGATTGCCAAAGCCTATATTGACAATGTCACAGCAAGGGGCATCAAACCGGAAGATTTTGTTGGACGGTTTTCCTTTAATTTCAATGTATATGGAAATCTCTGGGAACAGATTGCCAAATTCAGGGCTGCCAGAAAACTCTGGGCAAAAATGCTGAAAACTGAATATGGTGTCACCAACAAGAAAACCCTTTTCTTAAGAGGGTTGTTTGGTGGCGGCGGCTCCGGTCTCACCAAGGAACAGCCGGAAAACAATATCATGCGGGGGGCCTATTACGCACTGGGTGCGGCCTTGTCCGGTGCACAGACAACCGCGTTGTGTTCTTTTGACGAAGCCTATACCATCCCCACCCCAAGATCGGCGCTGCTCTCTTTGCGGACCCTTGAAATGCTCATGGATGAAGTGGGATTACGAGACACCGTAGATCCCCTGGCAGGTTCCTATTTTATTGAAACCCTCACCCTTGAGATGGAAGAAAAAATCGTTGAGGAGATGAAAGAAGTCCAAAAATGGGGCGGCATGACCAAGAGTATCTCTGAAGGGTTTATTCAAAGAAAAGTCTCCAGACAGGCCTATGAATATGAAAAAGGCCTCCAGTCCGGAGAATACAGAAAAGTAGGCGTTGTCCCGACCTCGGAATCAGGAGATTCACCAGACCAGGAAACGGAAAAAACAGCGGTTGAACTGCATGAATACAATCAGGAATGGGCTGAAAAATCCAAGGCCAACTTAAAAGAACTTCGCAGGACCAGAGACAACAAAGCGGTAACAAAAAGCCTTAAAGATCTTGAGACGGCAGCCAGGGGCAGTGATAACGTCATGCCGCACCTGGTAAACTGCTGCCATGCCTATGCCACGGTGGGAGAAATGGCCGGTGTTTTCAGGGATGTATTTGGTGAATGGAACGAACCGGATTTTTACTAAGGAGATAAAAATTGGAACAGGAAACCTATCGACTGGGATGCGATATCGGCGGCACGTTTACAGATTTTGTCCTTGTAAATAATACAACAGGAGAATTTCATACGAACAAATGCCTGACCACCCCTTCGGATCCATCGAATGCCATTGAACAGGGCATTCGGGAACTGACACAAGTCCTTCCCGGATTTTTGGACAATGTCGAGGAGATTATCCACGGCACCACCCTGGTCATCAATGCCATCATTGAAAGAAAAGGTGCCAGAACAGCATTGATAACGACCAGGGGATTCAGAGATGTTTTAGAACTGGGCAGGGAAAAACGGTATGATGCCTATGATATTTTCAGCGAATACCCCGAACCCATCGTACCCCGGTCAGACAGGTATGAAATTGACGAGCGGATGACCTTTGACGGCCGGATACTCAAAGATGTGGATGAACCAGAGGTGTTGGCCCTGGTTGAAAAAATTAAAAAAGACGGCGTGGAATCCATTGCCGTTTGCCTTATCAACTCCTATGAAAACCCGGTCAATGAACGAAAGATAAAAGAGATCATTGAACGGGAAGTGCCGGAGTTGTTTCTTTCCAGTTCGTTTGAGGTGCTTCCGGAAATAAAGGAATATGAACGGACCTGCACCACATCGGTGAATGCCTATGTCAAACCCATCACCTACTGGTATTTGAATAAACTGGTGAACAGACTGGGAACCATCGGTTTTGGCGGCAAACTGTTTATCATGCTTTCTTCGGGCGGGATCACCTCGGTGGAAACCGCAAAGGATTTTCCGGTGAGGATCATTGAATCCGGACCTACGGCAGCCGTGATTGCATCCCAGTATTACGGGAAAATGTTCAATATTAAAGATATGTTCTGCTTTGACATGGGTGGGACCACCGCCAAATCCTGCCTGATCCAGGACGGCCACGCAGGACTGGTGTCCACCTTTGAGGTCGGCCGGGTCCAGCGGTTTCAAAAAGGCAGCGGGCTGCCCATACAGGTGCCGGTTGTTGATTTGATGGAAATCGGGGCCGGCGGCGGTTCCATTGCCCATATTAACCGGATGGGACTGCTCCAGGTAGGCCCTGAAAGCTCTGGTGCGGATCCCGGACCTGCGGCCTATTGCCAGGGCGGTGAGAACCCAACCGTTACCGATGCCGACTTGGTCCTGGGATATCTGGATCCCGACTTCTTTCTGGGCGGCACCATGCGGCTGGATATAGAATTGTCCAAAAAAGCCATACAGGAGAAGATTGCCGGGCCCCTGGGAACCACCATGGTGGAGGCGGCCTTTGGTATTCACGATTTGATCAACGAAACCATGGCGGCAGCGGCAAAAACCCATATTGCAGAAAAGGGCGGTAACCCAAATATCGTTACTGTCACCGCTTTTGGCGGAGCAGGACCCGTCCACACTTACGGGCTTGCCAAGAAAATCGGTGCCGGATCCATCCTTGTACCGCCCCTTGCCGGTGTTGGATCGGCCCTGGGTTTCTTTACCGCTCCCGTGGCGTTTGATATGTCAAGAAGTCACCGGAAAGTACTGGAAGAAGCCGATTTTAATGAGATTGAAGACCTTTTCAGCCAGCTTGAAAATGAGGCGGCTAAAATTCTGGAAGGCGCCCAGACCGGTGATGATGTTATTTTTGAACGAACGCTGTTGATGCGGTTTGTCGGCCAGGGTGCCGAGATCGACCTGGGCATTGAACAAAAAGAGTTTCAGCAGTTTTCAAAAGATGACATCAGAACCATGTTTGATGATGAATATAAAAGGCTGTACGGCAGGAGCAGTGCTGAATCTCCCGTGGAATTTGTCACCTTTAAAGTGCGGGCAAGCCTGCCGAAAAAACCATTTACCATTTCAAAGCTGTCCACAGAGAACAGGGATATTCAAGCGTGTATCAAAGGGCAGCGGCCGGCATTTTCCGTCATTAAAAAGGACTATCTCCCCTTTACCGTTTATGACCGGGCAAAACTTTTCCCCAATGCCCAGTTCAACGGGCCGGCCATTATCGAGGAACGGGAATCCACCATTGTCATCGGTGAGGATACCACTGCAAGGGTGGATGACTTCGGTTTCATCTGGATTAATATCGTTGACGGGGAGGATAAACGATGAAAAATTTAAAAAGAGAATTCGACCCGATTACATTGGAAATCCTTTGGAAACGCCTGGTCTCCATTGTGGATGAATCTGATGCATCCGTTATCAGGACCGCCTTTTCAAGCCTGTTACGGGATGCCCACGATTATACCTGCATGTTCACCGACAGCCGGGGACAGGAACTGGTCCAGGGAACGCTTTGCACACCGGGAATGGCCGGTGCCATGGCCCTGGGCATGAAAAAAATTGTCAAATCCATACCCCTGGAAGACTATCATGACGGGGATGTGTTTATTGTGAACGATCCGTGGCTCCTGGCCGGGCATTTAAATGATGTCTGCGTCTGGAGTCCCATCTTTTTTAAAGGCAGGGTTGTGGCGTTTACGGCATGTATTTTCCATCACACCGACATCGGCGGCAGAACTGCCTCGGACAACCGGGATGTTTATGCCGAAGGTCTTTATATCCCGTTGACCAAACTCTATGATGCAGGCAAGCTCAACCAGGATATTGTGAACATGATCCGCTGGAATGTAAGGACACCCAAGGAATTTGACGGGGATATCCGTTCCCAGGTCGCGGCCAACCATGTCTGTTCCCAGAAAATCATAGAGATGATGGAAGACGAAGGGCTTGATACCTTAGATGACCTTGCTGACGAAATTTTTGACCGGACCGAGAAAAGCATGCGCGCTTCCATTGAAGGGATTAAAGACGGTACCTATACCCACGAGGGGATTATCGAAGGTGCGGGCGATAAATCGGACATCCCCATCAAACTCACCGTAACCGTGGACGGATCCGAGATCCATGTTGATTTTGACGGTACCTCCAAACAGGTGGCTTGGGGGGTTAATGTTGTTTACAATTTTACCTATGCCTATGTGTTCATGGCGGTTAAGTCTGCTTTTGACCCTGGCGTCCCCATTAATGACGGTGCGATTCGGCCGATCACCATGTCAGCACCGCACGGCTCTGTTGTCAATTGTAAGTTCCCTGCAGCTGTGGCTGCCAGGATGGTGGTGGGTCATTTCATGACGGAGATGGTGTTCAAGGCACTGGGCCAGGCCGCACCGGATAATATTATTGCCGGATCGGGCGGAACGCCTGCCCAGACCAATATTTTCCATGGGACTTTTGCCAACGGCAAACCCTGGCATACCATGATTATCCGCGGCGGCGGCATGGGAGCCTCTTCCCGGCTTGACGGTCATCACTGTGCCATTTTCCCGGCCAACGGCGCAAATACGCCTGTCGAAATTCTTGAAAGCGATACCTCCATGATCGTTGAATCAAGAAGCCTGATACAAGACTCAGGGGGTCCTGGTAAGCAGCGGGGGGGGATTGGCAGACAGATGATCATCCGATCACCCGACGATGGGGATAATTCTCCGGGAACGACATCCATTGCCGTGCAGGCAGGGCGCTATATTTATCCGCCTGAGGGCATCTTTGGAGGGAAAGACGGATCATTGGCCAAATTCTTGAAAAACGGTGAGAATGCAGACCCCAGCGGTCTGACCTTCTGTGAGCCGGGTGATACCGTTTCCTTTGTCAGCGCCGGTGGCGGTGGGTACGGCGACCCCTTTGAACGGGACCCAGAAGCCGTGGAAAAAGATGTACAATATGGCTATGTAAGTATTGAACGAGCGAAAGTGGATTATGGTGTGATTATTGAGCCAGACACCTTAACACTCGATCTTACTGCGACCCGACAATGTCGTAAGAATAACAATTGAGCACTTAGTGGAGCAGAAAATGAAAAAAACCTTTATGCCCCAGTTTAATGATCCAGGGCAAATTTTTGACCATCAATTGGACGGACTGAAGTGGACTGTTGCCCATACCTATAATGGATCCGCCTTTTACAAAAAACAATTTGAATCCGCCGGCGTGACCCCGGATGACATCAAGAGTCTCGATGATCTGTCAAAGCTTCCCTTTACCACGGGAAGGGATCTAAAGGACGGCTATCCATTGCCCCTTTTGTCCGTACCGGAAGAACAGGTGGTCCGCATTCATGCCTCCTCGGGCACCACGGGAAAACGGAAAGTCCTTGCCTATACCCAAAAAGATCTGGATGACTGGTTTGACATGTTTGCCCGGTGCTATGAATTGGCCGGCCTGACGCAACTGGACAGGGTACAGATTGCCGTTGGCTATGGTGTCTGGACCGCCGGCATGGGATTTCAGATGGGATGTGAACGGTTCGGTGCCATGGCCATTCCCATAGGCCCCGGCAATATTGACATGCAATGCCAGTTCCTTGAGGATCTGCAGGCCACTGTCTTTTGCTGTACCGCATCCATGGCGCTTCTCATGGCCGAAGAGGTCCATAAAAGGGGACTGAAAGACAAGATCAATTTAAAGAAAATCATTTTAGGATCAGAGCGGTGCAGTGCGGCCATGCATGCGAAGATCAAAGATCTTCTTGGGCTTGAAGATATGTTTGACATCACTGGTATGACAGAGCTTTACGGCCCTGGGACCGGCCTTGACTGCCCAAAACATGAAGGGATTCACTATTGGGCAGACAAGTTTATTCTTGAAATTTTAGACCCGGATACCCTGGAACCTGTTCAAGACGGCGAAGTCGGTGAAATGGTGGTCACAAGCCTGTGTAAAGAAGCGGCTCCCCTCGTGCGCTACCGGACAAGGGATCTTACCCGAAAGATTAGTGCCCCCTGCTCTTGTGGAAACATCCTTTTCATGCATGATAAAATCATGGGACGCTCCGATGACATGATCATTTTAAAAGGGGTGAATATCTATCCCGGCCAGATTGATGAGGTATTGTCGTCCATTCCCGAGGTGGGCAGTGAGTACCAGCTTCATCTTGAAAGAAAGGATGACGGCAAGGATTACATGACCATCAGGGCTGAAGCCGTTCAGGGATTTGATTTGGCAAATACGGATGATATCAGGAACAAAATAAAGAAAACTGTTCACTCAAAGATCATGGTCAGCTGTGATGCACAAATTTGTGCCTATGGCCAATTGCCGCGGTTTGAAGGAAAAACCAAGCGGATCTTTGATAACCGCAGCTAAAGAAAGGAACCCATATGAAACCATTTACATACTTATCCCCCACAACCGTTGAAGAGGCCATTTCTTTTTATGGCCAGCATAGTGAAACAGCCAAATTCATGGCCGGGGGAACAGATGTGATTGTGAAGGTCAAAGAAGGCTGGATGGAACCGGACTTTCTGATTTCTTTGAAAAGAATCAAAGAAATGAGTGAACTCCATAAAAATGAGGCCACCAAAGAACTGTCCATCGGGGCCCTTGTCACCCATGCTACCCTTGAAAAATCACTCATGATTAAAAACGAGTACCCCATCATTTATGATGCCGTCTCCAATATCGGATCCTTACAGGTCAGGAATGTCGGCACCATCGGTGGCAACCTGATCAATGCGGTGCCGTCCGCCGACGGGGCCGTCCCCATGATTGCCCTGGACGGGGTCGCCCTGCTTCACGGACCTGACGGTGAACGGTCTTCAGATGTCAAAGACTTGTTCCTGGCACCCTATAAAACCATTTTAAAGCCCGGCGAAATATTGAAAAAGATCACCATTCCCGCCCAGGCGCCCCATACCGGAAGCGCCTATACTAAATTTGGCCGCAGGGCCGCCATGGAGCTGCCCCTGGTCGGTATTGGTGTTCTTTTAACATTGGATGATGATCTTGAGACCTGCACCCGGGCAAGAATTGTCCTGGGAGTCGCAGGCCCCACCCCCATGCGGGCATTTGATGCGGAAAATTATCTGGTCGGAAAAAAAATTAATGAAGATCTATTGATTGAGGCGGGAAAACTTGCGGCTGACGAATCCAAGGTAAGGGACTCTGTCAGAGGCAAAGCCTGGCACAGGCGAGAAATGGTCCGGGTCCATGTAAAAAGGATGGGTCTCAAATGTATGAACATAATACGAGCGAACAATTAGGAGAAACTTTACCCATGACAACCACTATATCTTTTTCATTAAATGGCGACAAGATCTCTTATGAGATTAAGGACCATTGGACCCTGCTGCATCTTCTCAGGGAAGAAATGGGACTGATCGGAACAAAAGAAGGGTGCGGGAATGGTGAGTGCGGTGCCTGCACGGTTATTGTTGACAAACTGGCGGTGAATTCCTGCCTTTATCTGGCCATTGAAGCCGACGGGACCACCATTGAAACCATTGAAGGCCTTGCCTCAACTGACGGCACATTGCACCCGCTCCAGCAGTCCTTTGTGGACAACGGCGGCATCCAGTGCGGATTCTGTTCACCGGGCATGATCATGTCTTCCAAGGCGCTGCTGGATGAAAACCCAGATGCGAATCGTGAAGAAATACAGCATGCACTTGCCGGAAATATCTGCAGATGCACCGGATATATACCGATATTTGAATCGGTTGAGGCGGCCAAAAAAATGGGAGGGCAAAATGAGTAACACTAAAAGAGAATTCAGTGTGGTCGGCAAACGAATCCCCAAGCTGGATGCAGCCCAGAAAGCCATGGGAAGGGCAGCGTATATTCAAGATATCAAGCTGCCGCAAATGCTATATGGAAAAATTCTTTACAGCAAATATGCCAGTGCCAATATCATTAAAATTGACACATCAAAAGCCCGGGCATTACCAGGCGTCCATGCCGTTCTCACTGGAGAGGATGTTCCGGAAAAAATGAAAATGGGATTTATCAAGGACAATCCCCCCATAAAAAAAGGCAAGGTCAGTTGTTTCAGGGATGAAGTGGCCGCGGTTGCTGCCATAAGCCCGGAAATTGCCAAAAAGGCGCTTGACCTGATTGAAGTTGAGTATGAAGAGCTTGAAGGTATTTTTGATCCTGAACGAGCCATGGAAAAAGATTCACCCCTGGTTCATGACCATCTTAAATCAAATGTACTTAAAATGCCCTGGGACATTCATTATGGAGATGTGGAAAAAGCAGAAAAAGAATCTGCTTTTGTTGTGGAAGACAGATTTACAACGACATGGGTTACCCACTGCTGTATGGGTACCAGCGGAGCGGTTGCACTGTTTGATGCATCCGAAAACCTGACGATTTACACCAACACACAAATTCCTTCCCTTGCCCAGAAAGACTTCCTTGAAGCGTTAAAGGCCATGGGTCTTAAAAACAAACGCGTCAGGGTTATCAAACCGACCATCGGTGGTGGTTTTGGAAGTAAATTAGATACGTATGCCTACGAGCATATTGCCATTCTTCTGGCATATGCCTGCCGGAAACCGGTAAAAATGGTGTTTGACCGTGTGGAAGAATTCAAGGCAACGTCAACAAGACAGCCGACCATCATCTATATCAAACAAGGATGCGACAAGACCGGCAAACTGACATTCAGGGATATGAGAATGGTATTGGATAACGGTGGACATACCTCCTGGGGAGCCACTACCCCTTCTGTTATGCTGATGCCGATAAGTTCTCTTTACACGGTTAAAAATGTGAAATATACTGCAAAATGTGTTTATACAAACAATACATATTCCCAGGCCATGAGAGGGTATGGAAATCCCCAGGCCACATTTGCCATTGAAAGCAGCATAGACATGCTGGCGGAAAAGGCCGGTATTGATCGTATTGAGTTCAGGAAAATCAACAAAAACCATGCCGGAGAGGAAACACCCCAAGGACTCAAAATAACCTCCTGCGGTCTTGCCGAATGTATTGAATCGGTTGAAAAAGAGTTAGACTTTAAGGATAAAAGCGAAAAAGGCGTGGGCACGGGCATTGCTTCTTTAATTCATGTGGGAGGTGGTGCAAGGATCTACGGTTCTGACGGATGTGGTGCTATCTTAAAAATGGATGATTACGGCAAGGTTGATATTTTTACCGGCGGCACAGACATGGGACAGGGCTTGGACAATATCACCGCCCAGATCGTGGCAGAAGAGCTCGGACTTCTTGCCGAAGATATCAATGTCGTGCATTCCGATACGGATATCTGTCCCTGGGATGTGGGTGCCCATGCCAGCCGCAGCACGTTTGTAGCCGGTAATGCGGCATTAGGTGCGGCCAAAAAAGTGAAAAAGAAAATCCAGGACTTTGCGTCAAAACTGTTTGAAACGCCTGCAGAAGAGATTGAGCTCAAGGACAAGATGGTATTTGTAACAGGCAACCCGGAAAAAAATATGCCCATTGGAAAACTGTTAAGAAAAGCCCACTTTTCACCGGGTGGTAACATGCTCATGGCAGAACACTTTTATGATCCTGACAATCAAAACATGGGCAAGGAACTAAAAGGGAATATGTCCATGACATACTCTTTCGGCGCCCATGGCGCAAAAGTCAAGGTAGATGAAGAAACCGGTAAAGTAGAGGTACTGGAATACGTGGCAGCCCATGATGTCGGCCGTGCCATCAATCCTTTACTCCTTGAAGGTCAGGTCTATGGCGGCGTTGTGATGGGGCTTGGGTATGCCCTGACAGAAGAAGTGACAGTGGCAAATGGCGAAATCATGAATGCCAACTTCCGGGATTACAAACTGTTTACAGCCAAAGATGCGGTTAAAATCAAAGCCCCGGTAATTGAAACAGATGACAAAGACGGCCCTTTTGGTGCCAAAGGCATTGGAGAGCCCGGATGTGTTCCAACAGCGCCTGCCATAGCCAATGCCATCTATAATGCCGTCGGTGTCAGGATTAAGGATCTGCCGATTACACCTGAAAAAATACTGGCCGCGTTAAAGGAAAAAAACGGTTAAAAACAATACAGCTATCCGTTTTTTAATAACCGATCATTTTTTAACAGAGCAAACACGCTCTTAATCAAGGAGGATCAACCCATGGTAAAACGATCTATTGTATCAGCAACTTTGTTTTTGTTTACGATTGTCATTTGTCTTCTGGTATTTCAAGCGCCGGTAATGGCCGGTAAAATAAAACTCAATTATGCCAATTTCCCTCCCGCACCCACATTTCCCTGTGTTCAAATGGAACGATGGAAGGTAGAAGTAGAAAAACGTACCAATGGACAGGTGATGATCAATACCTTTCCCGGCGGAACCCTTCTGGGAGCAAAAGGCATGATGGACGGTGTTATTGCAGGCCAGGCCGACATCGGGAACATCTGTATGGCATATCAGCCGGGCCGGTTCATTGTCACCAATGCCACAAGCCTTCCCTTGGGCATCCCGGATGCCAAAACCGGCAGCCTTGCCCTTCTCAAGCTCTATGAAAAGTATCAACCCCAAGCCTTTAAGGATGTTGTTGTTCTGACCATGTTTGCCAATGCCCCGGGAAATGTCATGACCAAGGCGCCGGTAAAAACCCTGGATGATATGAAAGGTCTGTCTTTAAGAGCTTCCGGTGGTGCCGCACAGATCCTGAAAGCCTGGGGCGCCAACCCGGTGGGAATGCCCATGCCGGCAACGGTTGAAGCATTGCAGAAAGGCACCGTCAAAGGTCTTTTTTCTTCCCTGGAAGTCATGAAGGACTTTAAATTTGCTGAATACTGCAAATATGTCACCATGACCGAAACGGTCATCTACCCCTTTGCCGTTATTATGAACAAACAAAAATGGAATGCACTTCCGGCAGATGTACAAAAGGTCATGATGGATCTGAAAGAAGAACAATCGCTCTGGACTGGAACGTATATGGATGACCAGATTCAAAAAGCCATTGCCTGGTCAAAAGAAGCCCATAATGTTGAATTTATCTCCTTTTCTGCTGATGAAAAAGCCAAATGGGACAGCAAACTTGAGTTTATTACTGAAAACTGGATTAAGAACGCCAATGAAAAAGGCCTTCCGGCAGAAGCGATCATCAAGGATATAAAAGCATTTATTCAATAACCCCTTTGTAATTTGACTGGGTTGACGGGGGACAGATGTTCCATCTTGTCCCCTCGTCCCCAGACCTCGGAGCCTCCCATGGATCTTTTAACGAAAATAAATAAGTTTTTGAATAAGCTGCTCACACTGACCGGCGGTGCCCTTCTTCTGGGTATGATCCTTCTGACCTGTGCCAACATTTTTATCCGACAGATGTATATTCCCATCAGGGGAACCTTTGAACTTATGGGATATGCCGGGGCCGTTGTAGCGGCCTTTGCCCTTGGATACACCCAGCTTACCAATGGCCATATTTCTGTTGATGTCCTTGTCAACATCTACCCCAAACCGCTGAAACGGATTATCTCCATTATCAACCATATCGTTTGCTGCACTTTTTTCTTGATCGCTTCCTGGCAGATTGTTCAAAAGGCATTGACCCTGAAAAATGCAAATGAAGTTTCCGAAACCCTGCGGATTATTTATTATCCGTTTACCCTGGCCGTGGCATTGGGCTGTTTAATCCTTGCCCTGGCCCTTTTTACAGATTTATTAAAGGCAGTGCTGCCCAAAAAGGAAGGTGCCAGATGAGCCTGACAATGATTGGTATTATCGGTATTTTTGCACTGCTGTTTATTCTATTCGTCTTTGGTATCCCAGTGGGGTTTACCATGGGCATTGTGGGATTCTGCGGTTTTTCCTATGTGATTTCATTAAATGCGGGATTCAACATGCTGGCCACCGTCACCTGGGACACCTTTTCCAGCTACGGATTAACGGTTATCCCGCTGTTTATCTTCATGGGTCAGATTGCTTTTTATTCCGGCGTCAATGAAAAACTGTATACGGCTGCCTTTACCTGGGTGGGTCATATCCGGGGCGGCATTGCCATGGCAACTGTCCTGGCCTGCTCGGCCTTTGCCGCCATCTGCGGTTCCAATGCGGCCACGGCAGCCACCATGACCACGGTGGCCCTGCCCCAGATGAACCGATACAAGTATGAACCCATGCTCAGTACCGGAGCCATTGCCTGCGGATCAACCCTGGGGGTTGTTATCCCCCCCAGTGTGGTGCTGATTATTATCGGGCTGTCCACAGAGCAGTCCATTGCCAAACTTTTCTACGGGGGCTTAGGCGCCGGCATCCTTTTAGCCCTTTTGCTGACCCTCACGGTTTATGTGCTCTGCACCATACATCCTTCCTGGGGACCTGTGGGAGATAAAACCACATTTAAGGAAAAAATCAAATCTCTTGCCGGTGCCGTTGAAATGCTCATTCTTTTCATGGTGGTCATGCTCGGGCTTTATTTCGGGTTGTTTACCCCCACAGAAGCCGGTGCCATTGGATCATTTTTTGCCGTTGTCATTGGTGTGGTTCAAAAAAGCCTTTCCTGGGATGATTTTTACAATTCCATTTATGATACCATGAAAATATCCTGCATGGTGATTGTTATTATTACCGGGGCCATGATCTTTGGGCGGTTTCTGGCCATTACCAGAATCCCCTTTGATATTGCCGACTGGGTGGTGGCCCTTCCTTTTTCAAAGATTACCATCATGGCCATCATCTTTTTGATTTATGCCATCGGCGGCGCTGTCATGGATGCCCTGGCCTTATTGCTCATCACAATTCCCATTTTCTTTCCCGTGGCCATGGAGCTCGGTTACGACCCCATCTGGTTCGGGGTCACCATTACCATTGTCACCACATTGGGGGCAGTAACCCCGCCTGTGGGCGCCACCACCTATGTGGTTGGCGGTATGGCAAAAGATGTGCCACTTGAGCAGGTGTTTAAAGGGGTTGCTTATTTTCTGCCAGCCTATATATTGTGTATCATTATAATGATGCTGTTTCCACAATTGGTTCTGTTTTTACCGAACCTCTTATAAAGCAAAGTAAAGGGGTCAGGCTTGGGTTATTGACTTATTGATATAAAACATAATGGGGTCAGGTTTGGCTTATTGGTACAATAATCAAGCCTGACCCCATGGAACTGACCCCATAGAATAATTGATAGAAGTAAGGAGAAAAAACCGTGCGGTTACCCAGATTTGACTATTTAGGCCCCGATACGCTTGACGCTGCCCTGGAGCTGTTAGCCACCCACAAAGAGGAGGCAAAAATACTTGCCGGGGGAACAGACCTTGTGGTCAGGATGAAAAAAGGCCTTTTAAAACCAAAAGTGCTCATCAGCCTCAAAGCATTGAATGAATTGTCCTATATTAAAGAAGACGGCAAGGAGATTAAAATCGGTGCCAGGACCCCCCTGGCCGATATTATTGCATCTGACCTGATTCAAACCCAGGCAAATGCCCTGGCCCAGGCATGTGAAAAAGTCGGCGCCATCACCCTTCAACATTACAGGGGGACGATTGGCGGCAATATTCTCCAGGATAACCGATGTTTTCACTACAACCAGTCGAGTTTTCACAGATCTGGTCGACAACCGTGTCACAAGGACGGGGGGAAAATCTGTTATGCTCGGGATGAAGCCGACCGGTGTAACTCTACCTGCCAGTCAGACGGGGCCACAGCCCTGATGGCCTTAGGGGCCAAGCTCACCCTGGCAAGTAAAGGCAGTGCAAGAACCGTAAATCTGGAAGACTTTTATACCAGTGACGGCATCATGCCCTTTGCCATGGAATCCCATGAACTTCTCAAGGAAATCACCATTCCTTTAACAGGGGCCAAAAGTGCTTATCATCGCCTGGCCTACCGGTCAGCCATTGATTACCCTGTTGTCTGTGCCGGCGTACTGTTAAAACCGTCTGACACTAAAAAAGAGGAAATTGATGACGTCAGGATTGTCGTCGGTGCCATGAGCAGGTCTCCTCTGTTTCTTGCCCAGGCGTCATCCTCTTTAAAGGGGAAAAAACTGTCTGATATCGATGCCTTTAAAACCGCAGCTGATACAGCCATGAACAGTGCCTCAGCCTTTGCCGTGCATAATGTGGGCGCGACCCTGGCGTATCGATGCGAGATGGTGGCCCAGATGGTATTCAGGGCCCTCAAAGAAGCCGCTCAGGCTGCAGATAGATAATCAAGTGAAGGATGGAATTATAAAATGGAAAAAATAAAGATTACGTTAACTATAAATGACAAACTTCGTGAGGTCAACGTGGCCCCGAATGATACGCTGTTGGAAGTATTACGGGAAAAATTTGATCTGACCGGATCAAAAGAGAGCTGCGGGGAAGGCGTGTGCGGTTCCTGCACGATTCAAATGGACGGCAAACCGGTGCGATCCTGCCTGACCCTGGCATTGGAAGCCGACGGGTGCACCATTAAAACAGTAGAAGGACTGGCAAACGGGGACCAATTATCAGATCTTCAGGAATCATTTATCAACCATGGTGCCGTCCAGTGTGGTTTTTGCACCCCGGGTATGCTTATTTCAGCCGATGCGCTGTTGCAGAACAATCCAAAACCCGATGAGAAAACCGTCCGAAAAGCCCTTGCCGGTAATATCTGCCGGTGCACAGGGTATGCAAAAATTGTTGATGCCGTCTGCCATGCCGGCAGTCCCGATAACCAGTGTCCGGATTGTAAAACAGGGCAGTAATGAAAAAGGAGTAAGAGATGTCTGATTACACCATCATCGGAAAAAGGATGCCCAGGGTTGATTCCAGGGCCAAGGTTATGGGAAAGGCAAGGTTTACCGCAGATCTGAAACTACCGGGCATGCTGGTGGGAAAAATCAAACGAAGCCCCTATGCCCATGCCCGGATTCTAAATATTGATACGTCAAAAGCTGAGGCACTTCCCGGTGTTAAAGCAGTGGTAACCGGGAAAGATACCGAAGGGGTTAAATGGGGGGTTTTTTCCTATACACGGGATCAGCAGTTCATTCAAATGGAAAAGGCCAGATACATCGGAGATGAAGTCGCTGGTGTGGCGGCTGTGGATGAAGAGACAGCGTTAGAAGCACTGGATCTCATTGAGGTTGAATACGAGGAACTGCCGGCGGTGTTTGAATCCATGGAAGCCATGGCATCCCAAACTGAACCCATCCATGAAGATTTTCCCAATAACATCAATGTCCATGTCAACATCGAGACCGGTGAAGTGGATGAAAACTTTAAGCGAGCCCACTATGTCAGGGAAGATACATTTACGGCACCGGAAGATTCCTATTTCATGGCCGAGCCCTATGCCGTGGTAGCCAAATTTGATTATGATGGATGCCTGGAAGTCTGGTGTCCCAACGGCGGTCCCCATATGAAATCCAAACCCCTTTCCAATGCATTCAAAATCCCGCTTCACCAGGTAAAAATTCGAAAGATAGCCATTGGCGGTGCATTCGGTGGTCGGTCTGAAATCTGTCCGGCTGACTATATCTGTGCCCTGCTGGCCAAAAAATCGGACAAACCCGTCAAAATCGAGTTCACAAGGGAAGAAAATTCCATTGCCACCCGTCAGGGACATGCCATGATCACCACCCATAAAACCGGAGTAGACAAAGAGGGACGGGTCCTGGCCAGGGAAACCACTTGCTACCTGGACGGCGGTGCTTATGTCAGCACCGGGCCCATAGCGGTAAGCGTCCCATTTCTCTCCATGGAACAGGTGTATCGAATGGAAAGTGTACGGTATAATGGTTACAGCCTCTATACCAACAAACCCATCAGGGGAATGATTCGGACCCATGGCCGTTGTTTTGCTGCAGGTCTTGACACTCAATTGGATATGATTGCCGAGCACCTGGGAATCGATCCTGTGGAAATGCGCTTGAGGAACGTCCGGAAACCAGGAGAGTATACCAACACAAAGTCTTTGGTTGGCTCCTGTGCCATGGATGAAACCATTCACAAGGCCGTTGTGACATCGGGGTTTAAAGATAAATGGGGGAAGCTTCCCCCTTTTCACGGCATAGGGATGGGCACAAATGCGGTGCAGGTCGGATTTCCCATGGGCATCCGGGGGGGATCCCAGAGTTTCATCAAATTCAATGAAGACGGAGAAGCAACTGTCATGTCCGGGGTCGTGGATAATGGCCAGGGAAATGACAATATGCTGGTCCAGATTGCTGCCGAAGAACTGGGACTGTTGCCCGAAGATATTCACCTGGTGTCCGCCGACACCGAGACCACCTCTTCGGATCCAGGGTCCTATTCCCAGGTCTCCACCTTTGTGGGGGGCCAGGCCGTCCAGATCGCTGCTAAAAACTGTAAACAAAAACTCTTTGAAGTGGCCGCCAAGGTATTAAAGGTTAAAGCGGATACGCTTGTTGCTAAAAACCGCCTGATTTTTGTCAAAGATACTCCTGAAAAATCCATTTCCATTAAGAAAGTGGTCAGAATCAGCCTTACGAATTTTAATTCTGTCAATGCCGAAGGCGGCTACTGGCCCAAAGTGGATATGAAACGGGAATGGGTCTCCAACCCCTATGGCCAGATGTGTGAAGCCTTTTCCTTCGGCACCACCATTGTGGAGGTCAAAGTAGACCCTGAAACAGGACAGGTTGAGGTACTCAATGCCACTGCCTGCCAGGATGTGGGCAAAGCATTGAACCCCCTTGTGCTGGAAGGACAGTTTGAAGGCTCCATCGCCATGGGCGGACAGGGCGGTATGCTCACCGAATACCATGAATGGAAAGACGGCAGGTGTCTCAATCCCACCATGCTGGATTACAAAGTGCCCCTGGCCTGCGACATGCCAACCATTAAAAATATCATTGTGGAATCAATAGAACCTTTAGGTCCCTATGGTGCCAAGGAAGCCGGCATGTCCATTGCCATGTCTGCCGCCCAGGGGTATGCAGCAGCCGTCAGTAATGCCATTGGCGTCTACATGGATTCTTTCCCCCTGACACCGGACAAAATCCTGGCCGCTATTAAGGAAAAAAAATCCAGGCCCCAAAACAAGGAGTCGTAAATGAAAGCCACGTCAATTGATCATATCTGCCTTGCCGTTAAAAACCTTGAGCAGGCCAAAAAAATATATGAAGACACCCTGGGACTTGAACTGGCCCAGGAATATGTGGCGGAAAGCGAAAAGATAAAGGTTGCCCGGTATTATCTGGGAGACCTTGCCCTTGAATTGATGGAAGCCACATCTCCTGACGGAGATGTGGCAAAATTCATTGAAAAAAGAGGAGAAGGCGTTTTCCTGATTTCCTACCGGACTGATGATGTTGAAAAAGGATTAAAAGAGTTAAAAAACAAAGGTAAAAAATTGATTGATGATACACCAAGAGAACTGTTTGGAAACCGGTATGCGTTTATCATGCCGCCCACTGAAACCTGCGGGGTTCTGACCGAAATACTTGATGGGACGTATACGAATGAAAAAGATTAGAGTTGAAGATGCCATAGGAACAGTTCTCGCCCATGACATGACGCGGATTACCAGGGGGAAATTCAAAGGAGTGGCGTTTAAAAAAGGTCATCTGGTAAAAAAAGAGGATATACCGGAACTTTTAAGGATTGGAAAGCAGTCTTTATATGTTTTAGAGCTTGGGGATGACCAGCTCCATGAAAACGATGCCGCCCAAAGAATTGCAACGGCCATTTCAGATCAAACCCTTGACTTCACCGAACCACGGGAAGGCAAAATCAATCTTGTCACCCGCCACGCCGGCCTTTTAAAAATCAATGTGGATGCACTGCTCCAGGTCAATAAGATGGGACAGATTATTGTGGCCACATTGAAAAATAATTTTCCCTGTAAAAAGGGGGAAATCATTGCCGGCACACGGATTATCCCCTTGACCATTCCCACAAAACACATCGAAGAACTTGAAGCATTGACAAAAAAGACCGGCACCATTGTTTCGGTAAAGCCCTACACGCCCTTAAAGGTGGGTGCTGTGGTAACCGGTTCTGAGGTCTTTAACGGTCTGATCACGGATGATTTCGATCCGTCCGTGGGCAAAAAAATAACAGATGCCGGATGCACCCTCATTAAAAAAATTCTTGTTCCCGATGATATCCCAGCCATTTCCAATGCTGTTCTGGCGTTGAAAAAGCTGGGGTGCGATTTGATCATCACTACAGGAGGACTGTCTGTTGACCCGGATGATGTGACCCGCCAGGGCGTTATCCAGGCCGGGGCCGATGTCACATTTTACGGCAGCCCTGTTCTTCCCGGCGCCATGCTCATGGTCTCAACTTTAGATACCACCCCTGTTATCAGTCTGCCGGCCTGCGTATTTTATTATAAACAGACCGTGTTTGACTTGATTTTTCCCAGGGTTCTGGCAGGAGAGACCATCAGTGGTGATGACATTGCCGCCATGGGGCATGGCGGCTTGTGCATGAATTGTAAGGTGTGTCATTATCCGGTATGTTCGTTTGGAAGATAAACCAGAGAGAAGACCTATCATGTTTGAAACATCCTTATCTAAAATACCGTTTAAAACCAAACGGATTCTGTATCGGCTGTTGGTCCAACCGATTAACCCCGCAACCTTAAACGCACACCATTATAGATAATGAAAACTTAATCGAACAGGACATACAAATGAAATCAAAAAAAATCAAAGACCTGGTCATCGCCATAAAAGGGGCCGGAGAAATGGCCACTGGTACAGCTTGTCGTCTTTTTAATGCCAATTTTAAATACATCTTTATGATGGAAATTCAAAACCCTGTGGCAGTGCGACGAAACGTCAGTTTCTGTGAGACTGCTTATGACGGGACAACCTGTGTAGAGGGCATTACAGCCATAAAGACTTCCGATACGGCAGAGATTCAATCCGCCTGGAACCGCCATCAGATCCCAGTGGTGGTTGATCCAGACTGGCATACCATCAAAGCCCTCCGTCCCCATGTGGTAATCGATGCCATTATTGCAAAAAAAAACCTGGGCACCCATCGCTCAGAGGCACCGCTGGTAATTGGTCTGGGGCCTGGATTTGAGGCAGGCCTTGATGTACATATGGCCATTGAAACCAACCGGGGCCATAACCTTGGAAGGATTCTGACAAACGGTTGTCCCGAACCGAACACCGGCATTCCCGGCAATATTGCCGGATACACCAGTGAACGGGTTCTCCGGGCCCCCTGCTCCGGTATCTTCACGTCTTCTTTAACCATTGGTACCCTGGTGAAAAAAAATGATGTGATCGGACAGGTTGACACCCAGCCGGTCATCTCCCGGATCGACGGGGTCTTAAGGGGACTGATAAGAAACCACACCCAGGTGACGGACCAGCTTAAAATCGGGGATATTGATCCCAGGGGGAATATCGATTATTGTTCCACCGTCTCGGAAAAATCCCGGGCCATTGGCGGCAGTGTACTGGAAGCCATTTTAAGCGAGTACAATCGTTAAGCAGATTATAGAACAAATTATTATAGATCGGGTGAGACGATCATCTGATCAGTCTAAATTTAAGGGAAATTAATCATGTTGACAAAAGCGTTTATCCCATACAAGGGCTACTATTCCAGCCCTTTTTCAAAATGGCAGGGAAGCCTGGCAAACGAAAATTCCATTGTCCTGGGATCCCAGACAGCAAAAAGCTGGCTTGAAACAAAGGACATCCGTCCCGATACCTTTGACTACCTCATCCTTGGGGTCACGGTGGGGCAACCCCACATGTTTTACGGCGGACCATGGACATCTGCCTTGATCGGGGCTCAAGACATTCCCGGGGTGATGATCAGCCAGGCCTGTTCCACCTCTACCACCTGCATCTTCCAGGCGGCCACCGGCATTGAGACCGGACTCTATCAAACAGCCTTTACCCTGATGACAGACCGGTGTTCCAACGGCCCCCACACCATCTGGTCCAATCCCAAGGGCCCCGGCGGACAAGTGGTTTCAGAAAACTGGATGATGGACAATTTCAACCATGATCCCTGGGCAAAAAATGCCATGATTCAGACCGCAGAAAATGTGGCCAAAGAGAGCGGGGTAACAAGAGAAGAATGTGATGACGTTGCTCTCAGACGGTATGAACAGTACATGGACAGTCTTGCCAATGACAGGGAATTCCAGAAAAAATATATGGTACCGGTCAATATCGCCGTATCCAAAAAGAAAACCATCCAGGTAGTGGCCGATGAAGGGGTGATGCCGACCACCCGGCAGGGCCTTGAGAATCTAAAGCCGGTACTGCCCAATGGCGCCCATACCTTTGGCGCCCAGACCCATCCCGCGGACGGCAACTGCGGCCTCATTGTCACCTCAAAAGAAAAAGCCGCAGACCTCAGCCAGGATGCATCCCGGGATGCCCGGATTGTTTCCTATGGATTTTCCCGGGCAAAAAAAGGGTTCATGGCCATGGCCGTGGTCCCTGCCGCTCAAATGGCCCTGGACCGGGCCGGCATTTCCATCAAAGACGTTAAAGTGATCAAGACCCACAATCCCTTTGCTGCCAATGACATCTATCTGGCCCGCCAGATGAACATTGATGTGAACAGCTTCAACAATTTCGGGTCTTCCCTCATCTTCGGCCATCCCCAGGCCCCCACGGCCGGGCGTCTGATTATTGAAGGCATTGAGGAACTGGCCGACAAGGGCGGCGGATATATGCTGTTCACCGGCTGCGCAGCCGGGGATACCGGCGCAGCCCTGGTACTAAAAATAGGGGCTTAAACGATAACAGATAAAATAACGAATAAAAATAACATTCAGGAGGAAAAAAACATGCGAGCATTAATCATTGGCGGAGTCGGCGGTATGGGTCAGGGTGTTGCCCGGGACCTGATCAAACAAGAACAGGTAACCCAGGTAATTTTAGCGGACTTATACCCGGATCCGGAAAGACTGTCAAAAAAATTGCGCGAAAGTGAAAAAACATCCCTTATCAAAATGGATGTCAATGATCATGACACCATGGTCAATGCATTCAAAGACGTCAACGTAGTCATCAACACGGCAGGACCTTTTTACAAAACCGCCGTGCCCGTGGCCAAAGCGGCTGTGGCGGCAAAAGTGAACTATATTGATATCTGCGACGATTATGAGGGCACCCAGATTCTGTTTGAGTCCGAGATTGACCAAATGGCCAAGGATGCGGGCATCACCGTTCTCACGGGCATGGGATCAGATCCCGGCACCAACAATGTGCTGGTAAAATGGTATGCAGACCGGCTGGACCGTGTAGACGAAATCTATCTGTATTGGGTGGTCAGCATTGCCGAACTTAAAGGCGCCGCATGGGACCACAGCCTCCATATGACCCTGGGTAAAATTCCTCAGTATATCAACGGAGAGCTGGTTCATGTGGAAGGCGGGACAGAACCGGTGGCAGAAAAGTTTCTTGACCCTTTAGGCACCTGCCATGTCCGGTATGTCGGCCATCCCCAGCCCATCACCCTGCCCAAATATATTAAAGGGGTAAAAAATATCATTATCAAGGGTGCATTGATCCCCTTATGGGTGGATGAACTGATCCAAGAGCAGAAACAGACCGGTCTTCTAGGCAACGACCCCATTGATATCAAAGGCACAAAAGTTACCCCCTATGACCTTGCCTTAAAACTGTGGGAAACCATTCCCGAGGGAAGAGACAACGGTCCCCAGTCTTCAGGGCTTAAAGTCATTGTCAAGGGAGAAAAAGACGGCAAAAAAATCACCTACACCGCAGACATGGTGGGCCGAATGGCACCGGGAACCGGACTTCCTGCATCCATTGCATCGTTGATGATGGATGCCGGGGATGTTACTGTAAAAGGCGTTGTGGCCCCGGAAGGCTGCATTGATCCGGATAAATTCCTTGGTGCTTTCTTAAAAAGAGGGGCCAGAATCCACCAGAGTCAAAAAATTGAATCCATGTTTGAAGTAGACAAATAAATCAGGAGGCTTTCCATGAAAGAAACAGAAAAATTAAATATAACGAAAAGCCTGGAATTATATGATGAAGCACTCACACTGGTCCCCGGTGGGGTCCTGGGTGCCAGAAAGCCTGGTGATTTTATCAATGGAGAATACCCCATCTTTCTTGAATCCGGTAAAGGCTGTCGCCTCACCGATGTGGACGGTAATGAATTTATTGATTTCCTGTGCGGGTACGGCCCCATCATTTTAGGATATCGCGAAGAAGAAGTGGATGATGCGGTTTACCAGCAGATAAAAAACAAAGGGTTTTGTTTTACCCTGACCCAGAAATTTCAAAACCTGCTGGCAAAAAAATTAACCCAGATTATCCCCTCTTCGGAAATGAGCATTTTCCTGAAAACCGGTTCTGATGCCACCACGGCCAGCATCCGTATTGCCCGGGCCCATACCAACAAAATAAAGGTCATGCGCTGCGGCTACCATGGCTGGCATGACTGGTGCGTTGAGATGAAAGGCGGTATCCCGTCCAAATTCTATGAAGATGTGTTTGAGTTTCAATACAACCACCTTGAACAGCTGGAAGAGCTGATGGCCACCCATGGGGATGAAACCGCGGCCATCATCATGACGCCCTTTGGCCATCCCAACCATCAAAAAATGGAACTCCCCAAACCGGGTTTCCTTGAAGGGGTCAGACAGATTGCTGACAAATATGGGGCTGTCCTGGTGTATGATGAAATCCGGACCTGTTTCAGGCTATCCATGGGCGGGGCCCAAAAACTGTATGGGGTCACCCCGGATCTCACCGTGATGGGTAAGGCAATGGCCAACGGATACCCCATCTCTGTTGTCACCGGTAAACGAGACATCATGATGGCGGCTGAATCCAAGCTGTTTATTTCGTCCACCTTTTTCCCCAACAGTGAAGCTTTTGTGGCCGCGCTCAAGACCATTGAAATCCTGGAACGGGACAAGGTGCTGGAAAATATCTGGGAAAAGGGCGAATGGATGATGAAAAAAATCCAGGAGCTCATAGACAGATATGATGTGGGCGCAGAACTGAGCGGCGTGGCCCCCATGTTCTACATTACCTTTGAAAAGGAAGCAAGCGGCGCATACAAATCCAAACGCACGGATTTTTACACCCAGCTCATCCGAAAAGGGTTCTTTTTCACCCCGTTTCATCATTCGTACATCAGCTACCGGCACACCCAGAAAGACCTGGAACTGACCGTGACCGCCATTGATGAAACATTGGCCTTTATTAAAGACAAATATCAATAACGCTTCATCCCCCCTGCCCTGGTGTGACCCGGGCAGGGGTGTCATCAGGAGTCTGTTTGAAAAAGGTATTACAGTGTTTACACTCAAACCGAGAGAGTATTCTTTCAAGCCTTTCTAAAAAAAACAACTCCTTGATCCATGGTAGTGAAATTGCTGAACGATTCATCAGCGGCTTTACACGGGTCATTCAGGCTGAACCAATCCCACTGGCGGTTGATCCATTCATCCAGATTATTTTTAGGCTGATGGATCAAAACCTGCTTGATTTACCACAAGTGGTGCGCCTGATTTCAACCCTGAGAACTGTTTTTTTTGATATTTTCCATCAACACCTGCCCCATGAGACAGACGGTCTGCAACACCTGAATTTTTATCTGGATGACGCGCTTGAAAAAACCGCTTTAAAATTTGATCGCCACATCAAACGACAGGTCATTCAGATGGAAACATCAGGGAAAACAACGGTCAATTTTACGTCAAAAAAAAAGAGAGGCTGGCTCGACCTGGCAGGAACCCGTATGTGTATGCTGGATATTTCCGGCGGATGGTTGGATCTCTGGCGATCCATATCCCTTTTTGTTGGCGAGGATACCGCAAAAAGAGTATTTTTCGAAGCCGGCCTGGCAGAGATTTTTTCCCGGACAGCCCTGAAAAAGGGAATTTTAAACCACACGGCTGAGAGCTTTAAGGCGGCCGTTGATACGTATTCGGAAGCCGGGTTTGGTGATTTCCAAATCAAGGCGTTATCCTTTAAAAAGGGATATGCCCGGATAACCTGCCCGGATACGTTTGAAGGCTGGGCGTTTTTAAAGG
>NZ_JAQYWD010000067.1 GCF_030145145.1 Desulfobacula sp. | reverse complement strand
CTTTCAGTTCCGGCACATCAATCTCGGTCTTTTCAATTTTACCGGGGGTTACCTCTCCTGTTTCCCTGTCTTTTCTAAAAGGGGTTACCATTTGCCATGTCTGAATTTTCTCTGGTACATTTGCCATATCATACTCCTTATTAATTATCCTATGTAAAAAATAAGCGAGGGGAATGATAAAATTGTATTTTTCACTCCCACTCTCCTTCCCAAAATTATTTTATTTCAGGTTCTCCCATTCACACCATATTTTTTGCTACAAGTTCACAGATATCCTGCGTCTTGATGGTCTCTTCTTTACCCAGTTCTTTCATGCCGTCTTCGATCATGGTTAAACAGAAGGGACAGGCCACCGCCACATTGTCCACCTGCTGACGGACAATTTCTTCGGCACGCTCCACATTGATTCTTTTCCCAATGGTCTCTTCCATCCACATTCTTCCCCCACCGGCACCACAGCAGAAACTTTCCCGGCCATGGCGGTCCAGCTCTTTGAGTTCCTCTTTTGCTACGGAATTCAAAATAGACCTGGGCTCATCATAAACGGAATTGTATCGACCCAGATAACAGGGGTCGTGATAGGTCAGAGATCCTTCAAATGATTTGTTCAAGGTAATTCTGCCGGATTTTACCAGTCCATCAATAAACTGGGCATGGTGAATCACTTCATAATTCCCCCCCATTTGCGGGTATTCATTCTTCAGGGTATTAAAACAATGGGGACAGGCCGCAATAATTTTTTTAACCTTGTAATTGTTCAAGGTTTCAATATTTTCCTGGGCCATCATCTGGTACAACATTTCATTGCCCACCCGTCGGGCAAAGTCACCAGTGCATTTTTCTTCCACACCCAGGATGGCAAAACTGATACAGGCATTTTGTAGAATTTTCACCAGGCTGGTGGATACTTTTTTGCTTCGATCATCAAAGGAACCGGCACAGCCAACCCAAAGCAAATAATCAACATTCGGGTCTTCGGCCATTGTTTTAACGCCCAGTCCATCCGCCCAGTCTGCTCGTTTATCATACCCGATACCCCAGGGATTGCCGTTGCGTTCAAGACCTTTAAGGGCCACATTCAACTCTTTGGGATAAGCCTCCGCCATCAAGGTCTGTCCCTGTCTCATGGCGATGATCCGGGGGACATGTTCAATGGTCACAGGACAGACCTCTTCACAAGCCCGGCAGGTGGTACAGGCCCACAGGGTATCTTCGGAGATCACATCCCCCACAAGGACGTTTTTGCTGTTAAGCGCCGCCATCCGGGCTTTAATGTCCTCCATTTGTTCAGGGTCGGTCTCCACCGCTTTAAGGGTGACGGGCAACTTGGATTTGTTAATAATGGTATTTAAAATCGAAGTGGTCAACGTACCAAACGCCGTCTTGGCAGCGGATAATTTTCCTCTTTTGATCAGGTTGTCGGCATTATCAAGCAGTTCATGTTTCAGACTCTCATTGAAGTCATATAGATTTAAGGGTTTGTCAGTGACAAACGCCGGGCAAACCTCTTTACATCGACCGCACTCCGTACACGTATAAATATCCAGTCCCTGTTTCCAATTGAGCTGGTGAATGTGATTGACGCCCAGGGATTCATCTTCCCAGGCGGCTTCATCTTCCAAATCCAGAACCCTGGCTTTTTCATGGGGATAATCCAGGGATTTTAAAAACACATTGGGAAGTGAGGTGATGACATGAAAGTGTTTTCCCAAAGGCAGGAAATTAAGGAAGGTCAATTGGGTAATGATGTGTAACCAGAACATACCGGTCAGGATCGTTGTGTTCGCCCCTTCACCCGTCCAGGCGACCAGGCTTGCAGCGCCCACGGCAACAGGTGTCCAGAGAAACTCAGACCCATACTGGGGGTTGTTTAAAAAATGAAGATGATCCGGGTTACCATAATGGGTGATCAGGTTATACCGGGTTCCATCGATCAAAAGATCGGAAATCATCAACACCACGATCATGCCCAGAACAAAATAAGCTTCCCATGTATTGTGCAGTCGTTCAGGTTTGACAATTGCCCGGCGATAGATGGCATATCCCGCCATCACCAGAACAATGGCTTCCATGATATCTTTTAGGGCAATATACAGATACCCCAGTATGGACCCCTCACCAAAGAAAGGCAGCTGAAAACCTTTTACAAAGCCCTCTCCGTAAAGATTCAGGCTGCGGATTAACAAAACGCAGAATCCCCAGAAGATAAACGCGTGCATAATGCCGGAAGCCCATTCTTTTTTTCTTCCCACCAGACGTTTCTGACCCAGTGCGATAATCACCACATTCTTAAGTCGGGTTAGGATATGATTGAACCGGTAAGCAGGTTCAAGTGACAGTAATAACCAGAGTTTATAATACATGGTGCGACAGAAAATCGCCAGCCCGACAATGAGCAGTATAGACATGAAAAAAGGGTTCATAAGTGCCTCATTAACGATGATTATGCAAATACTTCAATTTGCTGTATAGGTGCAAGGCAATCCAAGATCAATGGTCGGGTCTTGGAATTGCCTCATTATCGCATTTCCTTATAATAAAGGGGTGCGCCATTCAATTTGAAAACCGTTTTACTTAACTTCTAACTTTCTTAATCTCTTCCCGGAGAACCGGAACCACTTCAAAGAGGTCTCCGACAATACCATAATCCGCCACATTGAAGATGGGTGCTTCAGGGTCTTTATTCACGGCCAGGATAACCTTAGAGCCGTTCATCCCGGCCAGGTGCTGAATGGCGCCGGAAATGCCGAAGGCCATATAAAGGGTTGGGGCAACGATTTTACCGGTTTGTCCGACTTGTTTATTGTGTGCCATGAATCCGCCATCCACCATGGCCCGGGAAGAACCAAAGCCTGCTTTCATGTCATTGGCCAGTTCTTTTACAAGATCAACACCGGCCTGATCCTTGGCGCCTCTTCCAACGGAAATAACAATGTCCGCATCGGCCAGATCAATTTCTCCACTGGCGTCAGAGATGATTTCTTTGATAACGGCTTTCAAATCAGCAGCAGGGGCCGTCAGCTTTACAACGTTTTCCGTTCCGGTAATCCCTTCGGTGGCTTCAAAAGCACCGGCTCTGACAACAGCCACCAATTGTTCGGTGTTCACTTTAATGCGCTGGATCACTTTACCGGCGATGGCGGGCCGGATCACCTGAATTTCATCGCCTTCCAGGGTGGCATCGGTAATTTCAGTGGCGCAGGCAGCGTTCAACTGGGCAGCCACTCTGGGCGCTGCCGCTTTTCCACTTTCTGAAAATCCAAACCAGATGAGGGTGGCTTCAAATTGTTTAGCCGCATCCACGATACACGATGCATAAGGACCTGCTGAGAATTGTTCAAGACTGGGATCATCTGCAATGAATTGCGTATCTGATCCTGCAGCTGCCAAATCAGGGGCGAGAGATTCTATATTGCTGCCGACGGCCACAACTGCGGTTTCCGCACCCATGGCCCTGGCTTTTGATAACAGTTCGGCTGTGCTGCCTTTTAGAACTCCTTGTTTGATGTCTGCAATTACGAGTATTTTAGCCATAATAGTGTTTTCCTTGTATGCGTGTGATTAGTATTATAAAACCTTTGCTTCAGTGGCCAGAAGATTAACGACCTGGGCCGTGATTTGTGCGGCATCTCCTTCAAATTTCTGCCCGGCCTGACGCGTTTCCGATTTCATAAATTCAATAATTTCCGATTGAGGCGCTCCCGCTCCGACTTCTTCTGCAGAAGTACCCAGGGCAGCAAGATCCATCACATTGATTTTCTTTTTCTTTGCCATCATGATACCACGCATCGCCGGCAGTCGAGGTTCATTAATACTATCACTAACCGTCACCACGGCGGGTAATTCCATTTCAAGGATTTCCGTTCCGGTATCCCCCAGTCGGGACACTTTAATGTGCTGGTCATCCATCACTTCGATGGAAATGACATTACTGACGCAAGGTAATCCCAGATACTCACCCAGAATGATCCCGGTCTGACCGCTATCTGTATCCTGGGCTTGTTTACCGGTGATAATGAGATCATAGTCGTCCTTTTCATACACCTTTTGCAATACTTTGGCGTAGGCAGATGAATCCGCATTGGCCAGTGCCGGGTCCTCAATATGAATCCCGTTCTCAATTCCCATGGCATAGCATTTTCTGATCATATCGGTATTGTCGCCACCGCCAATGCTCACCAGCGTTGTTTCCGCGCTGTTATTTTCCTTTAGCTGGACTGCGGCTTCCACTGCATTTTCATCCCAGGCATTGATAACATATTGCAGCCCGTCTTCAACAATGGCACCGTCCTTCACGTGGATATTTAATTCCACATCAACTACTTTTTTTACGGTTGTGAGAATTTTCAAATTGTCCTCCTGATTATTTTGGTTCATTCACTTTTTATATGTAAATTTGTGATGTCCTGTCCTGACCTCATTAGTTCAAAATGCGGTTGTCGCCGCAAACGATGATTAACTCAGATGCCGCTGCCGGAAAAGCCATGGTCATGTTAAGGGCCTGCCCCATTTCAGTGGCAAGGGCAGTGGGTCTTGAATTACTGATCATTATCGGCACCTGCGCCCGGGCGGCTTTTTGAACCAATTCATAACTGATCCTTGAGGATAGAACCAGTATACTGGCTTTATGCAACGTGCCATTCATAAAGGCGATGCCAATGGCCTTATCAAGGGCATTATGCCGGCCAACATCTTCCGCAAAGGAAATCGCGTTCAAGCCATCATCAAATATTAACGCAGCATGGGATCCCCGGGTCCTCTGGTAGTATTTCTGATTTTTAGACAGCTTATTAATGCAATCAAAAACATGCGTAAGCTCCACCTCAAATCCATTCGCTGCCGGTGTTAATGTCTGATAGAGGTCCTTGATCATCTCCTTGCCGCAAATACCACAGCTGGTTTGGCTGATAAAGGTTTTCCGTTCAAGAATATGATGAATCTTTGCCCGTCGCTCGGGGGTGAGCCATATATCAATAATATTGGGCTCCAGATCTATATCATATCCAATGGTCTTGAAATCATCCGGTGAGTCAACAATCCCTTCCCCGAGACAAAATCCCGCGCCATGAAACACTTCCTGTCCTGGTGTTCTCATCACGACTGAATAAGGCTTATCATCAACACGAATTAAAAAAGGTTCCTCTCCGATCAATTCGAGAGAATCCGGTTGGCAAATTTCTTTTTTACACCGAATCACTTGATAAGATGTGGTATTCTTTCCTGCACTCACTTGTTTTTTGTTCCTTTATAAGAAGGTTAGGCCAGTATATCAGGCCACGCTTGGAAAAAGGGACTTCTTATCAAACAACACCTGTGTGTTGATTCTCCCGGTATTCATTATTGCCGATGTGCATCTGCCTCGGATTCCTCAAGACGATGGAGGGAACGCTAACGCTTCAGTTAAAACAAACGCTGCCTGGAGATAAGATGTCGGGCAGAGGGGAAAGCATTCCTTGCAGTCATGGCACTCAACAGAGGCTATTTCCGGAATAAAACTGATCTCTTTTCTGATGCCCCTGTCAACAAATCCAATGGCATTTTTCCCCTTGACCTCGGCACAATACCTGACGCACAACCCGCAATGGATGCAGAAAGAGGAATCTTTTTCGAACCGGTCCCGGTCTGCGCCATATTCTTCTGCATACTCTATTAGTTTGGGGGCATCCGGGGCATGGGCCATGAGAAGTTCGATGATGGTCTTGCGGATTCTATCCACCTTCTCAGACCGGGTCCTGACGATGATATCGGGTTCCACCGGGTATACGCAGGAAACAACGAGCTTTGTCCAGCCGCGGCTTTCGACTTCCACGATGCAAAGCCGACACCCGCCGAACGGCTCTAGTTTCTCATGGTGACAAATTGTTGGGATGTTTATCCCAAGACTTTGGGCTGCCTCAAGCACGGTGGTCCCTTCCGCTGCCGTCACTTCCTGTCCATCAATTTCTAATCGAATATCACTCATTTTTTCTTGCTCTTTCTTTTTATCGTTCTTTCTTCTCCGGAAACAGGTGCCGGAACCGGCTCTCCGGAAATCTTTGTCACCGAACCAAAACGGGGGGGACAAACTTCAAAGCAGGTGCCGCACTTTGTACATTTTTCCTGATCAATGATATGGACCATTTTCTTGCCACCGTCTATGGCGTCGGCCGGGCACTTCCTGGCACACATCATACAGGCCTGGCACTTTTCCGGATCAATATAGTAGGCAATCAGTTCCTTGCAGGACAAGGCCGGGCACTTTTTCTCATTTATGTGGGCCTCATACTCTTCCCGAAAATATTTTAAGGTGCTTAAAAGTGGATTGGCAGCACTCTTGCCCAACGCACACAATGCCGCTTCCTGGGCCACTTCCGACAGGTCCTCCAGGGTCTGGATATCGCCTTCTTTACCCTTGCCCTGGGTAATGTTCGTCAAAATTTTAAGCATTTGCTTTAAGCCTTCCCGGCAGGGAACGCATTTACCGCAGGATTCATCGGTAAGAAATTCAATAAAGTACCGGGCCACATCCACCATGCAGGTATCTTCATCCAGGATGATCATACCCCCGGATCCCATCATGGAACCGGCCTTGGTCAGTTCATCAAACCCGACTTCCAGGTCCAGGTATTCTTCGGGCAGGCATCCGCCGGAGGGTCCCCCGGTCTGGACGGCCTTGAACTTCTTGCCGTTGGGGATACCACCGCCGATCTTGAAAATAATATCCCGCAGGGTCATGCCCATGGGCACTTCCACAAGACCGGTATTGATGATTTTACCCACCAGGGAAAAGATCTTGGTACCCTTGCTGCCCTCGGTGCCGTATTGGGTGAACCAGTCCGCCCCTTTATTGATGATCATGGGCACATTGGCCCAGGTTTCCACATTGTTCAACACACTGGGTCTCTCCCAGAGTCCCTTGATGTTGGAGCGGGTATACTTGGGTCGAGGTTCGCCAACCCGGCCTTCCAAGGCCGTCATCAGGGCGGTGGATTCACCGCAGACAAAGGCACCGGCCCCCTTGTGGACGATGACCTTGAAATCAAAACCGGTTCCAAGGATGTTCTCCCCCAAAAACCCATATTTTTCCGCCTCTTCAATGGCCAGCAAAACATTTTCCACGGCCAGGGGATATTCCTGTCTCACGTAGATATAGCCTTCATGGGCGCCAATGGCATAGGCCCCGATGGTCAGCCCCTCAAGGATACAGTGGGGATTTCCCTCCAAAAGACTCCGGTCCATATAGGCACCCGGATCCCCTTCATCGGCATTGACAATCACATATTTGATGGGCTCGGGGGCATTGCGGGAGCCTTCCCATTTTCGACCGGCAGGAAACCCACCGCCGCCTCTTCCCCTGAGATTGGATTTTTTAACCTCTTCCAGAACTTCCAGGTCCGTCATGGTGGACAGGCTTTTGGATAAGGCCGAATACCCGCCAATGGCCAGGTAATCCTCCATGCTCTTGGGATCAATACTGCCGTTGGAACCAAACACCAGCCGTTCCTGATGCTTATAAAAGGGAATTTCAGATTCTTTGATGATCTTTTCATTGATTTCCGGATCCAGGCAGAGCAGCCGGTCAATGATCTTTTTCTCCATGATGGTTTCAGAAATAATTTCAGGTACATCTTCCGGCTGTATCTGGAAATAGCATATTTCCTCGGGGTAAATAACAATAATCGGGCCCCTCTCACAAAAGCCATGGCAACCCGTCCTCCGGATATCGACCTTGTCGGTTAAGCCCTGTTTTTCCAATTCCGCTTCAAGGCTTGCTGAAACATCCGCACTACCGGTGGCGTGACAGGCAGATCCTGAACACAGGGTAATACAAGGTTTATTCGGATCTCTTTTGGATAATATTTCTTGTCTGAAGGTTTCTAATGCTTCAGGCGAATCAAACCGCACCATAATTTTCCCCTACTCATAATTTTTTAGCACATCAATTGTCTCACCGGGTGTCATTTTCCCATGGGTTTTCCCATCGACTTCCATTACCGGTCCCAGGGCACAGCATCCAAGACAGTTTACGGTTTCCAGGCTGAATTTCAACTCCAGATCCGTTTCACCGGGCTTGATCCCTGTGGCATCCTGTACCGTATCCAGCACCCTTGAGGCACCCCGGACATGGCAGGCCGTTCCCATACAAATATGAACTTGATGACGTCCTTTGGGAACCAGGCTGAATGCTTTATAAAAGGTAGCAATATGCTGTATCCGGTTTAACGGAACCGCTAATTTTTCGCTGACCCTCTCCAATGTCGCCTTGGGAAGCCAGTTGTTCTCGCTTTGAATATCCAGTAGCACTTGAATGAGAGAACTTGCTTCGCCCTGATGTTTGTCAATAATCTGATCAATTCTATCAATATCCATAACCGCTTTCCTAATTTTTTCCTTTCCTAGGGTTCATTACCATGCGCCTTTACCTCAGGCCAGCGCATAGCACTTGCTGGTGGTATCATACCGAACCAATCCCTGCCGTGAAGACGTATTCATGTGTCGGGATACATCCGACGGATTCAGCCCCAGTTTCTCAGAGAGGGTTCTCGTTGAAAGGGGTTCTTCCCCCAGGAGTAGCATAATTTGACTGATGGCCAGCTTTTCGGCAAATATGTCATTAAACAAATCATTTATCTCGTCGCTTTCGAAAAATTCGGTATAGGCCTGTTTTGTTTTTTCGGGGACTCTGAGCCTCTCCCGTTCCACCAGTCGCATGTAGGGAACTAATTTTCGAGCGGATTTAAGTTTGAACTTCACCTCATCTGCGTCCATGCCTTCACTCGTGCCCAGAGGACCCAGGGCCTTGATCTCTTTGCTGAACGCATCCGTATAGTCCGCCAACAGGTTACCATCGGCACCGGACATAAAATTGGTCCGCAACCTGTTCGGATTCAGGCCGATATGTTCCAATATCCGCTTACACAGATAGGTATTGGCCAATGCATCAAAATTGCCATGGGTCACATAATTACATTCCCCTAGATGGCAAGCACCGATAAACACGCCATCCTGTCCATTTGCGAAGGCCCTGAGGATGAATTCCAGGTCAACTCTCCCGGAACACATGACACGGATCAGCCGCATATCATTTGAATATTGTAGTCTGGAAACTCCAGCCAGGTCAGCAGCACCGTATGCTCACCAATGGCATACAAAACCCAATAATCTTGGTTTAAATTCAAGACCTGCACTCATTTGTTGGAACCTCCTTTATTTGTTGAACCTTTGTCTTCTGTATTCATTTGGTTATGCCTAAGCCTCTTCGAGGACTGCATCCATTTGTTCGATAATATCTTTACGGGTAATGGCCGCATCAATCTGGTTACAGAGCGCGTCATTGGTAAAATGCTTTAACACAATGGCATTTGTCGGGCATTTTGCATTACACAACCCGTCTCCTTTGCACAGGATGGGATTCACCCAGGCTTTCTTGCCTTTCGGCGTATCTCTGAACTCTATGGCCCCGTAGGTACACGCCGTAATACAGGCACCGCAGGACACGCAATCATAGTCACTGACGATGGCCACGGAACCTGAGGCCACCACCGTGTCTCTTGACAGCAGGGTTAATACCCGACCGGCAGCACCATACGCCTGGTTAATGGTTTCCGGTATATGTTTGGGATAATGGGCTGTCCCGCAAAGGAAAACCCCATCCGTGGCAAACTCCACCGGTTTTAATTTAACATGGGCTTCTTTAAAGAACTCATCCGGGCTCAAGGTGACCTTGAAGTGATTGGCGATTTCTTTGGTGGATTCCGTGGGGATCACCGCAGCAGCCAATGACAGGATATCCGCATCCAGTTCCAGTCGCTGGCCGAGAATCGGATCTGCCACTGTCACCCTGAGAATATCTTTACCCCCTTCTTTGGCCGCTTCAACCTGGGGGGCATCTTCCGGTGTATACCGAATAAATCTGACCTCATTGTCCGAGGCTTCCCGATAGGCATCTTCCCGGAATCCATAGGTTCTCATATCCCTGAACAAAATATAGATCATCATGTCCGGATTTGCCTTTTTAAGTTTCAAGGCATTCTTTACGGCATGGCTGCAGCAGACCCTGGAGCAATAATTTCTGTCTTCATTTCTACAGCCCACACATTGGATCATTACCAGGCTCCCTGCATTCAGGACCTTTTCATTGCCCCGGGCAATCTCTTCGCCCAGCTCAAGGTGGGTGAAGACCTGATCGCTTTCCGGATACAGGTATTCTGTGGGTTTATATTCATCCGCACCAATGGCCAAAACAGAGGCCCCATGTTTGATCTCTTTAATCCGGCCTTCGGTTTCCACGGTGGTGGTAAAACTACCCAGATACCCGGCCACCTGTTTGATGGTGGCTTCATGGGACACGTGGATCAAGGGGTTTTTATACACCTGTTGGATCAGGTCATCCAGATAGGTTTGAACATCCAGTCCTTCCAGGGTGGTATGCAGTCTGCGGGCCATGCCGCCCAGGTCTTTATTCTTTTCAATGAGTTCAACCTCATGTCCCTGGGCCGCAATGGACAGGGCACAGGTCATACCGCCAATACCGCCCCCCACGATCAGGGCCGTCTTGTTCACGGGCAGATCAAATTCCTGCAGGGGTTCCAGCTGGCTGGCCCGGGCCACGGACATACGGACGATGTCCTGGGCCTTTTGGGTGGCCTCATCTTTCTGTTTGGCATGAACCCATGAACAATGTTCCCGGATATTGGCCATATCCAGGTAATATTGGTTCAGTCCGGCCTCCCGGAGGGTATCCCGGAACAGGGGCTCAAGGGTCCGGGGAGAGCAGGCCGCAATCACCACGCGGTTGAGCCCTTTTTCCTTGGCCAGGTCCGTTATCTCCTTGGCCGAGTTGGTGGCACATGAAAAGATCTGTTCCTTGGCATAGACCACATTGGGAAGGGTTAAGGCATACTCAACCGTGGACGGGACATTGACAACACTTGAGATGTTTGCCCCGCAGTGGCACACAAACACACCGATCTTGGGATCTTCGTTGGACACATCCCTTTCCTCGGGATAGACGCGTTCTTTGGCCAGGTTTCCCCGGCGGTAGTCCAGCAGTTCCCCGATCTGGGAGCCGGCACCACTGGCGGTGAACACTGATTCAGGAATATCTGTGGGTCCCTGAAATGCACCACTGACAAAAACCCCGGGCCGGTTGGTTTTAATGGGATTGGAAGACTCGGTTTCACAGAATCCATGGGCGTTCAGGTTAATGCCGAATTTTTCCGATATCTCTTTAAAGGCTGACGGCGGGTTCAATCCCACAGACAATACCACCATGTCAAATTCAACTTCTTTTACGCCATCGTCGGGGGTCGCATACCGGACGGCCACATTCCCGTTTTCCGGGTTCTCCCTGGCCACGGACGCATAACTTCTGATAAACTCCACCCCGGGCAGTTGTTCAGCCCGTTGAAAGTATCTTTCAAAATCCTTGCCAAAGGACCGGATATCGTTATGGAAGATGGTACATTCAACATCTTCGTAATGGTGTTTGGTTAAAATCACCTGTTTCTGGGTATAAGTGCAGCACACGCCCGAGCAATAACTGTTGTCTCCCTCGGTGACCCGTCGGGAGCCAACGCATTGAATCCAGGCGATCTTCTTGGGATGCTGTTTGTCCGTGATACGCCGGACCTCGCCTTCATAGGGACCTGTGGACGACAGGAGCCGTTCATAGTCCATACTGGTGACCACGTTTTTCATGGTCGTGTACCCATACTCATCTTTCACAGACGGATCAAACGGGGTAATACCGGAAGACAGGAGGATGGCCCCCACATTGATGTCGGTCTTCTTAGGTGCCTGCCTGAAATCTATAGCATCTGCCTGGCACACACTGCTGCAGATATCACATTTGTTTTCTTTGAGTCTCAGACAAGAGTCGTCAATATAGGCCACCAGGGGAATGGCCTGGGAAAAATAGACATGCACCGCTTTATTATCCGATATCCCCTGGTTAAACGGATCCGGATAGGTAACCGGGCAATATTCCACACAAGTGGTACACCCCGTGCATTTTTCTTCGATAATATACCGGGGTCTAGTTTTAAGGCGAACTTTAAAGTCCCCTTTTTCCCCTTCTACGGTTTCAACTTCAGTAAATGTTAAAATCTCAATGTTTGGATGCCGGCCGACCTCGACCAGTTTAGGAGAGAGAATTCACATTGAACAGTCATTTGTGGGAAAGGTCTTGTCCAGCTGGGCCATGTGACCCCCAATGCTGGGTCCTTTCTCGATCAGATACACCTTGAACCCCGCAGTGGCCAGGTCAAGAGTTGCTTGAATACCGCTGACCCCTCCACCAACAACCATTACGTCTCCAAAGTTTTTATCTCCAAGACTTTTAGAAAATTGTTGAATTACTTCTGTTGGCAATATGTCGTTTCCCACTTTCTATCTCCTCATCATATTTTTCAGGTCCCAAAGCCCGGTTTGTCCGGACAGACCCCTACATAAATTCCCTAAAGCAAATCCCTACAGCATCTCACTGACAATTTCCGTGATGTCTTTAATCTCCAAGACGTCTTCGAAAATGAGGTTCAAGCGGCTTTCTTCAAAATTGGTGATGCAGTAAGGGCAGGACGTCGCGAGAACCTGGGCCCCGACTTCATTGGCTTGTTCCAATCGAATGTCGGAAAATCTTTCTTCTTTGGGGGTGTCCATCCAGATCCTGCCGCCCCCACCGCCGCAGCACAGGCTGTTTTTGCCGTGATCTGCCATCTCAACCAGTTCCAGCCCGGGAATGCTCTTTAACACGTCTCGGGGTTCATCATATATCCCATTGTGTCGACCCAGGTAGCACGGGTCATGATAGGTTACGGTCTTGGGGAATTCCCCTTTCAGTTCAAGCCGCCCGTCATTTATGAGTTCCAGTAAATACTGGTTCATATGGACCACCTCAAAGTGAACCATGAATTCCGGATATTCATTTTTAAAGGTATGAAAGCAATGGGGGGAAGACACGATGATTTTCTTTACACCATTATCGATAAAGGTTTTAATATTTTCCTTGGCCAGGTTTTTGAAAACTTCCTCGGCGCCGGTTTTCCGGATGCTCTCCCCACAACAGCTTTCCTTGTCACCCAGTATCCCGAATTTCACCCCGGCCTTGTTCAGGATATTGGCCGTGGCCGCGGCCACTTTCTTCATCCGCGGGTCATAGCTCAGGTAGCAGCCGACAAAATATAACACCTCCATGTCATCGGTATAGGGTTTTACAGCCAGATCCTTGGCCCAGTCCGCCCGCTTACCCCGTTCTCCCTGCAAAGGATTGCCTTCGGAAATCAGGCTGGCTCTCGCTGTACGGGCAGATCGCACTGACGACGGAAAAATATCATACGCCGACGCCACCCGGCGCAACGATACACTGACATCTATCTGCTTCACACCTCTGGGGCACTGGGCAGGGCAGGCACCACACGTTGTGCACCGCCATACATCTTCGCCTTCTATCTCAGTTAGACCAAAAGCCGCCTCACGGATGACCTTGCGCATGCTGAAATCCCGTACCCGGTTCCACGGGCAGACGGCATCGCATAATCCACACTGAAAGCATAATTTGAAGACATCCCCACCGGCCTCTTTTATCTCATCGATTACTTCTATGAAGGGGGCTATAGTTTCCACTGTCTTTATCTATCCTTATTTTTACCTTAATATTCTAGTCCTTCTGTGACAATCGGGCAACGGCATCCAATATTTCCTGCATTCCAAACCTGTCTGCCAGCGATCCCAAACCGATTTCCAGTTCTTCCAGCTCCTCCTGCTCTTCGACTTCCTCTTCCCTTTCCTCCAGGATCAATGCATCATGAATGCACCACTTTACACACAAGGGCTCTTCTTCACCTTCACACATATCGCATTTGAGAGGAAGGCCGGAATCAGGTTCTTTAAACTCGTCTCTAGAGGGACAGGACGCTCTGCAGAAAGCACACTCATCATATTCCTTCCCGTCAATCGTGTATTTATCTCTACCGGCACATTCTGCAACGGTATATTCGCCGGCATAGACAGGAATGTATAGATCCCTTATCGGTTCACGAATGATCCGAATACGGGACCTGGCAGGGTTATTGCTGCTATATTTCGGTGCAGCGTGAAAGGCGGAGCAGATCACCTCACAGGCCCGGCAACCATTGCACTTATCAACATCAACTCTTATTGTTTTTATTGTTTTTGTTATTTTATCTTTTTTATCGCCACTCAAGGTTCACGCCCTCCACTCTATTTTTTTTTCTTTATTCCGCGGAAGCCTCTGTAGATGAAGCATCTTCACTATCCGTTAAGATACCCCTTTTCAGAAAGTCTTCGCTAACATAATCCAACCCCAATTCCTGTAAATATTCTTTAGTTGGAATACCGTCATTGTTCCATCCCTTAAATTTGTAATAGGCATCCAAGAGTTCCTTTTCAAGCTCCGGGAACCGTTTCTTCCAATGGTCCTCGGGGGGTCGTTCATCTTTCCGCCGCATACCCCTTCTGATATTAATGGCTCTCACCAGGGTTCGATATCTCCTGGCTGCCTGGGTCAGTGCCTCTTCATCCATATCAATCCCGGCCCCTGCCGAGATAAATTTCGGATAATTGTGTATATGATAGGGTGGTTTTAAAGGGAATGCCGATAAACCGGAACACTGGCCAAGGGCATCATCAATGTAATGCATCCGCTCTTGCCAGTCAACAATATCACAACACATGTCAACCGTGGGATAGAACGGCATTGAATTTTCACCTCTGGGTTCCCAATCCAGGAAATATTGTTTGAATTTTTCATCTGGAACATGGAACCAATCTTCACAAAATTTTTCTCTATGCTCTCGCTTGGGATACGGGGCCTGGGGGAACTGCCCTTCAATTTGGGTAATATTGATTTTCTCACCGGTACAATACATGAGAAAATAAATGGGATTCAGCATGGAAAGTTTAAGCGGCAGCTGCTCATGTTTTTTGATATTATTATGTGCATAGGCTTCTGCACCATTGCCAATCTCTTTGGCCGCCCAATACGTACCATTGGCAAGAATATCCCCGATACCTTCCCGGTTAACAATTTTATCGAGTAGATAAAAGAAACGGCCATCGTTATCTTCCGGCATATCCGGAAAATCGTCCTTATGCAAAATACCGTCTTCGAGAAGTTCAAGGGCAAAGGCCATTACCTGGGGTGCGGAAAATCCGTCCAAGCCATATTCTGTCGCTTTTTGGGCAATCCTCAATCCAAAATCCAGGTCTGAATAAGCCCCCATTGTATAGGTGAGTTTTGTGAAGCATTTCATCATGTAGGTTGGAAGTCCCGGCATGGAAATGGTGGCCCCGCAGGTCATCGGGCAATTATAACAACTGATCAGTCGCGTTCTTGAATTATCCAGTGTCTCCATCCATTCTCGTGCAACGTCCTCGGTCCAGAACCCCTTTCGCCGGGTACGGGAATTTCCCCAATTGAAATTTTCCGTATGCCATTTTTCATCATGGACCTTCATCTCCTGGGGAGACCCTAAGCCCGCTAAAATTGGCATGACACCGGGAATTGGATTTTCATTCCGGAATTGTATATAGTCCATTACCTCGTTGCAAAGGCCCATGAATTCTTCCGGTTCAGCCACATTAATGTCCTTTGTTCCCCGGACAACGATGGCCTTGATGTTTTTGTCTCCCATGACCGCGCCGATGCCACCCCGACTGGCACTGGACCTTCCCTGCTCAATAGAAGCATAAAAAACCCTGTTTTCACCGGCCTTGCCGATGGCAGCCACCTGGGCCTTGGGTTGCTTCAACTCTTTTCGTATAATTTCAGCAGTTTCAATAGAGCCTTTACCTTTTAAATGAGCGGCATCTCTTAGCTCAACCGTGTCATTGTTTATCCACAAATAAACCAGATCAGGTGACTTGCCCCGAAAGATCACTTTGTCAAGCCCTGCATATTTTAATTCCGGTGCAAAAAACCCTCCCATCATTGAAAATGCCATTAACTTTGTCTGGGGCGAAATAGTGGTAACAATCGTACGATTACAACCAATAGCAGGCGTCCCGCATAAAAGACCAGCACCAAAGATTAATAGATTATCAGGAGAAAAAGGTTCAACTTCAGGGGGAACCCTATCCCACAATATCTTGGCATTAGTACCTAGACCCCCCAGATAAAGCTCGGTGTCTCTTGGGTCAGTTGCGACCTTTTCAATATTTCCTCGGGTTAGATCAACTTCTAAATTAAACCCAGTCTCTGCGTACCTCATTTTTTTTCCCCTTCTATATTACCTGAATCAAAAACTTTTCTACGCTCTATGGTACAATGTAACTATATATAAGCTACATAATAACTATGTGTCAAGAAAAAAATGATAGTTTTTTTCAAACAAATGCTTCACTGTTTTTTAAAATAAAATACCGTGGAAACACTTGCACAGCTGCACAAACGATAAAAAAAAAGGGGCTGTGAGAGGATTCCATGCCTAGAGTTTGAAAGACGTCACAGGTATCATGATCCGGTGATGCAGGTGTTTAAAAGGCCTTCCCAGATTGGAGAGGCCCCTGGCATGTCTTGAATTATTTATCCCACGGCGAGGCAACCACCAGAATAACACAGGGCTCTGTACCATTATTAAAGAGGCTGTGGGTGGATCCCACCGGAATCCAGGTGGCATCCCCGGGGTTCACCTGCTGTTCTTCATCATCCACCCGCATCACCCCTGTTCCGTTTAAAACGAAATAAATCTCTTCCATGGGATCAATATGGGACTCCAGTTCTTTGCCTGGCTCGAGTTGGGCAATGGCCAGAAAACCGATTTCCGCCAGGACCCTTTGATCCAGAATCATCTGAGCGATACCGCCGCCATGGGCCCGGTAAGTGGTTTCAATCACCTCTTTATCTTTTAAATTTCTAACAATCAATTGGGTTTCTCCTGTTTTAGTTACTCTTTCGGTCTTCAGCTTTAATTATTCATACCAGGTCAGAATTTCCTTCAACGGTTCCCGGTCGGGTTTAACATCATTTTCCGGTGCGGTCTCATCTGCATATCCCAGGGCGATGGCCAGCAGGACGTCTTTTTCCTCGGAAATATTCAGGACGTCCTTAATATCATCCCCATATTCGGTGATGAGCCCTATGGGACAGGTCGAAAGGCCTTTTTCTTCTGCTGCCAGCAAGAGATAGGATACGGACAGGCCGATATCCAGATACCGCAATTTTGGGAACAGCTTATCCATCAACACAATAATACCGACAGGCGCACCGTAAAAAGAACAACTGCCTTGTTCAATGAACTGGTTAAACGGCAGGTTTAATTTTTCAATCTGGGGTTTCATGATCTTTAAGGCATTTCGGCTTCGATTGGTGACCTTTTCCGGCAACGGCTCAGCAGTACCCGGCCCACAGGAAGCTGCTTTCATTGCATGAACCTTTTTCAGCCGACGAATCAACCGGTCCTTTTCTTCACCATAGGTGACCACATATTCCCAGGGCTGGAGGTTGATGGCAGAAGGGGCCAATCCTGCACACCGGATCACGGCTTCGATATCTGACCGTGACACGGGCTTATCCAGATAATTTCGGATGCTTTTTCTTTGTTTCATTGCTTGTGTTACGTCCATTATGTTCTACCCCCAAATAAATTTATGGTTCAAAGCCTGACATCAGCTTTGAACCATAAATTATTTTTACGCGTTTATCAATTCCTTCTGATCAATGATCAGAATTATTGTCTCATCTTATTCTTTGGGTTT
>NZ_JAQYWD010000002.1 GCF_030145145.1 Desulfobacula sp. | reverse complement strand
AGTGTAAAAACGAAAAGATTGAATGCAGCTTTAGACCCGAAATATCTGGAGGAAGTCATGTTCGGCTGACCATTGCCAGTTACCAAGACCATAGGGACCTTATAATATTTACTTGCGTTGGCCCTGTTTTAAAATCGTATGATCATTGCAAAATTCAGGTCTTTTTGCTACTCATATTATGATACGTACTATCATTTAACCCTTGAGAAATTTAGGAGACGTTAATGCAAGCTCATACAAGATATTTTTTGATGTTGACCCTTTTGGTGTTTTTTACCGGTAGTGCTTTCGCAGATGACAACAAAGAACCATCCATTGAAAAAGCAGATCTTGAAAAGCAGATCAGTTATGCCCTTGGATATGATATTGTGGATAAATTAAAAGACAACATCGACCTTGATTCGGAATTTTTCATCAGGGGTGCCCGGGACAGACAATCCAAGGATCTTAAAGTAACACAAGACAAACTAAAAGAATTGTTGGTTTCCTTTCAGCAAATGGCAAGACAGAAGCAGATCGCCCAAATGAACAAAGAATCCAAGGAAAACCGGGCCAACGGCGCCAGTTTTTTAGCGGAAAACAAGCAAAAAAAAGGCGTGATAACCCTGTCGTCCGGGCTTCAGTATCGAGTCCTCTCACAAGGAGACGGTCCCGTGCCCAAAGCAACGGATACGGTGGAGTGTCATTATCGAGGCACCCTCCTAGACGGTACGGTCTTTGATTCTTCCTATGAAAGGGGCGCGCCGGCAACATTTCAGGTTGGCGGTGTGATTCAGGGATGGATTGATGCCTTGCAGATGATGAACGTGGGTTCAAAGTGGGAACTGGTTATTCCTCCGGAGCTGGCATATGGGGACAGAGGCGCAGGGTCGGTTATTAAGCCAGGATCAACCCTGATTTTTGAAGTCGAACTCCTGGGCATTGTGGAATAATGGATGACGATATCAAAAAACGGGTTGCCGGGCTTTAATTTCTTTTCAGGATTGGTGAGGGACAGATTTTAAATCTGTCCCTCACCAATTTAAACAGGGACAGATTTTAAATCTGTCCCTCTACGGTGAATATGTCCGGGGATACAATACTGCCATGGGCTTCCCTTAATGCTGAAAGCGCCTGTTCCTGTTCGGCCAGAATATCAAACAGGGTTTGAGGGACCCCGTTTTCTTTGGCATAGGCTTTCTGCTGGAGTTCCACCCGTTTGAGGATATGATCCAGATATAAAGAAAATTGTTTTGTATAGAGTTCTTTTGTATAGTCTTTATCGATAATCTGTTTGAATAATACGGTCAAATCCTCATACTTCGGAAGATTTCCAATGGGGGTTGAGAGGTAGTCTATTTCATTATGGGCATATCGCTCGAGCCAGGAAAGCCATACTTTTACATCTCTTTTTTCACCAATAAGTTTTGGCGAATCTCCCCCCCGGGCCTGGTCCGTCAAAAAGTAATTCAAGCCTGCCATCACAGGTTCATGCTCTTTTTTGATTTTATCATTCCCAAAGAATTTGAACTGGGCATCCATGTACTCTCCTAAAGAACCCGGAATGAAGGCTGCATTGGCCCAGGGAGATCGTTTAACGCCGGTTGCCCCGACTTCGGTTGCCGTGGCTGCCGAAACAATACAGGCACCGATGACAACCCCGGCATCGGAATTTTTGGCTACCCAGACCGGTGGCATGGTGTCGGCATCCCGTCCACTGTAGGTAAAGACTCTTGTCAGGGCACCTTCGGGATTTTCTGCTTCCGGCGAGTAATTGTCAAGGGATTCGGATCTCAAGGTGCAACGGGAATTGGGATGGGACAATGGAATGGGTTTGCCGTTGTCATCGGTTTTGCCGTCATACCAGTCCCCCTGGAAATTGACCCCTTTGTCCGGATGGGGTTCATTGTTGCCCACCCAGTGGGGCACCTTGTTTTCATCGATCAGTACATTGGACCAGATCACTTCGTGCCCGGGCTGTCTTAAGACTTTCATCAACAGGGGGTCGCCCTCGAGATTGACATCTTCCACAATGCCGAAAATGCCGCATTCCGGGTTGACGGACCGGATACTGCCGTCATCTGCAATCCACATCTGGGCTAGATCATCGCCGATAAAGACATTTCCTGCCATGGCCGTGGTGGTTTTTCCACATCCGCTGGGGGCGGCCCCGGCAAACCAGGTGACGCGATTATGGGGGCCATGGATGCCCGTGATAAACATGTGCTCGGACAATTCCTGCCCGGGATTTTCATATACGGCCTTGTCCACGGCAAATCGGTGATTTCCTTTTTTAAGCAGCAGGGTGTTTCCGGCATAGGTACATTTCCAACTATAGGTTGTCTTGAATTTCCGGTCCATGAAAACCCTTGCATCGGGAAGGTCTTCGGTCCTGTTCAGGCCTTCGCTGTGAACATTTGTAAAGAAATGACCCCGGGCGTCCACTTCTTTGTCAAAATCTGCATAGGCGTTCCTGTAAAGCAGTTCCGCACTGTGGGCGACATAGGTGGAACTGGTTATTTCCAGGGCTGGATTTGATACGGGAGATCCCACAGGACCCCGCATGTAAAATCCAATGATCATGGTCATATCTTTCATGATATCCACCATATTGGACCGGACTTGTTCCAGGGCAGTCGGCCTGTCCATCCGGTTGGCAAGGGAACTGACAAGGTCTTCAGGGTTTGCGATATAATAGGTCCTGTCAATGATTCGGCCCTGTTCGGCAGCCAGGTCAAAGTGAATGGTATGCCCATCCATGGCAAGGGATTGTTCCTCTTTTTTTTCAAGGGCAAGATGTTTGATGAATGCTCTGTCCGCTGAAGATCCGGTATTGACAAAAACAGCACCAGGATTGCAAAGAACGATGGCATTGGCAATTCTCTTTATAATTTCAGGGTGTGTGATCTTAGAAATGCGAGCCAGATGTTCATCATCCATATAGCGTCTGAATATATCTCTGGCAGTTTCCTTGGAATCCACTCGTCCAAGTTCATTGATAATATCTATATTTTTTTCGATATTCGGCATTTAAATCCCTTTCTCTAATAGCATAGTGTTATAAGTGTTTTTTTCGTTCTACCATTAAATTTGTAAAAAACAAATATTATCTTATTTTTTTTCAAAAAAACTTGGATTGTGTTTTTATGATAACCAGTATAAAAACAGGTGGATGGCAAAACTATGACAAATAGAATTAGGAAAAAAATCGATGGATCAAAAAATATTTGCGGATTTACACAATCATACCACAGCATCTGATGGCGATTATACACCCGACCAGATGGTTAAACAGGCAAAAGACCTGGGAATAAAGGCAATTGGGATTACCGACCATGACACATTAAATGGATTGAAAACCGCAGTGGCTGCAGGAAAGAAATACGATATCGAGGTAATTCCGGGGGTGGAGGTTTCGGTTCGGTTTAAACGGTCGTATTTCACAGGGACATTGCATCTGTTGTGCTATTTTCCGTCAACCAGACTGAAGGACCCTGAATTTGTAGATGCGGTTAAAACCATTCTGGCCCAGGGAAGGGGAGAAAAACTGGTAAGGGCAAGGGTTGATGAAATCAACAACGTCTTTGGCCCGGGCCAAAACATGGCTTTATTGAAAAGAAATTTGGCGTATGAGGATATCTCTGGGGTAAGCCATAATGCCACACGACGTCATTTTGCCCTTGTCTTAAAGGAAAAATTTGGCATTGCAGATGCAAAGATGCTCACGTCCATCATTGGAAATGACAGTCCCGCCTATCTGCCCTCCGGCATTGAACTGGAACAGGCCATGGCCATTATCCGGGAAAAAAATATTTTTGCAGCCCTGGCCCATCCGGCAGCCGGATCATTCCCGGGTGATGGCCATTATAAAGAGGTGCTGCCCCCCCTGGAAATCGTCCAGCGAATGCTACCCGAGTTTATTGCGGCAGGGATTCGGGGACTGGAAGTCCATTATCCCGGTCACACCCGGGCACACCAGGACCTGATGAAATCCTGGGCAAAACAACATCATCTGGTGGTGACCGGCGGATCTGATTGCCATGGAGGAACAGATCGTCCATTCGGTTTGGAAGGTCTTTCCCAGTCGGAATTTGTCTTGTTTAAAGCGGCATTGACATGAGCACAAGACACAACCGTGTCTCGCCTCAATGGGCGCTTGACTGGTAAAACCCAATGAGAAGGGAGATCAGGGCAGTAAGGGTGCAGCATCCGGATATCAGGCAGATGGACAGGAGCCCGAAATTTGACCAGATGATACCGCCCAGAAAAGCACCTGCAACCCTTCCGATGCCGGCAATGGCAAAGAACGCGGACATGGTGGACGCCCTTAATTCCGGAACCAGTTCCGTTGACAGGCTCATGGACGTGACAATGGTGAATTCAAAGAAGAAAAAAACCAGGAAAAGCCCTGCCAGAACATAACTTAACCCGATATTCAGGAGGGGTAAAAGAAAATAAGCCCCGGCACACAGAGATACCCCGATGAGAATGGATTTTTTTAATCCGATCCTGTCGGCGAAGAAAACCGTACACCCTTCGCCCAGAATTTCCGAGAGCCCTATGAAAACCGTCCCGAAACCAATGGCAGCCAGGGAAAGGCTGTAGGACTGCTCCAGCCAGGCGCCATAAATGACAAAAAGGTTGTCATTGGCCAGGGACATGAAAAAGACAAACGACAAAATCCCCAGGACTTTTCGGTTTTTAATAATGGTTTTCCAGTTTGACATCATCGGTGTTTTGCGTTTAATGGATCTGGAACGGTTTTTATCCTTCGGCATGATGTTTAATATAATGAAAAAGCAGACAAGGCTGAACCCGCCAAGAATGAAAAAAGGGGTCTGCCAGGAAAATCGCTGGATAACCATCCCCGACAAAGGGATGCCGATTAGCGTTGTTCCCGCCCAGGAAAGTTCGGTAATCCCGATAATTTTTCCTCTTTTTTCAAAGGGAACAAAATCGCTGATAAAGGCCTGGAGGCTGGGGTCAAATATGCTTTTGGCCAGCCCTGCAAGGAAAAGGCAGATCACCAATACGGAATAAACCGGGATCAATCCCACGGCAAAGGATCCAATGGTCAGTATCCCCACTGACAGCAGCATTAACAGTCGATAGCCATACCTGTCGGCAAAACCGGCGCCCACAGGCCCCAATAAAGAGGTGGCCTGGTTGACGGCAATAACAGAGGTGATGGCAGACAGGTCGACATTGAGCCCCCGGGCAAACTCGGGGGCAAACGGATAAATCAATCTTCGGGCAATATTAAATAACAGTTTGGTAAAGGTGGTGATGGTGATAAATCCGGTAAATTTTTTTGGATGGGGAGTCATTGACGGTTCACTAAGTGCCTTACAGGGTGGCAAGAAGTCTGAATTTGTCAAATATCAGTAAAAGGCCGATGGCAATCAGTAGAAGTCCGGAAATTTTATTGACCACCCCGATAAATTTTGTGGCCCGTTTCATGATATCAAGAATGGAGTTGATGAAAAAGGACAGGATAAAAAACGGAATGGCCAGGCCGGCAGAATAGACCGCTAAAAGGAAAATTCCTTCAAGAACCGTGTTCTGATTTCCGGCAACAATTAAAATTGTTCCCAGAATGGGGCCGATACAGGGGCTCCAGCCGGCGCCAAAGGCCATGCCGATGACAAAGGTGCCCATCAGGTGCAATGGTTTTTCCTTGACATGGATTTTCTTTTCAAAATTGAATCCTTTGATATTGATAATTCCCAGCAGATGAAGTCCGAAAACAAGAATAATCCCGCCGCCCAGATATCTGATGACCCAGGAGTATTGTGAGGCAAGTCCCCCCATAAAAGATGCGGAAGCACCAAAAAGAATAAAGATAAACGAAAAACCGGCCACGTAAAACAGGGTGGATACCATCACTTTCTGTCGGGTTTCCTTTTTGTTTTCCGTCAATTCATCAAGGGATAGCCCGGTCATAAAAGAAAAATATGCCGGTATCAATGGCAGAATACACGGAGAAAAAAACGAGAGCAGTCCTGCAAAAAGAGCGGCCGGGTAGGTTATATTTTCAGCAAACATGATGGTATCCTTATTTTTTAATTCATTTCATACTGCTTTAACCTATTCATTTTTTATTGTTTATCAAGACAGGTCATCATTATTTAATCGTTCATAATATTTACAAGGTGTAAAAGAGTTTTCCATCTTCACCGGAGAATCCATAGGGTTAATATTTAATGTATCTGACTGTAAATATTCTATTTTCATTCAAAAATTGCACAATGTTTTCGTTTGGATGCAGTGGTACAATTGTTGCTGAAGATATTGCGTGATAAGCGGCAAGAAAGGGTTTGAACACGGCTATCAGATAACATTTGTGAACCTCAGGGCTTACAATAAATACGGGAAACCATTGGTTTTGGAAATATTAAATACAGGCAGCATCTGGAAGTTAGACCCCACCCTTTCCCAACGATACAAGCGACCGGGAACAGAAAAAAACAGTGTAATGATTGTGGCCCTTACAGCGCTAATCTTTGTGGCGGCAAGTGCGGTGATGTCACAATGGTCTATCCGGGAGATGAGCAAAATCGTCCGCAGGCAATTCAATGAAGAGCAGATGGTGATTGCGCACAATGTCAAAAATTTTATTGAAAGGGAATTTTCCTTTTTAATAAGAGAGATGGAAAATCTTTCCAACGAACTTGAAAGAAATGAAGACCCTGAAAGGGAAATACAGTCAACCCTGGCCCACGTCATTGAATCCGGGATCAGTAAAATTGAATTTCACGACAGGGATGCCGGCATCATTTACACCGGTTACCCCTTTCACAAGGAGATTGCCCGTTCTCCAATTGAAGCGGGTTTGTCCCCTTCCCTTGATCTTGATAGTGGAAAAATAAAGCAAGTAACCGTTTCAAAATTGCAAATCACACCTGCTGGAATTTTTATCATACTGGCATTACCCGTTGGCCACAGCGGATCACGACTCCTTGGTTGTCATGTCAATGTCTCCTGGCTTCTGGGTCCCTACCTTAAAAACATCAAGTCAGGTCAGACAGGGTATGCATGGATCATCGATGGTGCGGGCCGCTTTCTTTTTCATCCGGACATCTCATTTGTCGGCAAGAATGCTTTTTTTGCAAGAAAAGAAAAATATCAGGACATCTCTTTTGTGGAGATAAACAAGATACAAAGACAAGAGATGCTCAAAGGCCGGGAAGGGACGGGATGGTATATTTCAGGATGGCACAGGGGGCTGGTCGGCAGGATGGAAAAGCTGATCGCATACACCTCTGTGACGATTTCAAACGTCCTGCCCCAGCAGTGGTCCATAGCGGTTGTCGCGCCTGTTTTTGAAATAGAGGAAGCGGTAAAGGGAAAATACATGCACCAGTTCTTCATGCAACTGGTCGTGATATTCACCATTATAGCCGGGGCTTCAATTATTCTGTTTTTCGAAATGAAATGGTCTCGGCATATGGAAAATGAAGTCAACAGGCAAACCGAGGCGGTCGTAAAATCCGAGGCAAAATACCGATCCCTCGTGGAAAGCGCTGAAGACTTTATCTTCACCGTTGATCCCTATGGTAAATTTCAATCCATGAACAGCTTTACGTCAATTTTTTTTAAATGCCGGGCTGAAGATTATATGGGAAAGGGACTGTCATCCCTATTCCCCAAAAAAATGAGCAATAGCCTGCAGCCCCTTATCCGTGATGTTTTTGAAAGGGGCAAAAGCATTAGAAAGGAATTTAGACTTGACCTCGACGGTGTGCAGATCGTCGTTGATGCCAACATGGTACCCGTGCGGAGTGAAACTTCAGATGTCACATCCGTGCTGTGCATTGCAAGGGATATAACAGAAGACAAAAAGCTTGAGCGCCACCTGATACACACTGAAAAACTGGCCTCTCTGGGGGTGTTGGCCGCAGGGATTGCCCATGAAATTAACAATCCACTTGGGGTTATCCTGGGCTTCAGTGACCTTATGCTGCGAAAAAAAGACAAATTTTCCCAGGATTATAGAGACCTCAAAATAATCGAACGTCAGGGGCTTCATTGCAAAGAGATCGTTGAGAATCTGCTTGGTTTTGTCCGCACGGGAGAAGACCACAATGACCGACAAACGGATCTGAATCGCTGTCTTGAAGATGCCATCAGGATAGTGAAGCACCGCTTTGACAAAGAAGGCATCTCTTTGTCCACGGAATTTCCGGACACAATTCCCATGGTAAAAGGGGATTCCCGGAAGCTTCAGCAGGTTTTTCTCAATCTGATCAACAACGCGGCTGATGCCATGCCCCAAGGCGGAGGGTTGGCGATCCGTACATTTATGGATACCCATCTTCACATGGTCGCTGTGCAGTTCCAGGATGACGGTGTCGCCATAGAAGACAAGGACATTGCCCATATCTTCGAGCCGTTTTTCACCACAAAGCCCGATGGAAAGGGAACAGGGCTGGGACTTTTTGTAAGTTATGGCATCATCACCGGTTTAGGTGGGATCATGGAATGTGAAACTCGGAAGCCTGTTCCGGCGGATACGGCATGCGGCGGTACAATTTTTACCGTCAAACTGATGGCAATATCTTGAGGAGGATGGATGAACGGACGTATTTTGATCGTTGATGATGAACGGGACATGCTGACACTTCTTGACAGGATTATTTCGGAAGATACCCATTATAAAGCGGTTACGGAAAGCAATCCTGTGAGGGCGCTTGAAATCTTTAGGGCAGAGGAGTTCGACCTTGTCATGACAGACCTGAAAATGCCCGGCATGTCAGGGATCAACCTGATGGAAAAGGTCAAGGCGCTCCGGTCCGATGTATCGGTCATTATCCTCACCGCATATGCCACCATAGAGACTGCGGTGGAAGCCACACAAAAAGGTGCTGATGACTACCTGACAAAGCCTTTCCGCAGGGAAAGGCTTCTGGTAACCCTTGATCGGGTCATGAAATGCCAGAGAGTCTTCCGGGAGAACAGGCGCCTGCGAAAGGCACTGGAAAAGAAGAATGATCTTTCCATCATCGGATCAACGACTGCCATGGCAAGCGTTTTTGATCGTATCCGTAAGGCAGCGCCCACATCTGGAACCGTCCTTATAACCGGTCCCACCGGAACGGGTAAAGAGCTTGTGGCCAGGGCTGTCCATCAAAACAGCAATAGAAGGTCAAAAAAAATGGTTACTGTGAACTGTACGGCAATTCTGGAGAATATGATCGAAAGCGAATTATTCGGACATGTGAAGGGCGCATTTACAGGTGCAACCACAGACAAGAAGGGACTGGTTGAAGCAGCAGACGGCGGTACACTTTTCCTCGATGAAATCGGAGACCTGAAACCCGGGCTCCAGACCAGCATTCTCAGGTTGCTTCAAGAGGGAGAATACAGACCTGTAGGGAGCGTTATAACCAAAAAAGCCGACCTCAGGTTCATTGCCGCCACAAATAAAAATCTTGAGCAGGCCATCCGGGACAATACATTCCGGGAGGATCTGTTTTATCGCCTGAACGTTATCCGTTTGGAAATACCGCCCCTAAGGGACAGGCCCGAGGATATTCCGCTTCTCAGCCATCACTTTCTTCATAAATATGGTTTGTTGAACAGAAAGGAGGTGAAGCGGATCGTACCATCAGCTCTGCAGGCACTTACAGCAAGACCATTCCCCGGCAATGTACGGGAACTTGAAAATATCATTGAACGGGGAGTGATCTTTTGTACCGGTGATACACTGACCCTATCCGATCTGGGCCTTTCCAACCCGGAGGGAAGGGCCCTGCCCGAGTTGAACAGGGGAAGTACCATGCTGAATTTCAAGGATGCCAAAGAAGAAAACATCCGGCTTTTTCATGAACACTATATCATGGCCCTGTTAACGGAAAGTAACGGAAACATCAGCAAGGCGGCTGAAATCGCAGGGATACAAAGACAATACCTCCATCGGCTGATGAAAGAGTCTGCCATAGCGGCCAATGAATTCAGGGAGAAAAAAAATACCCCTTGACAGGCAGGGCTTTTGTGCAGATGTGATAACCGGCCCGTTCAATTTTAGGAGAAGCAGGTGGCAGTTTGATGCCCGCTGCTTTTTTTTTGTCCCAGGGTTAAGGCAGCGCATAAAAAAGCTGTCAACCAGAAAGAGACAACTGAGATTTGCAATTGTCCACTCCCAGGTTTTACCGATGGCCATCCCCTGGCTACCGGCAGATTTTTTAGGATATTTTATATTTATAATCAGCAGGTTAGGCAAAAGTTTGGGTTGTGTCCTATCATGGTATGTTTTTTGTAATGCCCTGTTTATACAAAAGACGGCTGACAAGGAAACAAGCGGTCGAGAGTCTCACAAAAGGTTTACGTATAGATAAAGGAGAAACAATATGGAAGATGCAAAACAGAAAATAACCGGTTTTGAAGTGGCCCAGGACCTGGAAAAAGAAAAAGCAAGCATTGCAGAGCGATTTATCCCTGAGTGGCGTCATATAAGAGCGGCCCTGGGAGGTGTGTTTGTGTTTTTCCTGGTTTTCCTGCTGGGTGTCTGGCTTGCGGGAAATCCCTTTGAAGCGACGGTAAGGATACAGTCAGACTGGACACTTGCCAGCGGGCTCCAGGGAAATGATTGGTGCATTATATGGAGCGTGGTCGGTTTGGCAGCATTTTTCGAATTCATGGATGCATCCGCAGGCATGGGATTTGGAACGGCCCTGACACCCATCCTCCTTGTGCTGGGATTCGATCCCAAACAGATCGTACCTGCGGTTATGATTCAACAGGGGATGGCAGGTCTTGTGGGGGCCTTTCTTCACCGGGAATTTGAAAATGTGGAGTGGAAATTCAGTCCCATGTCTGAAACGGTGAAATTATGGATTATCATCGCGATAACAGGGTGTATCGCCGTATCATGTTCCATCATCGGTATTTATAAATTTTTTCCCATTGATAAAGTCTGGATTAAACTCTATGTGGCAATTCTTCTCGTTATGATGGGGGCAGTTTCGCTCTGGAGTGCTGGAAAAGACAGGCCCTACAAACCCGGTAAAATGTTCGGGTTTGCTGCCCTGGCAGGGTTCAACAAGGGTGTGGGCGGCGGCGGATACGGCCCGGTTGTAACCATTGGCGGGCTTTTATCAGGCGTACCGGTAAAAAGTATGCTGGCGGTAACGGCCATCTGTGAAGGAACCGTCAGTACCTTTGCCATTATTGTATGGCTGGCCCTTCTGACAAGTGGGGTTCAGATAGACTATATCATGCTGCCGTCCTTTATGATCGCAACCATGTTTTCTGCCATTGCAGCGCCTTATATGACAAGGGTTTTTCCGGAAAAACTATGGAAAATAGTGGTACCGGCCTACTGCTGTATTGTCGCTGCCATCTGTTTCTACAAGATAGGCCCCAGCATCTACAAGAAACTGGCTGGTTGATGGCCGTCCGATAAGGATATGGGAGTCTATAGAGGTCTCATATCATACGGCAGACAACTCCCTTCCCGGTAACGGGGAGGGAGGAAAATCAAACGGTTAATATGGCATAACGACCATGACATGAGCAATCGGAACCAACTGACGATAACCCAAGCTTTTTGTTAAAGGAGATGAGACATGAACAACGACTACATCCGAAAACGGACGCAATGTTTTGGTATGAGTATGATGGTAATGGGGGTATCCTTTTTTTTATATTATCTGGGACTTTTTGGCAATGTGGAAGGGCCGCTTTCACCCGGAAAAATAGGTGCCTCCCTGGCAGGTATAGGGGTCACAAAAGCCCACGCACTGATGTTTTTCCTGTCTTTTTTCATCATTGCAATGACATGGAACCATCTGTACAACCTGGTCAGTCTGATGATGGGGTCACGGCTGACCTGCAACCACAAAAACAAGGAGGGTCATATCTGCGGCGCGTTGACCCGAAAAATAAAAACAGGCACCGACAAAAAAAAGGGAGGTGTCAGGTATACATGTGTCAATGGGCACACCTGTTTTAATGCCGGTTTTCGTCCCGTCAAAAAGGGTTCGGTCAGCCACACGGTATGGGTGACAGCGCTGCTGTTCTGTGTCATTATCCTGTATGGCGCATAGCCGATTCGGTTGTTGGCTTCACCTGGGTTACAGGGGGTCAAAGAAATTTCTTATAATAAGGTTTTACAGGACGGTTAAACCTGATATTTTAAACTGGTATTATAGTGGTGCAGGAGGTGCAGGGCATGCCTGACAGATCTTTTACCATATCGGCAACACGAGACTTTCCTTACTACCGCAAGGTATGGAAAAAGGTGGTCGCCATTCTCATTGCTTCCGCTTTCCTGCCTCTTGCCATAATCGGCGGCGGCATGTATGTTTACCTGGCCCGCACAATTAAACATAAAACAATGGAAGCACTTCAGGCAGAGGCTGTTTCCCATAAGCGAGACATTGATTCGTTTTTGACGGAACGGATAATGGACCTGAAACTCATCTCGGAAAACAATGGCCTGTCAAAAATGATGTCACCCGGTGCAATTGAACAGGTCCTTTCCTCGCTGCAACGCGAACTGCCCTGTTTCCAGGACCTTGGTGTCATAGGGGCGGACGGTGAGCACCTTGCCTATACAGGGCCCTACGATCTCAAGGCTAAAAATTATCGGAATACCGTCTGGTTTAAAGCCGTTATGGATGACGGTGTGTCTGTCAGCGATGTTTTTACCGGTTTCAGAAATGTTCCTCACTTTATCATAGCGGTGAAGCGCAATGAGGGGAAGACCCTCTGGATCTTAAGAGCCACTGTCATGTCAAGTCTGTTTGATAATATCGTCACCCAGTTGGCTGGAAACACGAAAGCCGATGCCTATCTGATTAACAGCAAAGGAGACTTTCAGACAAATGCGAGAAAGGGTGGCGAGCTGATGATGAAATCCCAGGTTCTACCCCCTGGCCGCTTTAAAGGGGTGCAGGTTGAAGAAAAAGGCACGACCCTTACATTAACGACCTGGCTTGAGACGGTTTCCTGGCTCTCCGTCGTGAGTATTGACACGAGGGATCTTTTTGAAGATTCAAGACGAGTGAGAAATATGGGCCTGTTTGTTATTCTGTTGGGGGGATTTGTCATCATACTTTCCATCCTTTTTACTACAGACAGTCTGGTGTCGATGCTGGAAGAAAAAAGAAAGAACAACCGCCGCCTGGACCTCAGACTGAGGAGAGCAGCCTTTCTGGCATCCCTAATGAAATTGTCAAAGGGTGTATTCAGTGACCTGACCGATATTCTGTCAAATATTCACGTTACGGGTACGCTGATGAAAGAGCAGATCGGGCTGGCAGACGTCTGTGAAACCGATTTAATGGCAGAACAGATTTTTTCCGAAGCAATAAGGGGCAGAAACCTTATCGATAGCTTTATCCGGTTTGCCGGACCGGAAGATCCGGTGATCATGGCGGTGGACATCCACATGATGTTAGACCATATCATCGTTTTTTTGAGAACGGCCCTGATTGAAAAAAATATAGGTGTCATTACCGATTTCCAAGCGGGATTTCCCACGGTCAGAAGTGATGGAAATGCCCTTTGCCAGGTTTTGTTGACCCTTCTGGTGAACGCTGCTTCAGCTGTCAGTGCGAATGGGTCTATCTTCGTATCCACATCCATGAAGGAAAATGGCGTGATGATTTTAATCTCAGATGACGGACCTGGTCTGGGGAAGGCAGATATGGAATACCTTTTTGAGCCCCAGTATTCGACGGATCGGGGGGATTCTGGATTCGGCCTGTCCATTAGCCGGGACATCATGGAAAGAATAGGCGGGAGAATATCTGTCAGAAACGGGGAAGAACATGGTGCCGTGTTTGAGGTCCAGGTGCCGGGGGGATTTGTCTGGGAGTATCCAGATGCGAAGGGTGTGATTCCAAATTGATGAGACGTCTCATGCAGTTAACAAAATATTAATTTCAAGGCCTATTCGCTTGATGATGCTGACACGGGAAAATATAAAACAGGCCATAGATGCCATCGGCAGAAGAAAACCTGAAATCGCCTATACGCTGAATGCCATGCTGGGAAAGGGGCGGATCGATGTACCGCCGGCATCAGACGCTGGGGAAGATAATCGGTTATACTTTCTTTTTGGCAACACCCAAGCCTTTGTCAACAAGGTCCAGTTCTTTAACAGCGGCACGCCCCCCCTTGAGCAGGCCCTGCTGATTCAGTATGGAGAAATGGCACAAAAGCGCAGCCTGATTCATAGGGAACCTTTCACATCCCCGGGAAAACTGGCTTCAAAAACCGATACAGCCGGTCTTTCGCTGATGATCGATTATGAAATCGATGTGGCTGAAGCACAGCTTGAACAGCAGATCGCAACAACAGTTCAAAAAAAGGGTCAGGCCAATGACTCCTGGGCGGTTAATTTCCTGCGGCAACGACTCAAACGGCTGTCAGACATAAGAAACGATGGATCCGGTCAAACCGATGTCAAGGTGTCTGAGGACGATCCCCGGATATTGTTCCAGGGGATCATAAGCGACTATACACGAGCTGCCTTTATGCGGTTTTCCTTTTCCCGGGAAAGCCTGATGCAGGCGGCCCGACTGAATCTGGAATTTTTTCACATCCGCTTCCTCTTAAACTGTCTGGTTTCGGGTACGGACAACCTGCTGTTTGCCTGTATTGTGAAAGGGGAGTTACAGGGATTGGTTTTCCTGGAAATAATCAGAAAATTGTTTTACAGGGGAATTGAAGTAAAATATATTGCAACCCGCAACAATACCTCTTTTCAAAGCGATTCTCACCCTGTCAAAGGCGCTGGAACGTTTATCATGGCAGGCGTCTGGATGCTCTGGAAAAGCTATTTCCATGATGTAAAAGAGATTTTTCTTGAATCGGAAATTCAAGCTGAAGGATTTTACGTATCCATTGGATTCCACACCCGGGGTCCGTACAAGTATATACTCAAATCTCCCGAGGGGAGCCTTTTAACAACCATTGCAGCAATGGCAGTGTTTTCAAATAAGACGTATCCCTCGGTCATCAGTCATCTGTGCAAAAGAATTCCCGGACGGATAAGAAGTCTCAAACGCCGGAAAGATTTAAACGGACAGAGAAAGAGAGCCCTGGAGTTCATCAAAATCGCGCTTCATCCTGCCAGTTCCAACCTTCTGGCCCGGGCAACCATGGGCACACTCCTTAAAAACAAAAACCGTATTCCCGAGGGAGAAATGCTGCTTGCCCTTGCAAAAGCCTTTGGCCGAATGGAAACGGATCCGAGGCAAACGGCGCTCACCCTGCCTGTAGCCGTGGTCATCGATAGAAGATCCTGGAAGCATCTTATGGGGGTTACCCATCTTGAAAATTACAGGCGTATAAAAGCTGTGGAGGCGGTATTGAAAAACAGATGTCTGGATGGAAAATGGGTCAAGATCCCCTCCCGTTTTGCTGAAAAAAATGAACTGACATGGGTGCACACCCTTGAGTATGTTAAGAAAGTAGAGAAAACAGCCGGGAAAGGTCTGTCTTCTTTTGATGTGGACACCCAGACCACAGAAGGGTCCTGGTCAACGGCCAGGCTGGCGGTGGGCGGCCTTTTCTCTCTGCTTGACGGGATACGGTCAGGTCGGTCGTCCAGGGGCTTTGCATTTATAAGGCCGCCGGGCCATCATGCAAAACCCGCCAACGGCATGGGATTTTGCATTTTCAACAACATTGCCCTGGGGGCAAAGTACCTGAAACACAGGTACAAGGTTTCTCGGCTGATGATCATTGATATTGACGTACACCACGGCAACGGTACCCAGGAAGTGTTTTATGATACCGACGAAGTCCTTTTTGTCTCTATCCATGAGTCAGGATCCTTTCCCGGAACAGGAAAGATTGAAGAGACGGGAATCGGAAAGGGCGAAGGGTTCACCATCAATATCCCCCTGGAAAAAGGCGGCCGGGCAAGGGACATCGGAAGGGCCCTGTATTTTGTCGCAGGGCCGGTTGCCCAGGCGTACCAACCTGAAATGATACTGGTTTCTTTCGGCTTTGACCTCTACATCCATGACCGCCTGGCAGGAATGAAAGTGACACCCAGCGGATACGCACGGATAACCGCGCTCCTCCTTGAAATTGCAGCGCATTCTGCCGGAGGAAAGATCGCCTTTGTCATGGAAGGGGGATATAGCCTAGAGGGTATAAGGGAATGTGGCCTAACCGTCATGAAAGAAATCTGCAATGTATCAAAAGAAAGCGAAGATAAAATAGACCGCATCCGTAAAAGCGATCTCAGCCGGCTGTCCAACCTCAAGAAGGTCATTAACATTCATAAAAAATATTGGGAAGTCCTTCCGTAAACGGATCAGACTGTCACATGACACTTTCCACCCCCTGTCTCCTGTCCGATGACAATCTGTTCAAACGTCCGGGTCTGTAGTTTTTGTTGTATTGAAATAAATTATAAAATTTCAATATGTTATGTGGACATCCCAGGAACAAAACCCTTTGGCACATTTATTGATAATCTAATCAATTAAAAGCGGTTACGTGATGGAGAAAGCAAGCGGGGATACCCCACATCCAAAAACTGCACAGGCAAGGAGGCTGAATGGATAAACGCATTGAAAATAAGAAAAATATACAGTATTCCCATCTCTTTCGCAGGTTCATTTTACTCACTATGATCTGTTCTCTTGTTCCCCTTCTCCTTGCCGGATGGGTCATCAATATCCGCTATTCCCGGTTTGCCAGGGAACGGATGGAGAAAACCCTTGAGACCAGAGTCGACTACCATCGGAAAATTATTGAAATCTTTCTAAAGGAAAACAAAACCAGGCTCGACTTTATTGCCCGGACGCACACGATTGCTTCCCTGAAGGCAAAGGATCAACTGAACCATATTTTAAAGAGTCTCAATCGTGATTCCTGGACGCTGACCGATATCGGGATCATTGATGAAAATGGAGATCATATGGCTTATGTAGGGCCTTATGACCTGATGGACAAAAATTACATCGACACATTCTGGTTCAAAGAAGTGATGGAAAGGGGAAGTTATACCAGTGATATGTTTATGGGGTTCCGGAAAGAACCCCATTTTGTAATGGCCGTTTTAAAACATGAAAATGGACGGCGCTGGATACTGAGAGCCACTGTCAACACCGAATGTTTTCGTTCCCTGGTGGAAAATGTAAGGATCGGTAAAACCGGACAAGTTTACATCCTGAACAGCAAAGGCATTTACCAGACCAGTCCCAGTTCCGGCGGAGAAATTATGACACTGGCTCCGGGATTTGAAAGTAAACTTCATGGGGATGTGACATTCAGATTTCTTGAAGCAAATCATACGGACAGAAAGGTAAGACAAATTGTCTGCGAAACCTGGTTAAAAGATCCCAGGTGGCTTTTGGTGGTGAGAGTTAATGAAAACGAGTTTTTTGAAGAGGTCCGCTATGCCAACAGGGCCACACTGGTCTCCCTTCATTTGAGTGCGCTGATAATCTTAATTGTCACTGTGCTCATCACCCGGCACATGGTTTCGGTTATTAAACGAGGAGACCGCGAGGTGGAACAGATGAATGAGCAGCTCATCCAGGCGGGGAAACTGGCATCCATAGGAGAACTGTCTGCAGGGGTTGCCCATGAAATAAACAATCCCCTGGCCATTATCATGACCGAAATTCAACTGCTTCTGGATTCGAAAAAAAGAACACCCATAACAGACCAGGCCTTTGGAGAACAATTTGTTGATTCCCTTGACCAGATAGACAAACAGGTCCTCCGGTGCAAACATATTACCCGAAACCTTCTGAAGTTCGCTCGAAGAACCCACTCTGTCATGGAGACAGTGGATATCAATGTATTCTTAAAAGAAGTGATTGATCTGATGGAGCGGGAAGCCAAATCGGACGGTATAAAATTCACGCCCATACTGGACGACAGTCTTCCGACCATCCTGTCTGATCCCTCACAGCTCCAGCAGGTGTTTCTGAACTTTATCAACAATGCCATAGAGGCCCATGAAGACAATGGTTACGGTGTCATAACCCTCACCACTGGCCTTGCAAAGGACAAAAACGGCATCGTCATTACCGTGGCGGATACAGGCAGCGGCATAAGCCACCAGGACATTGGGAGGATTTTCGATCCGTTCTTCACGAAAAAATCTCCGGGACGGGGCACAGGTCTGGGACTCTCTATCTGTTACAGTATCGTAAAGCAGCTGGGCGGCTATATCCATGTTGAAAGTGAGATGGGCAAGGGAACGTGCTTTACCCTGACCTTTCCGCTCAAACCGCCCGAAGATCTTAATATGCAAGGATGACAGTGATGTTATATGCAGGAAGTATGAACAAATTCGAAACCCTTTATAAGGAGGAAAAATTATGATAGGAAGTAAAATTTTACTGGTAGACGATGAAGAAATATTTTGCAACAACATGACCAAACTGCTCCAAAACAGGAGCTACAAGGTCACTGCCGTTTACAACGGAGAAAGTGCCATAAAAGCACTTGAACAAGAGAAGTATGATGTTGTTGTCCTTGATCTGAAAATGCCCGGAATGAATGGCATTGCCACCTTGAAGCAGATCAAGGAACTGGGTATTATCACGGAAACACTTCTGCTTACCGGCCACGGTTCCATTGACTCTGCCGTAGAAGCCATCCGCCTGGGTGCATATGATTTTCTCACAAAACCCTGTGAAATTGATGAACTTGTTGAAAAAATCGAGGGTGCCTGGAGAAAAAAAGATGATGCCTGGAAAAAAGATATGGAGGAAAAACTAAAGAAAGTCGTAGAGTCTCCGTCTGCGGTTTTTAAACTGTTCGTCTGACCTTTATGGCATGAGATGATGGGATCCAATAAGACCCTTTCCAGATAAAGGGTCACAAACCGAGCCGCCTTAGCATTTTGTCAACAAGGGGCGGCCGGTTTCCATCCTTTGGCGATTGGAAGGCCTGGCTCTTGTTATAAACCGGAGATTTTTTTGAAAACAATAGAAAAATTAAAAATAATAGTAAAAAACCTTAAAAAAGAAATGATTGCGATTTATTATGCACATCAACATCCGAAAATTACGGTATTACCCAAAATGATTATTTTGTTTACTCTCGGATATGCATTAAGTCCAATTGATCTTATTCCTGATTTTATTCCGGTTTTGGGCTATGTGGATGACCTTTTAATTCTTCCGGCATTAATAATGCTTTCAATTAAATTAATTCCACATGAAATTATGGAAGAATCAAGAAAAAAAGCAGAAAATCAACCCCTGCGACTTAAAAAAAACTGGTTTTTTGCCGTGGGGTTTATATCGATATGGATAGTCCTGTTAACCGCTTTTGTTATATACTATCAATATGGGCAAAATCCGGTATTTTTGGAATAAATTTTTATGCCATTGCAGGAAGTTACACTGTTGAGTAATTATGTTGTAGAAAAATTTGGAGGAAGACCATGAAACAATTCCTTGTGAATTCTGTCGGTCGGCTTGATATGATATGTTGGATTTTGGTGGTTATCTTTTTCTGTGGTTGTTCGTTGCTGTTTGATGGAGACTTCAACCACTCATTTATAGCAGCTGGAGGGGTGGTGCTGGTGATGATTTTGATCGGGTTATCCATTGAGGTCATCATCGAGACCCTGAAGGAGGTAAAGGGTCTTGGCACGATCACCGGTTTCATTACCAATGGGCCGGAGCTTGTCTGTTTAATCGTCGGCCTGGTAGTGGGGGATGTCCTGTTTGCCGCCAGCACGCCTTTGGGGTCGAATTTTATGAACCCGATCCTGTTAATAGCGGCAGCACTGATTTGTCGCGTATTTTTGAAAACCCTTGGAACAAACTGGCGGTATAGTTTAACCTGTATCGTGCTGACGGCCGGCATGGCCGTCAGTTTTTACACTATTCCAATTGCGTATCATATCTATTGGGTGGTGACAGCCCTTGTTGTGTCCGGGGTATTGTTTGTTAAACGACCACCGGAAGACTCTGAAGCGTCCATGGAGGAAGAAGTGATTGCTAAATGGAGCATCTTCCCGGCGATTGTTGTGTTAATTGCCGCCGGGTATTTCCTTGACCCGGTTGTGAGTTTTGCCTCAGAGCAAAGCCATGCGCCAAAAGGGGTGATCGGATTCTTTGTCCTGGCGACACTTTCCAGCTGGCCGGAGTTTAAAAGTTGTCTGGCGCTGTTGAATCGTAAAAAATACCTGGCCGCCATATTGAATATTACCGTGAGCAATATAACGAATATCTGGCTGGCCATCGCGGGTGTTGCCACTTATTTCTTCATGACGGCGGCATGAAATTGAAATCTTAACTTTCGGACGTTAGCTTTAATCGACGGGGTCAGGCTTGCGTTATTGACGCTTTTGCTGAATTTCTTCGCTATTACAGTCTGTTATCAAAAGCACAATAACACAAGCCTGACCCCATATAAATCCTGAGCCGCCTCTACAGCTACCTAAATTCGTTCATTAAAAAAAATCTTCATCTTCACGGTTTCTTCATGATTGTTCTGCTATCTTCCGGCTATTGGATTCTGTTCCCGATGGAGCAACAGGAAACGCTTGTCAGAAAACCGGTTAACCTGACGTCCCTTGTAAACCGTGTTTTGAATGACTATACTGAACTGCTGGCAGCAAAGACGATCGCCAATGAACCCCGGCAATTGATAACCGCCTCCGTTTTTTTCCCTTAGCGGTTGCCTGAACAGGAAGATGAGGCCGTTTACAAGGAGAGAAGATCCGTTATTTCTTCCTGGGTAAGAATGTCACTTTTGTGCCTTCGTCTCCTGTCAGCGTATCTTCTGTTATTCTTTCGTCTGTCCACACCCAGTCGTGACTTTATGATGGACCGCAACCAGATGCGGATGGATTTGCGCTGGCCATTGGGGTTGTCGCGGAAATCATACCGTCTTTCTGTTTTGGACCGGCGGTCGTTATGGGCTCGCCGGTCCTGATTTCTGCGTCGATCTTGCAGATCTGCCTGATTGAAATTGTCTGTCTTGTGACCCATGATACCGTACTCTCGAGGCCTGCTCCCTCATCCCGATAACAAAGACCCATTTCATTGAAGGAGAATTTTTGTTGTGCCTCAGTCTAAGGTTCTGTTTTCCAACGTTATTCACCATCTTCTTAAAATCATACCAGTTTTTATTGCAAATGCAAGAAGAATTTAATTAAATGTCAGGCCGATATGTAAGCTGCATACCGGTTAGAAATTTACGCAGGATCTGATCTTGACAGTCCCGGTAATTTTTATGACCCGGCTTACGGAAGAAGGCACTTAATTCGTGTTTGCTCATGGTCAGATCAGCCCGGTCCAAAAGTTTCAAAACATCCTCGGCTTTAAGATTTAACGCTATTTTCAGTTTTTTGAAAATGATATTATTCGTTAAATGCGTCTCTGGTTCATGCGGTGGTCCTTCTTTTCTGCCACGCTGATCATTGATAAACCCATTCAGAAAAATGGCCAGCTGGGTGTCGGTGAGTTTATGGAACGCCGGATCATCGTCTTTCTTCATCCAGTCGCTGATTTGTTCCCGTGTTACCGGAAGACCCCCTGAACCAAATATTGCCATCATTTTGGTGTCATTAAAGTCGAAAGTATAGCGGATACGGCGTAAGACATCGTTATGGGTCATCAGAGTTTCCTTGTCTAAACTAAAGTCGTGTCACAGGCACTGCTTGCCGGGTTACAGAACTCATTGGTATTGGTGAGCCTATACCTTCCCCTTCTATAAGTCAAGGCCCGTCCTGGGCCCAGCACCTTAAAATTGTTCATTAATTCGTATGGTTGACATCATATGCCCCGGGGGGATATAGTTGGTGATTCAACGTTCAGTCATTGGTTTTAATGGACGGGGTCAGGCTTTTTTTATTGGCGGCTGAATCTTTTATCAGGCGCCATGCGTTTTATCATTATTTCATGACCAGACAGGTAAAAAGTGCCATAAAGAAAGCCAGACTCCATGTAAAAAAGTTGAGTGAGTGAGTTGAGATCGGGGGGTGTGACATTTCAAAGAAAGGAGCAGAAAAAATGAAGCGGATAGAACCCAAATTCACCTGGATTTGCCTTGGCGTTGAGGGGGGGTTGAATGAGAGCAACCTGAATTGTCATTTGCTGGCGCCTTTCAATTCAACAGATTTTATCTGTCTGGATGCCGGTACCCTGCTGTCAGGGCTTCGGTATGCCGTTCAAAAAGGGGTCTTCAATCATATTGATGTATCGTCTTATCCGGAATCGACCCTTGAACAGGTCATTTTGTTTCACCATATCAAAGCCTATTTGATTACACATTGTTATCTTGATCATGTCCACGGACTGGCAAGCATTTCACCGAATGACATGCCCAAACCGGTCATAAGCCTGTCAATGACCATTGACGATTTGCGGGATTCGATTTTTAATTGGCGGGCTTGGCCCAATATGGCCAATGAAGGAGCGGCGCCCTGTATAGGGACATACCATTATATCCGACTGGAAGAAGGTGAACGAACACCCATTGAAAATACGGCAATGACGGTAACTGCTTTCCCGCTGTCCCATGACCGGTCTTCGGATTCCGCGGCTTTTCTGCTGGAATCGGATGGGTATTATGCCCTATACATGGGAGATACCGGACCGGATGAAATAGAAAAACGCCCCACCACAGAGGCGGTATGGGAAAAAATTGCGCCCCTGATCAGAACAAATCAGCTTCGGGTGATCTATATGGAAGCCTCTTACCGGGATGAGCATCCGGATGACCAGTTGTTCGGGCATTTAACGCCTGCCTGGATCATGAGGGCATTTCATAAACTGGCAAGCAAGGTTGATCCCAAAAACATATCCCAGGCATTAAATGGTTTAAATGTCGTTATCGGGCACATCAAGCCGGATGAGGTTTTAACCGGGGGAAAACCCGTCCGGGAGATCATCAAAGCGCAACTCCACCGGCAAAATGACCTGGGGATTCGCTTCATCCTTCCCCGGCAGGGAGACCGGATTGAGTTTTAGAAAGTCGGGTCTTTTTTCTTGCATACGCGTTTGGAACCTGCTTGAATAAGCCCCATGAAAATAATTAATGCCAGATCAAACACCCTTTATATTGACCGGTTTATTGCCCTTGGCAGTCAAGCCTGGTGCATTTTGGGGGCCAATCGTTCCGGAATAGAAGCGTTTTTCCGGCTTGTTTCCGGAGAAGGCACGGATATCACTGCAGATCAGCTGGAACGACCGGAAAATTTTGGGGTCATCTCCTTTAAAGAACAGCAGGCACTTTATGAAGCGGAACTCAGGGCGGATGATACCGATTTTCTGGACAGGATTGATCCGGGGACGCCGGCCCGGTCTTTTTTACGGGATATTGACCATCATTCCAGTTTGATTGAGGCCTTTGCCATGACCCCCTGCCTGGACAAAGGGTATCGCCAGCTCAGTACGGGCCAGGCCAGGAAACTGTTGCTCTTGTCACAGATCACAAACGGCATGTCCGGCCTTGCTATTCAGGCCCCCTATGAGGGATTGGACCCCCAAAGCCGCAAAGAACTGGATACGGCCCTGTGCCACCTGCACCGGCAGAAGGTTCTGCTGGTGCTATTTGTTCATAACCAGGAGGACATCCCGTCCTGGTGCACCCATGCAGGGGTAATGGTCAAGGGACGGCTGACGCTTCAGGGGCCCCGGGAAGCGGTGATGATGTCCCTTGAAAAGGAATGGCACAAAGCGTCTGCTGACTTTCAGGTCTCTGCAAGACGATTGCCGGGGGGCCAGATACCAGAACCGGTAAAACCCGAACAAACGGAGTTGGTCTGTCTGAACCAGGGTGCGGCCGGATATGGCGGGCAAAAGATTTTTCAGGGGCTGACCCTGACCCTCCTTCAGGGAGATCATACCCTGATCACAGGCCCCAATGGCAGTGGTAAATCAACCCTGCTCCAGATGATTACCGGCGACCATCCCGCCTGCTATCAGAATGATTTGAGAATTTTTGGTATCCAGCGGGGCAGTGGTGAATCTGTCTGGGAGTTAAAAAAACACATGGGTATCGTCAGTTCAGAGTTGCAAAGAAATTATTATGTGCCCGGTAATACCATCAGCTGTATCATTTCCGGCCTGTTTGATTCCATCGGGGTGTACCGGCCCTACACCCGGCAGCAGGAACACCAGGCAATGGCATGGCTTGAGCGGCTGGGAATGCCGGAAAAGGCAGGCCTGCCGTTCCGGGATCTGAGTTATGCTGATCAGCGGCTGGTACTCATTGCCCGGGCCTTGATCAAACTTCCCCGGCTGCTGGTCCTGGATGAACCCACCCAGGGGATGGACGAACTGAACCGGATGGCAGTCCTTGATTTTCTGGAAGACGTGGCCAGAGAAAAAATCAGCACGCTTCTTTATGTCAGTCATCGCAGGGATGAATTCCGGGATTTTTTCGGGCAGCATCTCCAGATGGGAGACTATTGTGTATCAGATCATTGTGGAGAGCTTTATTAAAAATTTATCCAGCTTTTTGGCAGAAATGGGTACGATTGTTTTTAACTCCTGGGCAAACAACGATATTTTATATTCTTCCAGAAGCCAGAAAAAGTGTTCAACCTGCTGGGCTTTTTCCGGCGAAGAGTCTTGGGAAAGTGAGGATAATAACCGATTCAGGTGATGGGTGTAACCGGTCAACTGCCCCGCTTTTTTTTCTTGCTTCAGGGGGTTGTCAACGGATCTTTGAGCCCTGATCCGGATACAGGCCACATACCGGTGAAGGTGGCGGATTCTTTCCATGGTATAAAGATCTATAAAATTTTCCGGGACAAGGTTTTTCAGGTCTTTGAAAAGCGCGGTTAATATATCGAACAATTTTTCCTTTTTCTGGTGCTGAAAGGATAGTTTTTGAATCAGGTTAAAACAGGACTGATATTCCTTCCCAAGGACTAAAATGTCGCTGATAAATTGCTGTCCGGCAGGGTAAAGTGATTTTAATTCTTTTTGAGCATGGCTTTCAAAGGCTTTTTTTGTCCGGATATTTTTTGCAAACAAGGTGGTGGTGATCCTATTGAACAAGGACTGCTGAAATTTTGTGGGGCCGTTAAAAAACGGTGCCATCTGTTTGATGCCGGCAGCGGTGGTGATGTCTTTTTTCAAGGATTTGAAATCTTCCGGAAAGCAGAGCTGGAAGAGGTGTTTTATTCCTTGGCAATGGGCCTCTTGGGCTGCCTGGGCTGACTTGAAAAGCCTTAGGGATAACACCGGGTTGTTTTTTTTGGGGCCGGTATCAACTTCAAGTTTAAGTCCGGGATAGCCTTTTTGCGTGAACGCCTTATCCTGGTGGATGATAATTGAGTCTTCAAGATCGTCAAAATTCCATTCTTTTACAGGGGATGTCTCATATTTTTTCTTAGCCCTATCAAACGCATTGCCCGTTTGAGGGGCCAATGTGGCGGAAAACTCATTTAACACGGATTTGTCCCGCAGGGCTTTAATTTCTTTTCCTTGTTCATCCCGGATGGAGATTCTCATTTTTAAATGGTCCGGCAGGTCTTTGTCTGACCACAGGGTGGCCGGGATCACAAGGTTAAACCGGTTTCGAATAAACGCAGACAGCAGGGAATATAAGGGGGCATCTTCTCTGGGCATTTCCCTGGCAATGATATCGGCCTTTTCAGATACCGGCATCAGTTGTACCCGAAATTTTTTAGGAAGGGCTTTTATTAAAGCCCCTATTTTTTCTTCAAACAATCCGGGAACCAGTCTGTCCAAACTGTTTTTCGATACCAGTGATGCAGAATCAGCAGGAACGCTTATGGTAACCCCGTCTGTTTGAGCGCCCGGGTTAAATTCATAGTCGAGCCTGAACTGACCGTGTGCCATTGTCAGGGCATCCGGAAACAAGGAGAGTTCATTTTCATCAATGGTTGATCGTTGAAGATCCGCCAGTGTCATTTTTAAAAAAGTTTTATTTTCCTGGTCTCGCACAAACCTGGAAAAGGTTCGGATATCATAAAACGGTTGGGGAAGCCGGGACTGGTAAAAAAGGTACATATCATCTTCAGATATCAGGATATCCTTTTTCCGGGTTTTATGTTCAAGGGTTTCAAGTTCATCAATTAATTGCCGGTTATGGGTCATGAAGTCGAATTTTTGATGGATTTCCCCCTGGACCAGGGCATGGCGGACAAATATTTCTCCTGCTTCTTCCGGATTTATTTTGCCGTAGGCAATGTTTCGGTCAGAGACAATCAAAAGCCCGAACAGTGACACCTGTTCTTTTGCCATGACAGCCCCCTGTTTCTTGGCCCAGTGCGGATCAGAATAGGTATACGTGCACAGGTTTTTTCCAATGGGTTCCAACCACAGGGGGTCAATGGTGGCGACAGATCTTGCAAACAACTGACTGGTCCTGACAAATTCTGCCGCAACAATCCAGTCGCCCGCAGTGTTAAACAGACCAGACCCTGGGAATATCATTGCCTGTTGTCCTTTTGCAGCAGTGAAGATGTTTTTTTCTTTTTTATGGGCAATATTGGCAAGATACCCTGATAAAATGGCTTTGTGCAGGGCAATATACAACGGCCCGCCAATGTCAAATTCTTTGGCTTTCATCCCCTGGGTCCCCAGGGGAAAAGAGATCTTTTTTTCTCCCCGGATATCATTTTCTTTCAGGATTCTGATGATCTGTCTGTGGATGTCATTCCATTCCCTCAGGCGTTTGAAAGACAGGTAATGGTCCTGGCAGTATCGTTTGAGTTTCGATCGGGAGCTTAGCCTTTTTTCAGCGGCTTTCACCGCATTCCAGATATTTAAGAGGGTAATAAAATCTGAACCCGGATCTTTGAACAGGGCATGCTTTTGATCTGCTGCCTGGGTTTTTTCCGCAGGTCTCTGTCTTGGGTCTGCAATGGCGAGGGCCGTGGTTATGATGGCGGCTTCTGCCAGGCATCCGTTGGCATCAGCTGCTATCAAAATTCTGGAGAGTTTGGGGTCAACCGGCAGTTTGGCCATGACCCGGCCAATAGGGGTGAGGTCATACGCTTTTTTTTTTGCTTGTTGGTTTCGGGTTTTCCTTTCTTTGATGGCCCCCAGTTCAATCAGGGTGTCAAACCCATCCTTAATACTTTTAAGGGCCGGGGCATCAATGAACGGAAAGGTTGAAACATCTCCCAATTTCAGGGAGACCATCCTTAATATAACTTCGGCAAGATTGCTTCTCAGGATTTCAGGGGCGGTAAAAAAAGGTCTTGCCCTGAAATCTTCTTCATCAAACAGCCGGATGCAGACCCCGTTTTCAACCCGGCCGCACCGACCCAGGCGCTGGTTAGCGGAAGACTGGGAAATGGGGCTGACGGGAAGTGCCGTTGTCCTTGTCCGGGGAGAATAGCTGAGAATCCTTGCTAAACCGGTGTCGATGACATATTTGATACCGGGTATGGTCAGGGAGGTTTCCGCCACATTGGTGGCAATAATAATCTTTCTTCCCGGCTGCCGTGAGAAAATTTTGGACTGCTCTTGTGCTGAAAGCCTTGCAAAAAGAGGCAGGACCGTGACCCCGGGATGTCGTTTTCCCCGGATCAATTCCATGGTGTCGCCGATATCCTGCTCTGTGGGCATAAATACCAGGATATCACCGGATCTGGATTGAGCGAGCAAAAGATGGACGGCATCTGCTGCGGCTTCAACATATCCCTGGTCTTCAATGGTCTGCTGTTCACCGTCTTTATCCAGAATGGGCCGGTATACGGTTTCCACCGGATACATTCGACCGGATACTTCAATGATGGGCGCATTGTCAAAGGCTTTTGAGAATTTTTCCGTATCAATGGTGGCGGATGTGATAATCAGCTTCAGATCCGTTCTCTGCCGGACAAGACGTCTTAAAATACCCAGGGTAAAGTCAATGTTCAGGCTTCTTTCATGGGCCTCATCCACAATCAGGGTGTCATAGGCATTCAGGAACCGGTCGGTCTGGGTTTCCGCCAGCAGGATCCCATCGGTCATCATTTTGATATAGGCCCGGGGCTGGGTTTTATCGTCAAACCTGATTTTGTATCCCACGGATTGGCCGATGGTTTCCTGGAGTTCTTCGGCAATCCGTCGGGCCACATTGATGGCGGCGATGCGCCGGGGTTGCGTGCAGCCGATGAGTCCTTTGATGCCCTGGCCGGCGTCAAGGCAGAATTTGGGAATTTGAGTGGTTTTCCCGGACCCGGTTTCCCCGGATATAATCACCACGGCATTTTTTTTTATGGCCTGGATGATGTCATTTTTTTTATGGGTGATGGGCAGATCGGGATGGGAAGTGATATGGGATGGTTTGTTTAAAGCCCTTGTCTGGCATTCTTTTATGGAACGATCTGTTTTTTTTAAAAGCTGCTTTATCCTACGGGTACGGGTTTCAATTCCTTGAGCGGTATCGGGGGTGCGTTTTTTCAGGGATCGCAGTTCTTTTAAGATGGCATGTTTGTCTTTTAACATCACATCAACGCACATCTGCTCTATTTTTTTCAGGTCGTTCATTGCCTTTGAATAGTAAGGTAAAGTTCAAAAAAGTCAACGTTTTGAACGGATCATAAAACAGCAATTCTCATTATGATTATAACTAAACCGGGTCAGGCTTGTGTTATTGTGCTTTTGACCAAAACCTGAACAATTAAGGGCAAAAGTCGGCAAAAGTGTCAATAACGCAAGCCTGACCCATTGTCCGGGGACGATTGCATTTTATAATGAAAATTGCTGATCATAAAAAATTAAGGTTGACATAAATTATGGAATAAAAGATGATAAAAATCGTTCCAAAAATTGGGGGAACATATTGTAGTACAAATACAAGACTTTAAATTTGAATAAATTAGGGGAGAACGATAGCATGGGAGATACAGCTATTAAGATTGGAGGTGCAAGAAAGAGCGCCTTTAAAGACAAGGTAATGAAACTTCTGCCGGATGGCGGAAACCTGAATGCATGCCTGACATGCGGTGCATGTGCATCCGGTTGTCCGGCAACCGGCCTCGAAGGCATGGATCCAAGAAAGTTTTTAAGAATGGCAGCCCTTGGAATGGATGAAGAAATATTGAATACGAACTGGGTATGGATGTGCTCAATGTGTACACGGTGCATGTATGTGTGCCCGATGCAGATTAATATTCCCCAGCTGGTTTTCAATGCAAGGGCGCAATGGCCCAAGGAGAAAAAACCCAAGGGGATTACAAGCTCTTGTGACATGGCATTAAAAAACGACACCTGTTCCGCCATGGGAGCCAATGAAGAAGATTTCCAGTTTGTTGTGGAGGATGTACTCGAAGAATATCAGGAAGCACAGCCTGAATTCGCTGACATGAAAGCCGATGTCAACCGGGAAGGGGCTTACTACTTTTTAAACCAGAACTCCAGGGAACCGGTAACAGAACCCGATGAAATGGTGCCGTTATGGAAAATAATGCACCTTGCAGGGGCTGATTGGACCTATGGTACAAAAGGATGGGCAGCAGAGAATTATTGCCTTTTTTCTGCAGATAATGAAAATTGGGAAAAGATTGTCCGGACAAAAGTAAAAGCAGTGGAGGACCTGGGCTGTAAAGTCTGGCTCAACACCGAGTGAGGGCACGAACTCTTCGCAGTCCGGGCTGGACTGCAAAAATTTAATATCCCTTATAACTTTGAAATTAAAAGTATCATTCAACTCTATGCCGAATGGATCAGGGACGGAAAGCTTAAGCCCTCTTCCGACTGGAACAAGGACCGAAAAATCAAGTTCACGGTTCAGGACCCCTGCCAGCTGGTCAGAAAATCTTTTGGAGACCCGGTTGCAGAGGAATTAAGATATGTCGTTAAAGCAGTTGTGGGCGAGGAAAATTTCATCGACATGACCCCCAACAAATCCAACAACTTTTGCTGCGGTGGTGGCGGTGGTTTCCTCCAGTCCGGTTTCCAGGAGCAAAGACGGGCCTATGGGCAGACCAAGGCCAACCAGATCCTGACAACCAAAGCACCTTATTGCATCACCCCCTGCCATAATTGTCATGCTCAGGTGCATGACCTGTCGGAAGTCAATGATCATGCATGGCAGACCGTTCATTTATGGACCCTCTTAAACCTTTCTCTGGGTATACTGGGCCCCAATGAAAGAGAATACCTGGGTGAAGACTTGAAAGAAGTGGATGTCTTCCATCCTGAATCGGCCATGTAAGTCATTCGTTAAATTTTAAGATCAGATAAAGTCTTGTACGGCAGATGATTTGCCGTACAAGGCTTTTTTTGTGGGGGGTTGTTTTTTTTTAAGCAATGGCAGTTTGACTTTTTAACCGATTGCCTAAGAAAGGTAATTGTGATAAGGATTTTTAATTATGAGCCAGATTATCAGCATAGCAAATCAGAAAGGGGGCGTTGGCAAAACAACCACCGCTGTTAATCTATCCGCCGCCCTGGCCATACTGGGAAAAAAAACATTGATGATTGATTGTGATTCCCAGGCAAATGCAACGACCGGTATGGGTATTGACAAGCCCTCCCTGGAAGATGCCCTGTATCAGGGACTTATAGGCGAGGCTGATATCAATGACATTATTTGTCCCACAGTGTTACCCCGGCTGATGATGATTCCCGCCAATAGCGATCTTATCGGGTTTGAAATTGAGATGGTGTCTGTCCGGGACAGGGAACGAAAACTGGAAGCGCTTCTGGAACCGATAAAGGAAACGTTTGACTATATTATTATTGATTGCCCACCGGCGTTAAGTTTGTTGACATTGAACGCTTTTACAGCTTCAGACGCTGTTTTGATAACGCTTCAAAGTGAATTTTATGCCCTTGAGGGCCTGGGGCAACTGCTGGATACCATAAAACGGGTGAAGTCTTCTTTGAATCCCGGGTTGAAAATAAAGGGGATTCTGTTGACCCTGTATGACAAACGCACCAATCTTGCCCAGCAGGTGGTTGAAGACGCGAGAAAATATTTCAAGGACATGGTTTTTAAAACAAAAATACCCAGGAATGTAAAGCTTGGAGAAGCGCCCAGTTATGGATTGCCGGTTATGTTATATGACAAACACTCACAAGGATCAAAAAGCTATATGGCTTTAGCAAGGGAACTTCTAAAAAGATGACAAAAAAGAAAAAGAAAAATACCGGATTGGGTCGTGGTATTTCCGCCTTGATTCCGGTTTTTGATACGCTTGAGAGCTGTCCTGATTTTTTGATGTGTTCCATTGACCAGATTGCACCGAACCGGTATCAACCCAGGACGGCATTCAGCCGGGAAGAACTGGACAAGTTAACGGACTCCATTGCACAACAGGGGATTTTGCAGCCCCTGCTGGTCCGAAAAATTGATGATGCATATGAGTTGATAGCAGGGGAAAGAAGACTCCGTGCAGCCCGGGAAGCCAAGTTGACCCATGTGCCGGTGTTTGTTAAAAACCTGACCGATGAGCAGGTGTTGGAAGTTTCCATTATTGAAAATATTCAACGGGAAAATTTAAACGTCCTTGAAGAGGCAGAAGCGTATCACCGGCTTATTAACGAATTTCATTATACCCAGGAAAAGGTTGCCCAGAAAATAGGAAAAAGTCGCCCTACCATTGCCAACCTGTTGCGCCTCAGAAGCCTTCCCCAGGAGATAAAAAACAGCTTAATTGCGGAAAAAATATCCATGGGACATGCCAGGGCCTTGTTAGGGGTTGCTTCAGAAGAAAATCAGCTTCACCTGTTCAAAACAGTCCTGGAAAAAGAGTTGTCGGTAAGGGAAACGGAACGACTGGTTAACATGGCTAAACGAGAACCGCAAAAATTGAAGAAAAAAATATCCACCGTGGAAAAACAATTCCTTGATGAAACCTGTTCGCGCCTCTCTCATCATATCCAATCCAAAGTCAGGATTCAAAAGAACGGGGATAAAGGCAAAATAGAAATCAATTTTAAATCCAACGCAGATTTCCAGCGTCTGGTTGATCTGCTGACCCAGGTGTCATGAAAATTGTTGTGGCGAAAACCGCTGGATTCTGTATGGGGGTCCGGCGGGCTGTGGATATGGTGTTGGATGCGTCAAACCAGTCCCGGGAACCCATTTATACCTATGGTCCGTTGATCCATAATCCCCAGGTGCTGAAAATGCTCGAAGAAAAACAGATTTTCAGGATGGATCAACTGCCCTCAAAGGGGAGCGGCATTGTTTTGATCCGGGCTCACGGGGTACCTCCGGAGGATGAACAATCGCTTAAAGATCTTGGGTTTACCGTTATTAATGCCACGTGCCCCCGGGTGATAAAGGTCCAGGCCATTATTCACAAATATGCCCAAAAAGGGTATGTCACCCTGATTGTCGGGGATGAGAAACACCCGGAAGTTGTGGGCCTTTCAGGATATGCAAAGGGCCGGGGACATGTGATCTCCTCCGTGGATCAACTGCGGGAACTGCCCCGGTTTGATGCTGCTGTCGTGGTGGCGCAAACCACTCAGAACACCGCTGTTTATAAGGATATAAAGGCGTGGTGTGAAACCCAGGCCCCCCATTATAGCGTATTTGATACCATTTGCGGATCCACTGAAAAACGTCAGGCTGAAATCCGTAAGCTTGCCCGGGAAAATGATGCCGTGATTGTTGTGGGCGGAAAGCAGAGCGGAAATACAAAACGGCTGGCACAGATCGCGACCCGGACAGGAAAACCGGTTGTCCATATTGAGGAAGTTTCCCAGATTGATTATGGACGGTTGTCGTCAGCCGGATCTGTTGCGATTACCGCTGGTGCCTCAACGCCCAACTGGATCATTAATGAGGCCTATGAAGCCGTGGCGAACCACCTGCAACGGCAACATCCTGTCAAAACAGGGTTGTTTTCAATTCGTGATTTTCTGCTGAAGACCAATATAATGGCAGCAGCAGGTGCCGGGTTCCTTACATACGCGTGTTCCCGGCTCCAGGGAATTGCCCAGGATTCGCATCATGCGCTGATCGCCATGTTGTATGTTCTTTCCATGCAGATACTGAATCATTTGTTCACTGTCAAGTCTGATACCTACAACCAGCCCCAAAGGGCCGTCTTTTATGAAAACAATCGACGGTCTCTGTGGCTTCTGGCGGTGTTGTCCGGGGCAGCCGGCCTTTACTTGAGTTTTATCACCGGGGCCGTCTCTTTTATGATTCTGCTGGTCATGAGTCTTTTGGGTTTGTCCTATAACCTGCAACTGATTCCGTTGCGGTTCAATAAACGACAAAAGGCCCGAATAAAAGATATTCCCGGTTCAAAAACCATTTTAATTGTTATGGCCTGGGGAATCGTCACCAGTCTGTTACCGGCCGTGTCAAATTACACGGATTGGCGGTCGGTTGCAGTGGTTTTTTTGTTTGCCGTGGGCCTGGTCTTTGCGCGGACGGCTTTTTTTGATATCATTGCCATTCAGGGAGACAGGATTACCGGAAAAGAAACCCTTCCCATTCTTTTAGGCGAAAAACGGAGCTTTGCGCTGATCAAGTCCGTGCTGATTGTGGATATGGGTATCCTCATGGTGGTATCTTTTACCGAGTTGCTGGTAAATCGAGCCGTTCTGCTGGCTTTGATGCCCCTTGGCATGCTGCTGTTAATACGGTTTTTTAAACATAATCGTCATATATCAGGTCCGCATCGAGAATTTATTATGGAGGGTTTATTCGTGGCCACTGGATTATTATCCGCCGTAATTTAAGATGGTTACGAAGAGAGGAGGGCAATGGGAAACGATGGCAAATTACACATTCCCTTAATCGGTATTCTGGCGGTTAAACATGGTCTCATTACCGAGGAAAATCTTCAAACGGGCGTATCCAGGTGTTCCGGTGCAAAGGACCTGACGGGCGATTTAAAAACCTATTTTTTATCCAATGAACTGATTTCCGTTCAAAATATGGAAAGACTTTTCCGGGCTGCAAAAGCCATTGAGTTGCGGAAGAAGGAATTCAAGTTTGGTGCGATTGCGATTCAAAAAGGGCTTATCAATCGAAGTGTTTTAAAGCTGGTCCTGGAAGAACAGAAAAACGATATAATAAACAAAAAAAAATTCCGCCTGATTGGGGATCTGCTGATTGAGGCGGGTATGTTGACCACAAATCAGCGCGATGATATCCTCAGATCACAAAAAAGGCTCCAGGCGGAACCCAATACCAGACCTGAAGAAAAAAACGAATTCCTGAGCCATCCTGAAACCCTTGTCCAGGGGATCAACCTTAAAGTTTCTGAAGATTTCATGGCAGCGTTTTTGATAAAAACAGATGTGTTTGACCCGACCATTACGCCGGCTCAAATAAAGGAAGCCCTGTCAGAAAAAGGGATTGTAAAGGGATTGGTCAAGGATGAACAGATCCAGGGATTTATTTTTTCCACCGGATTTAAAACAAAATATTTCAGGGTTGCAAACGGGGTTCCCCCCGTTAAGGGGAAAGGGGCACGCCTGGAGTTTTTTTTTAATACCGATTACGTGAAAGCCGGCGATCTGACAAAGGCGGAAGGTGTCAGTGGGTTTAAGGAACGGGGTGACATCCCCTATCTTGAGAAAGGGACCGTGCTGGCAGAAAAAATTCCCATGATTGCACCGCGAACCGGGTATACGGTTTTTGGTGAAGAAATTGAAACCACACCGGGAAGGGACATGGTGTTAAAACTTGGAAAAGGAACAACGCTTTCAGAGGACGGATTTAAAGTTCTTTCCACGGTAAGAGGATCCCCGAAATACAGCCTGTCCGGTCAGATCCGTATGGTTGAGTCCTATTTTATTGACGGTGATGGGGATGATGAAACCGGTCATCTTGATTATGATGGGAATGTGCAGATTAATGGACGGATTACATCCGGTTGTAAGGTAACCGGCAATGACATTACTGCCATGGCCCTGGAAGGGGGCCAGATAACGGCAGAGGGAAATGTGACCATTGCCGGCGGTGTTGAGGGTGCCAAGATTTATTCCCGGGGGAATGTCACTGCAGCATTTATCCATAACTCGGAAGTGGTCTGTATGGGGAATGTGATCATTGAACGAGAAATTGTTGATACGGATGTGGACTGTTCCGGGAGCTGCCTGGTTGAAGCGGGAACGCTTATATCGTCAAGAATCACTGCCAAAATGGGGGTTAAAGCCTGTCATATCGGCACTGAGAAGGCCGATCCCTGTGTGATAAAAGTGGGACATGACGTATTTGTAGAAAAAGAATTGGCAAAAAACAGGGCCCGGGTTGATGCGTTGAACGGCCAGATGGGCCGCCATCAGGCAAACAAAGAAAGGTTAACGGCCACTGATCAGGTGCTTCAAAAACAAATCGCAGATCTTTCCCGCCTCAAAAACTTGAAACGAACGGCTCAAAAGGCAGAAGCGTTGCTGGAAGCCTGTTTTGATAAGGGCGAACAAATTGAAGCGAAACTGAAAAAAACAGACAGAGAAATAGACATATTAAAAAAAAGACTCGGGACGTTTCTTGACGAGAAAACCCATCTTATTGCCTGGGCCAGCGATAATCCGGGTAACCCTGTCGTTGTGGTTGCCGGGGCCATTCTGCCGGGAACCCATATTGCTGGTGAACACAGTGAAATGCGGGTGGACCGATTGATACGCCATGCAAAGATCAAGGAAGTGCTGGGTTCTGACGGTGATGGAACACCGGCTGCTGTATACCGGCTGGAGGTGGAAAATCGTTAAAAAAAGGGTGTTTTTTTAAGATTTCAAGGCATTTATTTTTTCATCTTTCTTTTGCCATAGCCTGTTCAGCCATTTGAAAAAATGATCCTTATATTCAGGGTCATTTGAATAATCTCCAATCAGAGAATCGGTTAAGGGGATGACGTCAAAGTCAATGATAATTTTATGAACCCTTCCTGAAATATACTCCCAGAATGTGGGGATTTTATCCGGATACACAATGGTGATATCAATGATGTTATGAAAATAATCGCCCATGGAATTCAAGACAAAGGCGATACCGCCGGCTTTTGGACTCAGGAGATACTTGAAATGATTGTTCTGGGACATTTTTTTTTGGGGCGTGAATCGAGTCCCTTCAACAAAATTTATAATGGAGATGGGGGTGTGTTTAAACTTTTCACAGGCCTTTTTGGTGTTCGCAATATCCTTGCCCTTTAGATGGGGTTTTTCGATTAATTGTTTTTTTGAATACCGTTTCATAAACGGAAAATCCAGTGCCCACCAGGCAAGGCCTAAAAAAGGGACCCAGATCAGTTCCTGTTTTAAGAAAAATTTGAGCATGGGGATTTTTTGGTTCAAGGTTGTCTGCAGCACCAGAATGTCCACCCAGGACTGGTGATTGGACAAAACCAGGTACCATTCTTTTTCTTTTAATTTTTCAAGCCCCCTGATATCCCAGTCTATTTTACAGAACAACTTTGAATTGAATGAATTGATGCCTATCCAGAGGGTGGCAATGGCGATGAGGAGTTTATCAAGAATCACAATAAACGACTGAACCGGTACGATAAATTTGAAAAAAGAAAAGAGAATCAACGGGAGGGTCAGGCAGATGGTGTTCAGTGCATAGAGCACAATCGATAATATGCCTTTGAGGGGATGGGGTAAAAAATAGAGCATAACTTTTTTCAGTCTCGTTTGAAATTCATAATATGTTTTTTTATGGTCCTTCTATCCAGTCCTGTCAGTTTTGCAACCTTTTCATAGGTGCCGAATTTGTCGTACAGGACCTTGCAATAACCGGATATCAGAGAGGAAACCAATATGTTCCGGTTCAAGATCCCCTGGGTCAATTCCTGGGAAAGGGAACCGCTTTCCACCGTATCTGTCTGTTTGCCTTTATAGTCCCGCCGCAATAAAACGCTCCTTACGCATTGTTCAAGTTCCCGGACATTTCCTGGCCATTGATAATGTTTTCCAAGCTGTCGGTCAATAATTCTTTTGACTTTAGACGTTAATTTTTCAGAACGGGTGCCTGTCATCCTCTGAATGGTAAAATCCAGGAGGTCATCCAGTTCAGATGGTTTCTCTTTGATCCGGATGCTAAGGGGGGGCACTTCAATGATATCGGAGCACAGCCGGTAATAGAAATCATCTCTGAAGACCTTGCCGCTGAGGATGTCTTTTTTCGGCCGGTTGGTGGCGGCGATGACCCGACCATTGAATCTTGATGTCTCGTGGGTTCCCACAGGAGAAAAACTTCTTTCCTGAAGGATTCTTAATAGTTTGATCTGCACATGGTTGGGGATTTCACCGATTTCATCCAAAAGAATGGACCCATGGGGACTGCACCGGTCAAACACCCCCTGGTAATCCTCCATTGCGCCTGTGAACGCCCCTTTTGTGTGGCCGAACAATTCAGATTCCAGGAGGGTCTCAGGATACTGGGAAAGGTTCAGGGACGAAAACGCCCGGGTGAAGCTCTGGGTAAAGCATTGCTTTTTTTCATCAAAGGGAATATATCCGCTTCTGCCAATGGCTTTAGCAGCCGTGCCTTTTCCCGTGCCGGTTTCCCCCAGCAAAAGGGTGGAAAAGTCCTCCATTTTGTTCCATAAAAATTTGCTGTAAAGTTCCATATTGTAAGTAAAAACATTGTACCACAAATGTTTTTTAAGCTTTTTCATGCACGGGCTGTCGCCCACCAGGGAGTTGGAAATAAAGTAAAAGGCCCGTCTGAGTTGATAGGAAAGGGCAAAATAGTGGGAGATACGCTTGTCGTCAAACCCCTTTGCCTGGAGCATGTGGATGGCTTTTGGGGCAAAGGGAACCTTGATTAATGTGTCTTCAGCCTTGATTTGATCCTTGATCAGCTGATCAAAATCATCCCTGAATTTGTGAAAGATATCAAAGAGGAAGACAATGGTGATGATGTCCCTGTCCTGTCCATGAAAGGCATTGATATTGGCGCGGCCCTGGTGTTCAAGCTTTTTTATCCGGAGATTCACTTCATTGATGCACTGGTCAATGCTTTCCCGCCGGGAAGCCGAAGGGAAAAGGCCGGCAATTTTAAGGTCCAGTGTTTCTCTTAACTCACTGAAGGGATTGGCAAACGCGGCATTATAAACGGTTTTGAAAAACGGGTACTCTTCGGAATTGAGCGTGGCTGGTTTCATTTTTTTTCCCATCCGATAACAAATCTAATCATGTACAATTTTGTACAAGGAGTATGCATAAAATGCAAGAAAAAAATCAGTATGAGAGGACTTAAAATCCGGATCATATTAAAAAATAGACATAATTTTGAATAGTTACGAAATTCTAACCCTTTTGGCACGATACTTGATAGATATAAGCGGATAACGTGAATTTCCATGGTTGTGCTGTGGAAATAAAACATAAACAAATGATGGAGAAACACTTATGATTAGAAGAATACTCAACTCAAGACTGCCTTTAATGGTTTATACGCCGGTGAAGGTATTTGATGTAAAGTATTTTAACGATATTTACAACGCTGGCGCTCTTCCGGTATTTGATACGGAATTCATATCCCCCGACGACATCCTTCAAAAGGCCAGGTTGCTCGCCAGAGAAACATTCAGTTTTGGTATTCGACTATCAACCCATGATACAGCCCTTGTCGAGAAAATAAAGCAATTGCAGATGATGAACCTTGATCTATTGATTTTTCCCCTTTCAAAAGAGGACTCACCTGCCGATGTCAGCAATTTTGCCGATACTAAAATTGTTCTTGAGATCAAAGATATCAATATCAATGACCGGATAAAAGAGGCTTCCCCCCATGCCTTGATCCTGAAAGGCAACGAAGCCGGTGGAAAGGTATCAAGATATTCCTCTTTTATCCTGATGCAATGGTACTTGGAAAACAGTGACCTTCCGTTGTTCATCCACGGGGGAGTCGGCAAATATACGGCGACTGGTATGTTTGCAGCCGGTGTGTCAGGTCTTGTCATGGACAGTCAGTTCCTCATGACAGATGAAGCGCCGGTATCGGATAATTTTAAAAAACTCCTGGCCATGGTGGATGAAAGTGATTCCACAGAGATTTCCTATAATAACAGGGATATCTACCGGGTGTTTGCAAAACTGGGGACGAAGATCGTTAAAGACCTGAAACTTGAGGCCGTTGAATTTGGTGATGATCCCCAAGGAAAACAAGCGGTGTATCAGTCCATTGCCGATCATATGACCGCCTTTGACAGGGACGATGTCCCGTTTATTCAGTCGCTCTTTTATCTGGGTCAGGATGGGATGTTTGCAAAGGATTTTGTAAAAGACTCGACCTGCCTGGGGGATATTATCGCCGGTTTATTCAAAACCATTGGTGAAAATTTAAATGATATTGACACATTTGATCCGGTAAAACCGGACTCTGCCTTTGCCCGGGACCAGGGAACCCGATTCCCTTTGATTCAGGGACCCATGGCCAATATATCCGATAATGCTGATTTCGCGAAAAAGGTTTTTGAACAGGGGGCCTTGCCGTTTTTTGCAGTGGGAAGCCTTCCTGAAAATCTGGCCGATGCCATGTTAAAAAAAGGGGCCCAGGAACTGGAAATTTTCGGGGCAGGGCTTGTGGGCATTGAAGCCTTTAATCCCATGGTGGAAAAACACCTGGACATGGTAAAAAAATATAAAATCCCCTATGCCCTTTTTGCCGGCGGGATGCCTTCCCAGGCCGCAGATCTTGAGCGGGCAGGGACCAAAACCTATCTGCATACGCCATCGGTATCCATGATGGAAAATGCCCTGAAGAGCGGTTGCAAACGGTTTATCTTTGAAGGCGGGGAAGCCGGTGGCCATGTGGGCACGCTTTCCAGCATGGTGTTGTGGGAGGCGGCCATTGCCAGCTTAATCAATAAAAAGTATGACCTGTCAGATATCTACCTGGTCTTTGCCGGGGGGATTTCCACCTGTTTTGCCTCGTTTTTTATCTCAGGACTGACCGCTTTCCTGGCCGCAAAAGGGGCCAAAATTGGGTTGCAGGTGGGAACCGTTTATCTGTTTACCGATGAAATCGTGGACACCCAATGTATGACATCTCAATACCGGGACATTATTATCCAGGAAAATGAGACCATGGTGATCGGCAAAAGTTTGGGATTGGCATCCCGGACCGCGCCCACCGAGTTTGCCAGGATGATGCTTGAAACTGAAGCTGAAATGATGAAAAACAAGGAAACGCTTGAGAACAGAAAACGAGCCTTTGAAAAGAAAAATATCGGCTCCCTGCTCATCGGGGCCAAAGGATTTCTCCCGGATTTTAAAAACCCGGGACCCGAGCATTACACCTGGTTTGAAGATGAAGAACACAAGGAAAAGGGAAATTTCCTGGTGGGGGACAGTCTGGCTTTTTTTGACCGGTCTGTTACCATACAACAGATCCATGACAAATATTTTGAAGCCAAATCAATCCTTTATAAAAATCTTAATTTCCTTGAGATTTTTTCAAGCTCGAAAAACAAAATTAATGATGAAATTGCCGTGGTGGGCATGGGCTGTACACTTCCGGATGCCGATGATCCGGACCGGTTGTGGGAAAATATTCTGGATAAACGCTATTCCATCAGCCCCATGCCAAAATCGAGATTTGATCATGATCTGTATTATGACCCTGACAGGAGTGCAGAGGATAAGACCTACACCACCCTTTCAGGTCATGTGGATCAGTTTGAGTTTGACTGGGAACGGTTCGGGTATGCCCAGGGCAAGGAAAAAAGACTTTCCCGGAGCCAGAAAATGGTGTTACAGACCGCCTACAAAGCCGTTGAAAATGCCGGACTCTTAGGGGAAAATGATCACCTGATCTGTGATGATCCGTCAAGAACAGCGGTGATTATTGCCACCTGCCTTTCCAATGAACTGGGCAATGACATTCAGCTCAAGTACTGGTATCCGCAACTGGTTTCCATGATGGAAAAAACAGATGAATATCAGACCTTGAGTGATGAAGAACAAGCCACCGTCAAACAGGTCCTGCTGGAAGGTCTGGAAGGTGAAAATCCCGGATATGATCCGGTACATGGTATCCTGCTGAACATTGAAGCCTCAAGGATTGCCCGCCATTTGGGTGTGAGGGGGGCAAATTACATTGTTGATGCAGCCTGTGCGTCTTCAGTGACAGCCCTTGACGCGGCCACTGACGAACTTTTGTCCGGTGAACATGATCAGGTCATTGTGGGGGGGGTCAATACCCACCTGGCACCGGAATCCTTTATCGGGTTTGCAAAAATGGGGACCTTGTCGGCAACCGGTTCATACCCGTTTGATCAGCGGGCGGACGGGTTTATCCTGGGGGAGGGATCCGTTGTTTTTGTATTAAAAAGAATGAAAGATGCCATCAGGGATAAGAACCGTATCCTGGGGGTCATCAATGCCATTGGGTCAAGTTCCGACGGCAAGGGCAAAGCCATTGCCGCACCCAATCCCACAGGTCAGGTATTAAGTGTCCAGCGCTGTTTTGAAAATATCCGGCCCGACATCCGTCCTGAAGATATCGGATTTATTGAAGCCCATGGCACCGCCACCACCATTGGTGATCAGGCAGAACTGGAGACCTTGAATTTAATCTATAAAAATGCCTCGGCCGGCATCTCTTCCATCAAATCCCAGATCGGACATCTGTTAGGGTGTGCCGGATCAGCAGGATTATTAAAGGCATTATTGACGGTGAAGAAAGGCATACTGCCGCCCAATGGCCAGTTTGAAACCCTTTCGAAAAATCACGATTTAAACGGGTCTTCCCTGTTTATTATAAAAGAGCCAACTCAGTGGACCCAGGAAACCAACACTTCCAGGAAAGCGGCCGTCTCTTCTTACGGGTTTGGCGGTATTAATTATCACATTGTGGTTGAGCAGATGACACCGCATTACAGCCCGGTTCCCCGGGATATTTTTACGGATCCGGCGTATGATTTTAATGATGACCGAATTGTGGTGGCAGGTCTCGGGGTGTTTCTTCCCGGGGCAAAAAACACAAAAGAGTTCTGGGAGAAGCTTCAATCCGGAAAAAAACAATTGTCCGGCATTCCGTTGTCTCATTTTGACAATGATGCCTATGCAAAGGCTGATAAAACTTCCCCTTACTGGCTTCCCAAAGTAAACGCCGGTATTGTCAAAGACTATAAATTCAATAACCTGAAATATCGAATGCCCCCCATGATGGTTAAATCCATTGAGAGGGGTCAGCTTTTCGGGCTGGAGGCAGCCAATGAGGCCCTGGAAAGTTCCGGCCTCCTGGCACAACTGAGTGCCGGCAACAAGGTGGGGGTCATCCTGGGGACCATTGCCGGCGAGCGCCAGAGCAAAAATATTATCCGGGTCCGAAAACAATTTATCGGCAATATCATAAAAACGTGTCCAGATATGGATACTGATACGCTCACGCGGCTGTCAGAACAGGTGGTGGCAGCGATCCGGAATACCATACCCGAAAACAATGAAGATACAACCCCCGGGCTGTTGTCCAATATTATTTCCGGCAGGATTACCAATTATTTCGGGTTGAACGGCGCCAATTACGTCATTGATGCATCCTGTGCATCGGCTTCCATTGCCATGCGAAATGCAGCACGGAATTTAAAGCACAAAGATCTTGATTTTGTCCTGGCCGGCGGGGTTGACTGCAACCTGTATCCGGCAGTTCTCATGGCGTTTAAACGCATCGGCCTGCTGTCGGAAGGGGAGTGTAATTTTTATGATTCCCGGGCGGACGGGTATGTTATGGGAGAGGGTGCTGCCATTCATTTGATGACCACCTATAAAAAGGCCAAAGAGTATGATCTGGAGATCCTGGGCGAGATCAACGCGTGTTCCGTGCGCTCAAGCGTACCGGATCATCTGCTGTCCCCTTCGGAACAGACCTTTGTCTCCACCATTAACGAAACCTATTATAAGAGTGGCATCAGGAAACAGGATATCAATCATCTGGACCTGTTTGCATTTTCCAATATTTTTGGAGATATGGTTGAAAAGCAGGTGATTGAAAATTGCTTTGACCATGAGATGCAGTGTGGAAATGTTAAACCCCAGTTTGGATATTTCAAGGCAGCCAATCCGGCAGTGGCCATGGCAAAACTGATGCTCATGAACCAAAACGGGAAAATGCTGCCGGATTTTAATTATAACCCCGACCATTCTACTTTAAATGACAGTAAAATTTTAACCCCTGCCGACCGGATTACGGTCAGGCCCAAAGGACAGTCCTTCCGGTTTGCGGCCAATGTCAACGGGATTGGCGGGAATCACTGTCATATGATCATGAGTACCCTGCCGGCGGTGCTTGACAAAGAAGAACCGGCAATAGATGTTGAATTCCAGGCCGCTGCCGGGGATGATATTGTATTGATCGACCATGCTTACTCTGCGGATGAAAGGGGCAAAAAACTGAGAATGGTGGCCCTGCTGTCCGGCCAGGGTGCCCAGCGAAGCCATATGATGAAAGCGCTGTTTGAACGGGATGCCCACATTCGAACCGTCATGGAAAAAGGCGAAAAGATCTTTGTCGAACAAAGGGGATATTCTCTGCTGGACATGATGTTTGGAACCGATGAGGCCATCAACTCAACACAGAATACCCAACCGGCCGTTTTCCTCTCTTCCGCTGCTATTTACAGCCGGTTGACACAAGAAGGGTTTTCGCCGGATTATTTCATCGGCCACAGCGTGGGAGAATATACCGCGTTGTTCTGCAGCGGCATGCTCTCGTTTGAAGATACCATGCGGTTGATCATCAAACGATCGGACCTCATGTATGATTCCACGGTAAAGGTTTCGGGAAAAATTATGGTGGTATTTAAAAATGAACGGGAGACAGAGCAGATGATCAGAAAATCCTTTGTCGCCAACATTTATATCACCAATAAAAACAGCGAAAAACAGACAGCCGTTTCCGGGACGGCTGAGGCCATTGATAAATTCTGCGCTTTTTTGACGGAACAGCAGGTGTTCTATAAAAAATTAAATCTCACTGGGGCCTTCCATACCCCGCTTTTGCAGGATGCTTCGAATCAGTTGAGGGCCTATCTGGAAACCATTACCTTTAATGACACCCGGTTTGGCAGTATCATTTCCAATACCCATGCAAGACCGTATCCTGAAAGACCGGAAGAGGTCAAAGACCTGCTGGCAAAACAGATTATTTCTCCAGTGGAATTTATAAAATCCATAGAAAATGTATATGTGTCCGGCAGGACCCATTTTATTGAAATCGGTCCGTCCCGGCTGCTGGTAAATCTGTTGAAAAATATCAATATCGGCGAGTATGGCACCGCCGTATCCGTGGATGCAAAGTCAGGAGAGGTAAAGTCCTTTGAAGCGTGCCGAAAATATCTGGCAGACTGCAATAGTATTTTTGAGGCAAAGCCGGTGCCTGTGAGCCCTGCCATGGTGGCACCGGAGACCCGGGAGCTTTTACCCAAGGCATTGCCCAAAATCGAGATGTCCCAGGATTTTGAATCCTTTAAGCAAAATAACCAGCAACTGGTGGACCAGATCCTTTACAAGGAATATCAGCGCCAGAAAAGAGAAAGTGCCATTGATGCCATTGAAAGATATCATTTCAATACCAACAAAATATTGATTTCAGGGGTTTCCGTCGGACTTCCGGGCAAAGCCAGGCGGGTGTTTGCTGCGGATAATTTTGATGCTATTTTAAATGGGGATAATTTTATCGATGCACTGACCGTGGAAGCCCAGGATCGACTGATCGATAAAAATATCACCAAGCTTTACAAACAGCCCGATGGGAATGCCCGGTTTGTCCAGATCACTAAAGCCGAAGATGTTATCCATCTGGCCGGCCAGTTGGGGTATTTTGACCTGACCGATGAATACGGCATCAAGGAACAATACGATATCACCATGGCCATGGGGATTGCCGCGGGAATTGAAGCATTAAAAGATGCCAATATCCCCCTGGTGATGCAGTATAAATCGGTGAAAGACGGAAAGACCATGATTCCCGATGGGTTTGCCCTGCCCCAGGAGATGCAGGAAGAAACAGGGGTGATCATTACCTCCCTGTGGCCCAACGGCGAAACCCTGATGCTGGAACTTGAGAAATATTTTTATGAAAAGTTTTTTCTCAAGCCCTATGAAGAGTTTGAAACCATTTATTATTTTCTCATGGAGAAAATAAAAGACCTGGAAATTAAAGAACAGCTGACAGAATGGTTTTTCAAGTCAAAGTCAAGAAAACGGTCGGAGTTTGAAACCTATAAGTTTGACCGGAATTTCCTGGCCAATGCCTGTCCCCTGGGGTCTGCCCATCTGGCCCAGATTATCAAGGCCAAGGGCCCCAACACCCTTGTCAGTTCAGCCTGTGCCTCCACCACCCTTGCTATTGGCATTGCCGAAGACTGGATCAGGGTTGGCCGATGCAAGAGAGTCCTTGTGGTGGGCGGTGAAAATGCCACGTCCCCGGCCCAGAACCAGTGGGTGGGCTCCGGATTTCTGGCACTGGGCGCCGCCACCATTAAAAAACGGGTGTCAGAAGCGGCCAAACCCTTTGACGAAGACCGGAACGGCACCATCCTGGGGTCCGGTGCCGTGGGCCTTGTCATTGAAAGCGAAACCTGTGCACGGCAAAGGGGGATGAATGGTCAGTGTGAGATCCTTGGCACCCATATCGCCAATTCTGCTTTTCACACCTATAATATTGATGTGCCCCATATGTCCCGGGAGATGAAAAAATTTGTCACAAAAGTGGAAACCCAGAACGACATTCAAAAAGAGGACTATGCAGACAAGCTTTTGTTCATGTCCCATGAAACCTATACCCCGGCCAGGGGTGGTAGCGCTGACGCGGAAGTCACGGCCCTGGAGAGTACCTTTGCCGATCACCTGAACAGCATCTGCATCTCCAATACCAAGGGGTTTACCGGCCATACCCTGGGGGCTGCCATAGAAGATGTGGTGTTGATCAAAGCCCTTCAGAAAAGAAAGGCCCCGCCCATTGCCAACTTGAAAAAAATTCCCGACCATTTCAAGCGCCTCAATTTTTCAGGTCAGGAAAAAATAAATTGTGAATATGGTCTTCATCTGGCAGCTGGATTTGGTTCCCATTTTGCGTTCATGTTTGTTAAACGGGTGGAGGAAAATCGGGTTGACGGCAATGTGAAATACCAAAACTGGTTACAGCACATCACCGGATCTGCAAACCCTGAAATTAAGATCATTGACAATACCCTGTGTGCCGTGGCCGGCGGAGAAGCATTGCCCGCGGTCACCCGGAAAACCGAGCCCCTGGAGATCCCTGCAGTCCCGGTTGTCCCGGCCATGCCATCGGTTGTGCCGGTTGTACCGGAAACTGTGGTACCGGCAGAAACAGCGCCCGTTGAAGCGCATCCCGGGATGTTGGCCGGTGCCGGTGCCCTGGAAACCATCAAAACCATTATTGCCGATCAGACCGGATATGCCGCTGATATGCTGGAAGACGATCTGGATCTTGAAGCGGATCTCGGGATTGATACGGTGAAACAGGTGGAGATTTTTGGAAATATTGCCTCCCGGTTTGGATTTTCCGTACCGGACGATCTGAAACTCCGGGATTTGAATACCATTGCCCGGCTGGGAGCGTATGTTACGACAAGACTGGATATCTCTGCTGCAGAAACCGCAGGGTCGATACCGGATGCGGTTCAACCAGACGTTCAAGCAACACAGAAAGCGACTGTCCCCTCCAATGCCATGGCCATGATCACACAGGTGATCGCCGATCAGACCGGCTATGCCATTGACATGCTGGAAGAGGATCTGGATCTTGAAGCGGATCTCGGGATAGATACGGTCAAGCAGGTGGAAATATTTGGAAAGATTTCCGCTCTGTTTGGGTTTTCCGTACCCGATGATTTAAAACTCCGGGATCTGAATACCATTGCCCGGCTGGAAGAGTATGTTACCACAAGACTGGACATCCATGCTGCAGAAATGGCAGCGTCACCACCGGCAAAGGATGCGGGTCAACCAGACCCCCAACCGGCCCGACCAGGTGTTCCGTCCAATGCCGTGGCCATGATCACCCAGGTGATTGCCGATCAGACCGGATACACGGCGGACATGCTGGACGCGGATCTGGATCTTGAAGCCGACCTTGGGATCGATACCGTGAAACAGGTGGAAATTTTTGCTAAGATCTCCGCCCATTTTGGGTTTTCCGTACCCGATGATTTAAAACTCCGGGACCTGAATACCATTGCCCGACTGGGTGAGTATGTCCAGTCCAGGGTCGGTGGATCCCATGAGACACCCCCCCCGGCCGAACCACTGGAAACGGTCTCTGTGCCGGTTGATGCGCCGGCCCAGGACGAGGATGTTATCGCCATGGTTAAATCGGTGATTGCCGCCCAGACCGGATACACGGTTGACATGCTGGAAGAGGGCCTGGATCTTGAAGCAGACCTTGGAATAGACACCGTGAAACAGGTGGAAATTTTTGCCAAGGTTTCCTCTCATTTTGGGTTTTCCGTGCCGGATGACCTGAAACTTCGGGAATTGAACACCATTGCCAAATTGTCGGATTATATTAAGACCCGGGCAGGTGCAGCACCTGCACCCCAGACAGCCCCGAAGGCTGCCCAGGCAAGCCAGGCGCTTTCCCGGGCAACGGACAGGGTCATGTTGCCAAATGCGACCAATGAGTTTCCCGATCCAACATCCCCGATTAAGCGATTGATTGTGAGAGCCAGGGAATCCCAGGTCCTGGAATTGTCCAAAAAGGATTTTAAGGGGAAAAAAATCATTGTCTCCCTTGACAGCCATGGGTTTGCCAAGGCGGTGATCCAGAAAATAAAACAGAAAAACGGTGACGTTATTACCATTGGCAGCAAAGATGCGGATTTTATCTTTGACCTGACGGATGTGAAAGCCACGGAAAAACGGGTGGAAGAGTTTAAAGCAGCCTTCCCCGATATCAACGGGTTTATCCATCTGGCACCCCTTGATTTCTATTTTAATCAAGACCCGGAAGGCAAGATAGATGATGCCCTTAATACCACCATTAAATCTTTTTTTGTGATGATTAAGAGCCTGTTTGAAACCTTTGAACAAAAAGGCACGGTTCTGGGAACCCTTAGCTTTGATTCGGTTGTATTTCCGTACGGGAAAGGTTGCGGTGATATCCATCCCCTGTTTGCCGGTCTTGCAGGTCTTATGAAGACCGCGAACAAGGAATTGCCGGATACCCTGGTCAAGGTGGTGGATTTTTCCTACAAACACCCCAAAAAGAACATCAGTCGGATAACAGATCTTTTTTTGAATGAACTCTTGTCCGAAGATACACGGGTAGAAGTGGGGTACAAGAATAAAAAACGCTATGTCCTTTCCATGAAGCCGTCCATTGCCGATAAAACCCAACAGGTCATTTCTGAGAACGAGACCATGCTGGTGACGGGCGGTGCCGGGGGAATCACCTATGAGATTATAAAACAAGTGGTGGAAAAGTATAAGACCAACCTGATTATCCTGGATATCAATGACATTTACAGCACAGATGCAAAATACCTGGACAAAGCCTCTACCCCGGCAGAACTCATGGCCCTGCTCAGAGAGGATATGCCCGGCGTGAAACCCGTTGAAATTAAACGGGCCCTGGACCGGCTGATGCGGGTTCGGCTGTCCATTGACAACATTGAATATCTTCAGTCACAAGGGGTCAGTGTGGCATACAATTGTGTGGATGTCACCGATGCTGCGGCAGTAAAGGCGGTGGTGGATAAGTATGACAAAATTGATGGCATCTTCCATGCTGCGGGCATGGAGATGAGCCAGTTTATTCCTAAAAAAGAGCTCTGGTCCTTTGAATTGGTGGTGGATGTCAAGGTCAAAGGCATGACAAATCTTCTCCAGGCCTTTAAAGACCGGACGTACAAATACTTTTTTACGTTTTCATCGGTTACGGCCCGTTTTGGAAACGAAGGCCAGGTGGATTATACCTCGGCCAATGATTTCCTTGGGAAGACCTTATTCCGCCAGAAACAGCTGCACCCGGAAAGAACCTATAAGGTGTATGCCTGGACCGCCTGGGGCGGGGTGGGTATGGCAACCAATCCAACCGTAAAGCGGGTGCTGGAGGAAAGGGGCATCCAGTTTCTGCCCATGGAACAAGGGGTCAAGTTTTTCATGGCCGATCTTTTAGATAAAACAGAGTCTGAAATGGTATTTTCCGGCCTTGATTATTCTTTTGACAGGGATGGCCTTCTGGGCGACCCGGAAGATGTGCCGTTTCCGTTTCTGGATACCCCGGTGGAAAAAACCGCTACCGGCATGACGTATTCCCGGGTGCTGGATATTGAAAGGGACCTTTTCCTTCATGATCACACCATGGACGATGTGCCGCTGTTCCTTGGTGCCACAGGGATTGAAACCATGGCAGAGGTGGCAAGATCTCTGTCCGACGATAAACCGCATCTTGTTGAATTAACCGACCTTCATATTCCTTACGGAATCAAGCTCTTAAAAGGGCGGCCCAAAGAACTCCTGATTTCAGGTAACCGGTCGTCAGAGGGACTGTTCAATTGTCGGATCACCTCTTTGTTCAAAAATCCTAAAGGACTTGTCCTGGGGGACCCGAAACTGCATTATGAAGGCACCTGCCGGTTTGCGGAAAAGCCGTTAAAGGCCAAAAAGATCAAACTGCCGCCATTTAGTCCTGTCGCCTGGAAAGGAGAGTTTGAGACCCTGGTATACAACCCCAAGCGATTGTTCATGTTTGGCCTTTTCAACACCATCACGGACATCAATTCTTTTGATGGGAATACATTGATTACAACAGTGGCGGACAATAGTCTGAAAGAATTTTTCAAGGGGGTGAAAAATCCCCATTTTGTGACGTCCCCCATACTGGTGGATGCCATGTTCCAGACCGGTGGTCTGCTTGAGTTCTTTACCTCTTCAAGAACAGTCCTGCCGTATAAAATAAAGTCCTTTAAAGTTTACAGGGAGGTTGAACGACAGACGAAATACTTTTGTATCACCGAAAAGATGACGTCGGGTGAGGAAACCAACACCTATGACCTGAAACTGGTGGATAAAAACGGCAACCTGTTCGTTGCGGTGGACAGCTTTGAAATGATCAAGCTCAACCGTCTGGATCCCGCCGACCAGATCATTGACCGGGTTGAGTTTACACGGTTAGATGAAAAACAAGGCGCAACGATCCGTTAAAACCCCTTACACCGCCCCTGCCTGAAAGTCCGGGCCGGGGCGGTTAAAAAATCGCTTTATTCCTCCTGAAGCTGTTTCATCCATCTTGGAATTATTGGCTGGTCTACACGGTAATAACCTGGATTGGGATCACTATTTTTAAGATACTCTCAGTCATAAATATTCTATAACTTCTAAAATAAAAATAGGAAAATTAATATTCAAAATACGTATTTCTTATTTTGAAATGGTTTCTACTAATTTTCAATGAATTCAATGATTAAAAGTTGAATGTCTTAGATACAAAAAGTAAGAAAGATTAGTCTTACCACGCTCAAAGGCAATGTTAGTTTTCAGAAACTGCTCAGACAAATCATCAAATATTCCCATTCCCTTACCTAAAGATGTTGCTATTTCTGTATCGGACAGATCGATATAGATTTCTTTGAAGTGCTTGAATTCTAAATCATACGAAAGCAAGTCCTTTTCTTGTAAGTATCTCAACTTTCTGACTTTAGCTTTAATGGACGGGGTCAGGCTTTTTTTATTGTGCTTTTTATCACTATTTCATAACCAGACGGGTAAAAAGTGCCATAAAGAAAGCCTGACCCCATGTAAAAATGGCCAACCCCGAAAGTTGAGTAATACAGGTTTTTTCTGGTTTTTCTACCACAAAATTCACAGATCGGAAAATTGACAGGAGAACGTTACCAAGACGGTCTGGTAACGTTCTGATCAGATACGATGGGATACAATTGTGGGTGCTGATCATCGTTTCGGCCAATACCCAGGAGGGGTCGAACCACATTCAGATGAAAAAGAGGGGTCAACGGTCCGTTAGAAAATCTCTCACCGCTCCTGCCTGGAAGTCCAGGCCGGGGCGGTGGGTTATATCGGAGAATTCGCCGGAAGAATTGGTCAAGGGAATTTGGCCCTTTATGCGGCGCTTTCTTTTCGCCCAATACTCAATGTAAGCCCCAGGGTATTCAGTAATTTATTCAGGCTTGAAAGATTTGGATTTCCTTTTTCAGACAACATCCGATACATAGTTTCCCGGTTAAGATTTGTTTCCTTGGCGACTTGTGAAATCCCTTTGGCTTTTGCCACATCACGGAGCGCCAACATGAACATTTCCTGGGACCCTTCTTTTAATGCTTCATTCAGGTATTCAGAGGCATATTCAGGGTCCTGTAACCTTTTTAAAAGCCCTTCTTGATAATTTACAGTGGCCATCATTTTTCTCCCTATCCTTACATCCATCTTTGCCCTGGTACGAACATCTTTCAGGGAATCAAACCATTCTCTGAAAGGGTTTGTGCCTTCCCGGGTGATGTATTCTTGTATGAATCTTTCAGTGGTTTTCATTAAACTTAAAGTAGCTTTTAAACTACAAAATGTCAAGACTGATTTTTCTTTCGCCCATTGATGAACGGACGGGGGTCTGTCGATCAAGCATTGACCATTTCTAAAGTTTAAGGTCGATATACAGAACTCGTAATTCCTCTCCATGAGTTGTTATAAAGAGTTGCTTGATGTCGGAGTCCGGGGGATGATTGATTTATTTACCACAGTTTTTTATTTGTGTGGATATATCCTTTGTGACAAATAACCGGCCTGATTTACCCTGGAAAAATATTTTTATATTCAGGTTCAGTTTATCTCCCGGCAGTGGTAAGGAATCGGTGATGACAGGATAGGCTGCCCATCATTGTTTCGATGGCCTGTATGCGGTCCATATCAATCCGTGGGGTTAACTGCAGTGGTTTTGAATCATCCAAGGCCGGCAGTTTGATATCTATGGTTTGATCGTGGATTGTCATAACGGTTACATGCCAGGCATTTCCTGCATCCCGGCTTGCCTGTTTAACGCTCCCGCCCGTGGCACCGACAATGACATACTTGATCCCATCCAGTGCTGCTTCAGATTGATCATAGTGAAAGTGACCTGCGATAACGCTGCGGACCGGATAGTCCTTTAACAGCTGGTGAACTCTCATCCAACCACTTCAGTTATACCATAGGGGCTGATGGGTGAACACGATAATTGCCCGGGCGGTTTTATTCTTTTCCAAGTCCTGCTCAAGCCATTGAAATTGATGGTCTGATATGCGTGCCATGAAAATATTTCCCCAGCGGGGATCAGCATGGAGGGTTTCATGGGAGTATAATGAAATAAAATGAATCTCTTTAAAATCAAAACTCCAATATGCTGTAATGGAAGATTTTGAAATTTGATTTTGTTCCAGCCCATATAATGGAATTTTGAATCTGGGAAGAAAAATAATATGGGTACAACATCTTGTGCCTGGAAGAATTTTTAAAAAGAGACGGCTACACGTTATAAAGCTCAACCGGACCCCAAGGCGGATCACCAAGCACTTCTTATTCCAGTCCTGTCTGTTTTGAGTTCATGGCCAGCGACCATGTATACCATCAGTGCTTAGGAGGAAACCGTATAAAATCAGTAATTTTTTTTGCGCTTTCTTCTTATTAATTTTTTACGGTCGGTCATGGTAACACTCCATTAATTAAAACTGTTTTCTAACTTGGAAGTGTTACCCTATTTCTTTGATTTTATGGCCATTCCAGGCCGTTCTGCCGATCGGACTTTGAACCCCTCCCTGGACAGCAGTTCACCCAGGAGCCGAAGATTGAGTATTTCATCATCAATGATGAGAATCTCCCTGCCATCTGCCTTAAAATTGTCTGCCGAATCCATATGGATAGATGTTCCTTCTTTATTTCACTGCCTTGAGAAGATCCTGGATCCTGCCCAGTTGATAATTCTCTACCAACGGTTTAAGCCCGGCTGCTATATCCGGAGACCGGACGGCTATCTTCTGGATAACACCAAAAACCGCCTCCCTGTCCAGTGCTAATACAGCCTGGTCAAGTTCTTTCAACAAGGTTTTAGGCAATATCGAAAGCATGTCGGCATCTAACTTCTGGTCCTTTCCGGGCAGCAGGTTTTCCATCTCCTGTTCATAACAGTATTCAAGGTGTAACAGTCCTGCAATGGCATCATAGATCTCTTGGGAACTAAAGGGTTTACGAACAAGATCATCACATCCACCCGCCAGAACCTCGTTGCGCTGTTCCTCAAACGAACTGGCAGTTACGGCAATAATTTTTACGTCGTCTCCTTCGGGCAATTCCCGGATGGCCCGGCTTGCTGAATACCCGTCCATTACCGGCATACGTATATCCATCAGGATAAGATGGGGATGCCAATCCTTAAACAGACCGACAGCCTCATGCCCGTTATTGGCCTCCTTCACAATGAAGCCTGCCTGTTCAAGCAGGCTGGTAAGCAGGAATCTGTTTTCGTAATTGTCATCCACCACCAGGACACGCCATTTGGGCTGATCATCCTTGAGGCCAATAACCTTCAGCGTTTGGGCATCAGGAATCGTCACCGTCAAGGGTTCAGCTGGACTGACAGGGATTCTCACCTCGAACAACGAGCCCAGGCCCGGTCGGCTGTCAAGAGAAATTTCTCCGTTCATCATCTCTGCCAGTTGTTTTGAAATGGTCAAACCCAGCCCTGTGCCGGGCTTGTCAACACTGCTGATGTCCCCCCGGACAAAAGCGTCAAACACTCTGGCCGCCTGTTCTTCCGACATGCCCGGCCCCGTGTCTTCCACCTGAAGCAGCAGGTTAACCATGGACGAGCTGTTTTCCAATGGCCGGGTCTCCGCCCGCAGCCACACGTTACCTGTTTCAACATACCTGATGGCATTACCCGTCAGGTTGATCAGGATCTGCCGCAACTTGCCAGAATCCCCCATGATCCATGGTATAAGATCGTCTTTCAATTCCATGGCAAAACTGAGCCCTTTCTCTTCGGCCCCGGGCCGGAACATGAGGGCAACATCGGTCATCATCTGGCAAAGATCAAAGGCTTCATTTTTTACTTCAATACGCCCTGCTTCAATGCTGGACAGGCTTAACACATCATTGATCATTGTCAGGAGGTGTTCGCCGCTTCGATTGATTATTGTCAATTTTTCTATCTGTCCAGGTGTGGCGCCGGCATCATGACCAAGCATGGAGGAAAAACCGAGAATGGCATTAAGGGGAGTACGAAGCTCGTGGGACATACTGGCAAGAAAAAGGCTTTTGGCCTGATTAGCTTTTTCAGCTGCCGACCGGGCCTCATCCGCGGATATTTTGGCAATTGTCAGGTCCCGGGTCCTCTCTTTCACCTGGGCTTCAAGTTGAATATTCCTTGCTTCAACAGCTCTCACCCGCCATCGGAAACCGGCGATGATAAACCCGATCATCATGACAACCGCGCTGATTCGAAACCACATCTCCTCCCACCACGGCGGTGTGATCCTGATCCTTATCGAGGCTCCTTTCTCGTTCCATTTGCCGTCATTATTTGAAGCAAGCACCCGGAACACATACCTGCCTGGATCCAGGTTTGTGTACGTGGCAAACCTACGTTTGCTGCCTGTCTCATTCCATTGATCTTCAAAATCCTCCATCCTGTATCTGTAGCGGTTCTGTTCCGGAGACCGATAATTCAATGCCGCAAACTCGAAAGAGAACACGTTTTCACGGTAGGAGAGTACCAGAGAATCGGTTTCAAGGATTGATTGCCTGAGAATCGAATCCTCACCGATGGCAACCGGTTTGTTTGCCACTAGAAAATCAGTAATCACCACCGGAGGAATGACCGGGTTATCCAAGATATGATCGGGGTAAAAGGCTGTGATGCCGTTGGTTCCTCCAAAATACAACCGGCCGGAGGGACTTTTGGCATAGGCGGAAAAATTTGAAAAGGCATTGCTTTGAAGACCGTCCCGCTCAAAATAATTCCTGAATATTTTTGTTGTTGGATTAAATTTTGATAACCCTTTGACGGTACTGATCCAGAGGTTTCCCAGATCATCATCGAGAAGTCCGAAAGTGACCGCTGACGGCAGGCCATCCTTGTCGGTGTGGTGGGTGAAGGTTCCACTGGAACGGTCGAACAGATCAAGTCCCCCGCCCAGGCCGATCCAGAACCGTCCTTCACTGTCTTCACAGAATGCGGTCACAACCTTACCTCCGATGCTATTGGAATCGGACGGGTCATTGGTATAGCGGATAAAGGCATCCGTTGCTGGATCATATCTGTTCAGCCCTCCCATGGTTCCGACCCAGAAGGCTCCTGCACGGTCTTCATAAAGTGAAAATATCTGATTATTATCAAGGGAAGCTTTATTGTCCGGGTCATGGAGGTAATGTTTAAACCGCCCTGTTTTTCTGTCAAACGCATTCAGCCCGCCTCCCCAGGTGCCTACCCAGAGCATACCGGACCTGTCCTCTCTGATGGCGGTAACCGAGTCATTGCTGAGACTATCCGGGGCGGAGGTATCATGCCGGTAATGTTGAAACTTCCCGGTATTCCGGTCGAATCGATTCAAGCCGGTTCCATACCCGCCTGACCAGAGGATGTTGTCTCTGTCTTCAACAATGGCCATAATTGAGTTGCCGCTTAAGCTGTCAGGATTTCCTGGATCATTTTGAAAGTGGGTAAAGGTTTCTTTAACAGGGTTGAACCGGTCAAGCCCTCCGCTGGTGGTTCCCACCCATACCATGCCGGCCCCATCCACATATAAGGAACGCACACCGTTGGAACTCAGGCTGTCCGGGTTGCCGGGAATGGCGCGATAATGGCGAAATGGTTTGTCACCGGAATTGATGGTATTGATACCGCCGTCCTCCGTGGAAATCCAATACGTCCCCTCCCGGTCTTCATATATATTGAAAATATTGTTAGAACTGATGCCATAGGGATCACCTGGAGTTTTTTTGCAGTGAACAAACACCTGGTGTTCCCTGTCAAACCGCTCAAGTCCCCCGCCCCAGGTTCCTACCCACAGGTTGCCGGTGTTGTCTTCGTAAACCATGAAAATCACGTTGTGGCTTAGTGAATCCGGTACTGCAGGATCATGCCGGTAGCGGATGAAGTGTCCGGTTTTGTGATCATACCGGTTCAGCCCCCCCATGGTGCCGGCCCAGAGCGTTCCTTCTTTATCTTCAATAACCGATCTAACAGAATTGTGACTCAGGCTGTAGGGATCGTCCGGATCATGCCGGAAGTGCTTAAACTGTCCTGTCTCACGGTCCAGGCGATCAAGACCGTTCCCGGTGCCGATCCACAAGGCACCGGCAGAGTCTTCAGTGATGGACCAGACAATATTGCTGCCTATAGTATCAGGATCATCCGGATCATGCAGGTAGCGGATGAAGTGTCCAGTTTCGCGATCATACCGGTTCAGCCCCCCCATGGTGCCGATCCAGAGTTCTCCGGAACGGTCTTCATAGATTGCCCTGATTTTACCATGACTGAGGCTGTACGGATCATTCGGGTCTGGCTCGTGGCGGATGAACCGTTCCGTCTTCCTGTCAAATTCCTGGACCCCTTTCTGCCAGGTCCCAACCCAAAGGGCGCCTTTATGGTCAACAAACAGTTCGCGCACAGCGTCATAAGGCAGACTGTAAGGATTTCCTGGCTCGTGCTGGTAAACCTTGAAACTCGACCCATCATAACGGTTCAACCCGGCATAAGTACTGACCCATATTATGCCGTCGGGATCCTGGACGATATCCCAGACAGCATCGCTTGAAAGCCCTTCTTTGGAACCAATATGATCAAACCTGAGAAATCGGCTTTTTTGCATATAAGCCTGGCCTCCTGCCTGTTGTGCAGACAGGCAAACCCTCCAGCATAATAGCATCAACATCACTGCCAGAAAGGTGCTGAATCTGCATTGTATGATACGACTCATTTTATAATTCTCCCATACCTGTATGAACGAATCGAGCAGCATATGAATACACTATGGATTCAGTTTGTAACCTGCCCCGAATGATTCCGCGCCCGGCACCAATCAGCAAAAGCTACTCAAGAGTTTCAACGCTAACATTCAACTGTTATTTAAACATCCTTTTCACCGGGTGGTTAATGCTGAAAACGTTATATCAGAATCCTTATTTTTGCAAAACCTTTAATGGTACCGGCGAAGAATTTGGGCTGTTTCCAGTTTCAATCCTTGCCCTTCGGAGGAGTTAGTCCGAAACAAATGCCATAGGATCCGCCTGTATTCTTTCTGAATGTCGAAATGACACTGCTGATAATGGGAACCTATCCACCATTATTTTTGACCATGGCCGGAGTGATGACAATGTAAGCAATCAAACCGATAATCTCAGGATCGCTTGCAGCATTGGGTTGTTCCTGAACGAGTTCAGTCATTACGTTAAAAAACTACACTCTGGCAGCCCAACAGGACTTTCCGTTCCAGAATAGCCCACGCTCAATTCTCAAAATATATTGACAATAAAGGTGATTGCAGCTTGAGGGAAATTACCCTTAAACATATTTTTAGGATGTTTCTCTCCTGATCGGAAATTCAACTTGATTATTGATCGCATTATCAGTATGAAATTCATAGATGAGTCCCGCATCCTTAATCCGAAGCTTGATTCATTTTTTTTAAAGCAAACTGGTAAGCTGGCTTTTTCACCAAATCGAGTAAGCAAATTGCAAAAGGCTTACAGAAACGCATAGATAATTATCAAATAGGTCAGATTAGAGACCTTTTGCGGACCGCAAATGAAAGGGGGGTAGGATAAGCAGATGATTTCGAAACACACTTCGAAGATATATGATGACGACATCCTTATTGTTGATGATGAAATACCTAATTTGCAGCTGCTGAACGAACTGCTCGGCAGTGAGGGCTATCGGGTTCGTCCGGCGGAAAGACCGCAGCTGGCCATTGAATCAGCGCTGGCTAAACCGCCGGGCCTGATACTGCTTGATGTCAGAATGCCGGAGATGGATGGATTCGAGGTTTGCCGGCAGTTGAAACAGGATGAACGGACAAGGGGCATCCCCATTATCTTTGTGAGTGCATTGCAAGATACCCAGGACAGGGTTCAAGGATTTGAAGCCGGAGGGGTGGATTTTATATCCAAGCCGTTTCAGGAAATGGAAGTCCTGGCCCGGGTCAGAACCCACATGAGCCTTCGCAGCATGCAGCTGCACCTGGAAGAGCAGGTTGCCGAGCGCACGGCTGAATTGCAAAGCGAGATCCAGGTAAGAAAACAGGCGGAGAAGGAACTGAAAAATTATCAGCAGAGACTAAAGGCACTTGCCTCCCAGCTGACCCTGGCCGAAGAAAAGGAAAGAAGGCGCATTGCCAACGATCTCCATGACCACATAGGCCAGACCCTTGCCTTTTCACGCATCCAGGTTGCAAGAGCCAGGAAGCTTGCGCCTGAGGGAAAGCTGGCAGATCTTTTGGATGAACTGTCTAAAACGCTTCTAACCACCATACAGGGCACAAAAGGACTGATATTTGATCTGAGTTCTCCTTTGTTGAATGAACTCGGGTTGACAGCAGCACTATCCAACTGGCTTGAAAAACGGGTTGACAAACAGCATGATATCCGAATAAAGTTTATTGATGATGGTAAAAAGGCAGTGATCAGCGATGATTTGAGAGCTATTTTGTTCCGCAACGTCCGGGAGCTCCTGTCCAACGTTATCAGACATGCCCAGGCCTCCAACGTGGTTGTGATGCTGGAAAGGCTGCCGGAGGCATTAACGATTAGTGTTCAGGATGATGGTGTTGGATTTAAACCTGACCTAAATGACACTGCTGTGACGGATGGAACCCGATTCGGTCTGTTCAGCATCAGGGAACGGATGGCCGATTTCGGAGGCTCCCTGAAGATTTTTTCCAAACCTGGTAATGGATGTCAGGCCATTTTGTCTGTTCCCCTTGGTAACGATACTATTGAGGAAGGTGCTTAACATGAAAACTGCCATCCTTTTGGTGGATGACCATCCGATTTTCCTTAAAGGGCTCGGTTCTTTATTGGAGGATGAAGCCGATATGAGGGTTATTGGCGAGGCAGGAAGTGGGAAGGAATGCTTCAGGATATAGGCAAGCCTTTTAACGTGTAAGAGTCGATTCTAAAGAAGGTTTTCAAACCACAACATATGGTATGCGAGGATTATCTGGTCTTCATCAAATGTTTAAGTTCCGAATATCAATTTTGTACCAGGCTGGAGTTGTGATTAGTATCCCAATTCATGACCTTTACCGGGTTTGAAATTATCAAGATTATCCTTTGTAAGTTTGAGCATTCTGGAAATCAAAAAATCTATTTTCGCCTGAAAAAATCCAAATATTCAGAGCGATTATAGTGTCTATCTACAGTCGCTGTATGCCCTTAAACAAAAAGAGTTGACTTCTTTTTTCAGTTCTTAGTGTGATTCAGAATTCGAGGGCGTTGTTTTGTATTCATAGTCAACACTGATTGAAACCCAAGTTTTTAAAAACCAACAGTCAAGTATGATTATCCCTGTCTTGAGTATCCAAAAAGCAAAATTGTGATGGATACCAAAAAGTAAGAAACCAGGGAACACCCATTTTGTCCATTATCCTGGTTGCGGTATTAAAGTGATGGACATAGGTTTTTTCCGGTTCTCGGCTTTCCCCGATATCGCCGACATGCAGTGCCATCTCAATAGGTTGTTTTGATAAGATATCAACACCCTTTTCAAGGGCAGAAATCAGGTGGGGAAAAGCAACGCTTGACCATTCCTGACCCCTTCGAACCATGCTGGTGACGGCCGGGCGATAAAAAATTGCTTTACTTATTTTTTCCAATCATATAGCCTTTTGGAGCCTTGGAGTTGTAATTTTCTAAAAAGTGAAGACAGTGCATAATTTAAAAACATCCATTCTTTTAGTAGATGACCATCCGATTTTTCTTAAAGGACTTCGCTCCTTATTGGAAGATGAAACAGATATGACGGTGGTCGGTGAGGCAGGCGATGGCCAGACAGCGCTGGACTTGATCCAGGTGTTGTCACCGGAAATCGTTGTCATGGATATCACCATGCCGGGGCTCAACGGTATTGATACCACAAAACAGATCCTGTCGGATTATCCCAATACAAAAGTGATCGCCTTGTCCATTCACTCTGAAAATGAATTTGTGGAAGGGATGCTTCAAGCCGGGGCAGTGGGGTATATTGTCAAAGAGAGTGTACCGGAAGAACTGGTAAAGGGAATTCGGGCCGTTATGGGAGGAGAATCGTATTTGAGCCCCGTGATTACAGACCTTGTTATCTCGCAATTCCGGCAAGGCATTTCCCGAGAGCCCTCTTTTCAGGAAAATCCTGTTGAAATTATTGAAACAAAGCTGCATTCCCCTTTTAGGCCTGAGGATCATGTTCCGCGTCCGCAGTTAGTGGAATTGTTTGAAAAAAACCGGCATCTTCCCCTTCAGAATGTCACGGCACCGGCCGGCTATGGCAAGAGCACCCTGGTCGGATACTGGCTTGAGACCCATGACTGGCCGAATTCATGGATATCCCTGGACGAGGATGACAATGATCTGCAGCGGTTTTTGACCTATCTTGTGTATGCAGTGCAGACACTTTTTCCCACGGCCTTGTCTCAATTCAGAGAGATCCTCAACGCCGCTGCCCTGCCACCCATTCATGTCCTGGCCGGAAGGCTTGCCAATGAATTGAATCTGATTGAACAGGCGTTTATCCTGGTGCTGGATGATTTTCATCTCATCCGGGAAAAGAAAATTCACGACCTGATAACAGAACTATTGCACTACCCGCCACAATCGCTGCACCTGATCCTTGTCGGCCGGTCTGATCCGTTCTTGCCCCTGGCAAAGTTTCGCGCCCAGGGACAGCTTCAAGAAATCCGTCTTCATGACCTGCGGTTTACACGAGAAGAAATAGTCGCGTATATGCGATTGATTACCGAGGAACCGTTAGAGGACCCTATCATTGATGAATTGATAAAAAGAACAGAGGGTTGGATTACCGGTTTGCGGCTGGCAGCTCTTTCCATGAAACATGAGAAGGATTTTAATACCATTGTTTCTAAATTGAATGGCAGTCCTGAATACGTTATGGAATACCTTTTCCATGAGGTTTTTTCCTCTCAGCCTAAACAAATTCGGGAGTGTCTTTTAAAAATCGCCATACTGGATCGGTTTTGTGCCCCTTTGTGTGATGCCGTGCTCGGCAGGGGGGGGCAATCAAACAGGGATGAATTGGATTCATGGGCCTTTATTGATCTATTGAAAAAAGAAAATATGTTCATTCTCAACCAAGACACAGACAATTTTTGGTTCCGCTACCACCGTCTGTTTCAGCAATTTCTGCAACACTATTTAAAGCGCTATCAAAATTCCGATGAAATTGCAGCGCTCCATGGCCATGCAGCAGAGTGGTTTGCGAAAGAAGGTTTGCCGGATGAGGCGATCACCCATGCGCTGGCCGCCGGGGATGTGCCGGCAGTCGCTCGAATTGTTGAACAAAACCGGTGGGCCGTTCTGGCGGCTGATCAATGGCAGATGCTTGGAACATGGCTGGATCGATTACCCCATGAGATTAAACAGGAACGATGCGAACTCCTGCTGGGCCAGGCATGGATATTGCTGAAGTTAGCACGGTTGGGGGAGATCACCACCATCCTCCAACGGGTCGAAATCCTTGTTGACGAAGTATTAACAGAACCTGACGTGCTGGCCGAGATCTGTTTTTTCCAGGGCATTGTCTGCTATTTTAACGGCAAGGCAGAGCAAAGTTCAGAATTGTTTAACAACGCCGCGAAACAGCTTTCCCAATCGCCTTTAGTCGTATTCAGGGCCCAGGTTGAATGCTGGGCCTGCCTGGCACTGCACCTTAATGGGCAAAAAGAGGATGCCGTCCAACGACTGAATCAAGGAATTTTCCAAAAAGACCTGCACCAGGGAATGGTGTTATCCCGATTGAGGATTGGCCTGTGCGCTATCCATATGCTGGATGGCGAGTGGAGACAGGCCTTTGCCGAAGGTCTGAAACTGATGGCGCTCAGCCGGTCAAACCACCTCGCCTTTGCCGAGGCATGGGCCATGCATGTACTGGGGAACGCCTCTTTACAGATGTTCGACCTGGAAGCAGCGCAACACTATTTCAGCCAGGCGGTAAAGCATCCATACATTAAACACCACAGGGCTACCGTGGACGACATGACGGGACTGGCGATGATCCATCAGCTCATGGGGCAACCGGCTGAAGCCGATGAGACCATGAAACAGGCACAAGCGCATGCACAACGGACCAAGGATCCGGGAAATGTTGAGATAGCTCATTCCTGCAGTGCCCGGCTCGCCCTGCTGCGGGGGGATCTCGGTTCAGCCGCCCGCTGGCAGGGGAGGGTGAATCAAACGGCGGGCAATCAAATGATGCTTTTCTTTTTGGAGATCCCCGTCATCACAGAATGCCGGGTACTCATCGCCATTGGATCCCAGGCGAGCCTGGAACAAGCCCTGGAAAAACTTGAGGACCTTCACCAGAAAACAACCGCATGGCAGAACACCTGTCAGATGGTGGAGATCATGGTCCTTCAGTCCCTGGCCCATCATCACCAGGGCCTTGTGGACGAAGCACTCACAATCCTGGAGGCGGCAGTGACCCTGGCTATGCCCGGCAATATGATTCGGCCGTTTGTTGAACCCGGTCCGCCCATGGCGGACATGCTCAAGCAGCTGCAGGTAAGACAGGTTTCCATGGACTTCATTGGGAACCTGCTGGCTTTTTTCAGCGCTGACGGGCCCGGCGCTGTAACGCCGATGACCGGCCCGGAAGGTTGGACACCGGTATCGGCTATACCGGAATCTTCCCATACCCTGGAAGACCCATTGACCAAGCGTGAACTGGAGATTTTGACCCTGTTGGCACAACACCTTTACAACAAAGAAATTGCAGAAAAACTGTACATTTCACCGGAAACCGTTAAAACACATCTGAAAAAAATTTATGAAAAGCTTGGGGTAGACAGCCGACGAAATGCGGTTTCCAAAGCCCAAAAACTGGGTCTGGTTGCCCACCAATAAAGTTAAGCAAAGTCTTGTTCCCGTGTCTCCGTCATCGGCCGTATCAACGGGACAGTCATTATGGCAGTAGTTCCCTTTCCCGGAGTAGAAACAATCTGAAAAGATCCGCTAAACACCTCAATTAAAATTCCAGACACCGAGCCATCGGTCTCAACGATCAGGGCCGGATCATTACAAATGAAACGGGTCCAAAATGATCTCGTATATTAACAATATGCCCGTTATCTGCAGGATAGGACGTCTCTGATTGTCAAGAAAAGGGTATGAAAAAAGGAACCGGATCAAGTATTAGGGAGTGTCGCATCCCCCATTATGGGGGATCATTTTCACACTCTTTGGGGGATTTTTTTTTAGGGTCAAACATTTTATAACTGAGTTACACAAAGAGAATTCCTGAAAAAAGTGGTGATATTCACTCAAAATTCGGGACGGTAATGATACTATCCACAAATAAAAAAAGGAGATACGTTCAAATGAACAAAACAAGTCCCAATGTAATGAAGACGTTTGTGCGGTATATGGCTGTCGTGGTAATGTCCCTGATCCTTTTATCGGTAACGTCCCCGGGGGGTTACGCTGATGAGGCAGATGCCAAAAGGATACTCAAGGCCATGTCCGATTACATGGCGGCCCAGAAATCCCTTTCATTTGGATTCGATGCCACCCTTGAGGTTGTTACAAAAGATGATCAGAAACTTGCCCTGGCAAGTTCCGGCACAGTTATTCTAAACCGGCCTGACAAGATCCGTGTCACTCGTTCCGGCGGGTTTGCAGATGTTGAACTGTCCTTTGACGGGAAAACCCTGACCCTGCTGGGCAAGAACCTCAACCTCTATACCCAGGTGGAGGTGACCGGCACCATCAATCACCTGGTGGACGAATTAAAGGATACGTACAACAGGCCTTTGCCTGCCGCAGATTTGTTGTTGGCGAATGCCTACGATGACCTGATGTATGGTGTCATTGATGTAAAGGATCTTGGCAGTGGTGTGGTCGGTGGCATTGAATGCGATTTCCTTGCCTTTCGAACAAAGGATGTTGATTGGCAGATCTGGATTGCCCAGGGAGACCGCCCCTATCCCTGCCGATATGTCATCACCTCAAAACTTATTAGCAGTGGGCCGCAATACACCATTCAGATCAGGGACTGGAAGACCGGAGGCGATGTGGCAGCAACTGATTTTCATTTCAAAAACCCAACCAAGGCCGATAAAGTCGCACTCAAGGATCTCAAGGGCACAGATGACTTGCCGGATCATTTCATGAAAGGAGAGACAAAATGAACACATTGAAGATAGTTGTTATGGTTTTAATATTTGGGGTCATCGGGATGTTTGGATCTGAGATTGGCCGGCATCTTTCCATGCCCGGCACTCAGGATTTGATTCCCACTGCTGAAGCCAGGGTCGGACGTCCGTTAACCCCGGTCAGTGTTGCCGGGGTGGCCCGGCGCACCGTGCGGCGGTGTGCGGTAGGGGTTTATAATTGCAAACTTCCCGGCCCCGGGGAAGTGGTCTGCAGCAAGACGGTACCTCTGGCGGATGTGGCGCTGTTTTAATCTTTTTTTTAGTGATACAGGTGAAATTATATAACAAGTAAACCAATTTATTTTAAAAGGAGTAGAATCATGAACATTTGAAAAAGAGGAATCTGTATGATTGGGGTATCTGTATTTGCAGAAGGATCACAGAAAATAAGCCGGAAAGTTAAACCTGCTCTGCAGGATGGTTATAAGGATGTCCTGCAGAGCCTTATCGCAAAAAGGAGATAAAAGAATGACACAAAAAATTAGACTGGCCCTCGTTTTAATGCTGCTGGTGATGGTATGGCCTGTTTTGGCATCTGCCCAGGAAAAACCGGCCCAGACCATGCAGTTTGTGGTTGAAAAAATCCGTGCAGACAAACAATTGTTTGTCGCGGAAAACATGAAACTGACCGAGGCGGAAGCCCAGTTGTTCTGGCCGGTATATGCCAGATACCAGGATGAATTATTCCTGCTCCGGGCAAGGACCCTGGGGTTAATCTCTGCCTATGCAGAGGCCTATGGCGAAATGGATAATGATACGGCGAAACAGATACTGGATGAGCTGATCGCCATTGAGGCTGTGGGACCGAAGCTTAGACTGGCCTTTCTTCCTGAGTTTCAAAAAGCGCTGCCCAATGTCAAAGTTGTCCGGTATTATCAGATTGAGAACAAGATCAATGCGGCGCTGATGTACGATCTTGCCGCCCAGATTCCCCTCATCCAATATAACCCTTAAATATGGAGATTAATAACATGAGATACATTAATTGGATAAAACTTGCCCTTGTTCTTGCATTCGTTACGACCACAATATTCATCCCGGGCCTTACCAAACCCGCCCTTGCAGGTGTAGGTGAGGCTGAAATCAATGCGGCCCTGGAAACACTCTATGCCAAATCCGAAACTGCCAAATCATTGGCGGAAAAGGCAAAAGGCATCCTTGTGTTTCCAAGCATTGTCAAAGGGGGCTTTATTGTGGGAGGACAATATGGTGATGGCGGACTGCTCAAAAATGGAAAACTTACCGGTAATTACAACACCATCCAGGTGTCCTACGGTCTTCAGGCCGGCCTCCAGAAATATGGATATGCCCTGTTTCTGATGACGGATTCCGCCCTGACCTATCTTGACAAGAGTGATGGGTGGGAGCTGGGTGTAGGTCCCACCATCGTTGTGGTGGATGTCGGTGCCTCCAAATCCATGACAACAACTACTGCCCAGTCGGAAATCTATGCCTTCTTTTTTGATCAAAAAGGATTGATGGGCGGACTGGGTCTCCAGGGTACCAAAATTACAAAAACAGATTAACAATCATGGGGAGGGACGTCCCTCCCCCATGTTGGGGGATCATTGACTATCGCTTGTAACTGCAAAGTAGTGATGAGATATGCAGGGATTTTGTTCCTGTTGCTCTTCATGCTGGTGCCCCTGGCAAAGGGAGCTGAAGAGGGAAATGGGTCCGCCGTTTCAGCTTCAAAAACAGAAACCCCCACACCTGAAAAACTCCCGCCGCCAAAGAATATAGTTGACTTTCTTTCCTATGTCACGGATCTGTCCATGCGGTTTGTTGAACTTGAAGGCCAGATAGATGCGCCAGTTATCCTCTCCCGGTTTCAAAAGGAGATCTCTGACATATCCAATCAGATGCAGGTGCTGTCCCGTCAAGTTTCAGCAGCATCGTCCGATGGGGAAATTAATTATGATCAATTGGAACTGATTAAAAGAAAGGCATACAAACTCGGGTACCGCATAGAAAGGGTCAGCACCCCTGTTTTAAAGCGCATTGAAAATCTTTCCACCTTAAACACGGAATGGGTACAAAAAAAGGCGGTACTGGATACCTGGGTTAAGATTGCAAAGCAAAACCTGTCTTTTCAACTGCTTCAAGAGGATATCATAACCCATCAGAGGAAGGTGGATCTGGCCCTGGAACACATTTTAAAAAAATTAAACCCTGCTTTGGCAGCACACAAAAAATCTGTTGATCTTGAGGTCAAAATCCATTCTTTGACCTTAGATATGACAAAACGCATTCAACCGTTTCGGAAGAACGGTGGTAAAGTTGTTTCTATCTTTTCTGTTGAGTTCTACTCCCAGATGAACAAACAATTATTGGAAACAATATGGAAAAATGCTATTGCTGCAGCAGGGATACAAAAGCAGCTGTTTGCCGACCAATTTAATTTTATTCTTGTCCTTTGCCTGGCTGTTTTTATCCTTTCAATCCTCATTCATCGCAGCAAAAAAATAATGCAGGCATCTGCCGACGGGTATTCTTTCACCCAGCGGCCTGTGGCATCGGCCATTTTTTTGTGTTTGGCCGGTTTGACCCTTATCGATTTTTTTAATGAGGATGCGGTGCCACTGTTTCAGGGTTGGGAAACAATGAAGCGGATCATTATTCTTGTTTCAATTGTCCGGTTGTCCAGAGTCCTGCTTGACGTATTCTGGAAAAAAAGATTTGTTTTCCAAATCATTATGGCGATTATGGCGATTGAATTTTTTAAATTATTGAATCTTCCCCAGTCTGTTTTTTATCTGTATACTTTTTTTGCCACCGCCTTGATACTGATTTTTTGCCTGGGGCAGAGCTGGTACCTGTCAAGACAGAAAATATCTTTTTTCGGGTTGTTGGGCCTGCGTTTCGTATCACTTATACTTTTTGGCATTCTCGTGCTGGAACTTTTTGGATTTCAAGACCTTGCGTTATATTCTTTCAATTCACTGCTGGATATCTCGATTTATACGGTTGTTTTCTGGATGTTATTGCTCGCCACAAAAACCCTGCTGGAACTCTTACTTCAAACAACCCCCCTGGCTGTGGCACGAAAAAATTCAGTTGTCATTGTCAGCCAGTTAACGCCTGTCATCATGCTATTCTATTCGTTTATACTCTTTATCCTTGCTCTGCAGACCTTGGGGGTTTATCCCACCAAAGAGGCTGCAATGAAGGGCTTTCAGTCATTTCAACTTGCTGCCGGCTTCTGGGCGGTTTCACCGGGTATGATTGTTGATGCAGCCATAACCATCTATTTGGTTTCCCTGTTTTCAAAAGCAATTCAAGGCCTTTTGCTTCAGGAGGTGCTTCCCCGGTATAATGCAGCGATGGGGGTTCAGTTTTCCATTGTGCGCCTGGTGAATTATGCGATGCTTGCCATTGGGTTGATTCTGGTGCTCCATGTATTGGGGGTTCAGTTGACAAACTTGACCATTCTAGGCGGTGCCCTGGGGATTGGTGTTGGTTTCGGACTCCAGGCCATTGTTAATAATTTGGCCAGCGGTCTGATTTTATTGTTTGAACGTCCCATAAAGGTCGGGGACATCATCCAGGTGAACAATGAAGCCGGCGAGATAAAAAAACTGGGGCTGCGGGCTACGGTGGTACAAACCTTTGATAACGCTGAGATCGTGATTCCAAATTCCGACCTGGTGACGGGCCAGGTGACCAATTGGACCCTTGCAGAACGGCTTACCCGGGTAAAAATTCCTGTGGGGGTTGCCTATGGAACCGACATAACAAAAGTATTGGAAATATTAATGAGTTGTGCGGATGAGAGTCCCATGGTTTTATCAAAGCCTTCCCCAAGGGCTCTATTCCTTTCTTTTGGAGAAAGTTCACTGGATTTTGAACTTCGGGTCTGGATTCCTGAATTCAATGAGAGACTAACCGTTCTCAGCGAACTCAACCAGGATATTAACAGCGAGTTTAAGCTGGCTGGAATTGAAATCCCCTTTCCCCAGAGAGACGTTCATTTGTATGAGACAAAAGAGGGTGAATGAAAATGATAAAACGAATGCTCGCCGGCATATTGTTGATTTTTGTTTGCCTGGCTTTGGGAGTGACCGGGACCTTTCTGCTGCTTGATAATACAACCGTGATGGCATTGATCACCCAGCAGATTGAATCCGCCACCGGAACCCGGATTTCCTATGGTAAAAATGCCGCCATGACCCGAACCCTGTCTCCGATGATCACGATTCACGATCTGAAGATAGAGGATACCAGTACCCATCTGCAGATTGACAGCAGTTTGTTTCAACTTCAGATCAGCCTGCCGGGGATACTGAAGGGGAGATTGGAAATCCCTAAACTGGTGTTAGGGGATACCCGGGTGGAAATAAAAGCGACGGATGGTGCCGGTACATTTAATTTGCCCCGATCCTTCCCTCTCAGACCTGTATTGCACGACATCCGGATTTCACAGATAACCATTGTTCGTGCCAATGAACGAATCAACCTTCCGGCAATGGACATCGAACAATTGACGGTCACGGTTGACCCGGATACCGACAAATTAATCTGCAATCTGAAAACCCGGTTTGGGGACAACCTGCTTGATGTCGTTGCGACCCTTCCCCGGATACAGACCCTGCTGGAGCAGCAGCGCCTCCCGTTTTTCCTGGCAGTAGCAGCGCCTTTTTTTCACCTGTCCTCGGAGGGGCTGATGGATTTTCGATCATCGCCGCCAACCATAGAGGCCGACGTGCAGGGAAAAATACCTGACCTGAAACAAATCTTGGCCCTCCCGAAATCCGTCAGTATTCAAGGCCGAGCAGACATTCGGTCAGAGAAAGGCGTTCCTTCTCTTGAAAACATTGTCGTCCGGACAAAGGACGCCAAGGGGATCCAAGTTGACCTGAAGGGCCGAATTGAAAACCTCCCTGCACTTACCGGGTTTGACCTGACGGTGAACGGCCGGCTTGAAAATCCAACCTGGCTGACTGCTGCCTTACCGGAAACCCTGGATCCGCTGAAGCGCATGACCCTTTCCACACGAATATCCGGCGCATACCCCCATCTGGGCATCCGGGAGTGCCGCCTGAATGGGAAAACAGTGAATGATCTTGATCTGAATGTGACCGGCCAATTGGATCTGGCATATGATACCACTGGTCTGCAGACTGAAAATATGGCCCTCAAGTTAGAGTTTACCGCTCCCAGCACGCGATCGGCCCGGGCACTTTTTTTTGATACAATCCCGGAGTTCGGCAGGGTTCAGGGACAGGCAGACATCCGGTCCAAGCGAGGAATACCTTCCCTTGAAAACATTGTTGTCCAGACAAAAGATGCCAAGGGGATAACCGTTGACCTGAATGGTCGCATTGCCGGTTTCCCCTTTGATCCGGATATTTCCAATACCGGCTATGATCTGGAAGTGATCATGACATCCGTAAAAACATCGGTCATGGGGGAAAGACTTGGCATTGACCTGCCCATTGATTCATCCATGGATGGGCCATTGGATATAAGGTACAGAATTGAAGGGGATACCCAGGCATTGCAATTGAATAAAATTGATCTGTCTGCCGGGAAAAAAAATGGAGTGCAAATCGGCGCAACCGGCCGGGTGTTGTTTGGCAAATGGGATCAGGCCGATCCCATAGAACGCATTGACCTCGCTGTCCGATTGGAGAGCCGGAATACTCTGACATTGGGGAAGGCCCTTGGTAAAGAATTGCCTGAACTGGGTCCGGTTAAACTGGACAGCGCGATTTCGAAAAAAGGGAAAGGAATCCAATGCGATACACAAATGACCGCGGGTGAAACCCGGATGAATGCGGTCACCAGCATTGTTTCCCGCCGGGGAACACCCTTTATCAGCGGTAAAATAAAGGCACACAATGTATTCATTCCCGATCTGATTGAAAAGGAAAACAAGGCCGGCAAAGATGGGCCGGCAAAAACAGGTTCGTTCTTTTCCCGGGAACCCCTGACGGTTGACTGGCTGAAAAAAGCGGATGTGGATCTTTTTGTCGATATCGCGTCCTTTGACAAACAGCAAATGACCCTTGAATCCGCCCAGTTCAGGGTTGCGCTGGAATCCGGCCGACTGTCCATTGAATCGGCCAGACTGGCGTACCCGAAAGGGGAAATTACACTTGATATGCGTCTTGAACTGGAAAAGGATCTGAGGATAAGTGTCAAGGCTTCGGGTAAAGATATCAATCCCTGGCTCACACTTTCGATTCAGCAGCCAAATATCAAAAACGACTTTGATGCGGAACTGGACATTGATATGGAGATCACCTCATTTGGGAAAAGCGAGTATGACCTGGTCGCCAACATGGAAGGCGATATCTACGTGATCCTCAAGAATGGCAAGATGAGAAAAGAACCGCTTGATATGCTTTTTACCGACCTTATTGGCTGGACCATCGGTAAGGCAACAGGCCAGAAATATGTCGACATTGATTGTGGGGTAGCCGATTATAGCATCACCAGGGGTGTTATCACCACGAATGCCTTTATCATTGATGCCCGGGACATTACCGTTGCCGGAGAAGGGACCATTGATCTATCTCAAGAACAGATTGACTATGTTTTTTTACCCAAAAAAAAGTCGAGCCTGATCCTGAAGGCAGAGCCGGTGAAAGTGACCGGTCCTTTAACCAATCCATCCGTAAAGGTGCTGCCCTGGAAATCAGCCGCAGCGACCTATGGTAGTTTGTTTTTTGGCCCCTATGTGTTTGCGGGCTGGGTTGCCTTTGATTTTTTAAAGAGCACTATTAGCAGAGGAAGCACAACCTCACCCTGTTCTGAATATGAAAAAAAACATGAACAGGAGATGAAGCCGGCAGCAGAAAATCAACCCTTTAAAGAGTAAAGCGGTTTGTCTCTCCTATCAAAAATAAACCGATAAGCAATATAATATTTGAAGATATTACTCACGTATTGAACGGTTTCCCTATCCCCCATAATGGGGGATGAATTTTCACTCTTCCCGGGGGATTTTTTTTCCCATTAAAACAGGCTACAAAGGTCTTAATAAAAAAGGATTTTTATATTCTATAGTTTTCACAATTAAATTGAAAGAGTGATGCTATGTCTAAGATATTTACGATCTTGAAAGGAGTTGACAGTTATGACAGATAAACTGCAGCGAAAGCGCCTCACCATTGATTCAGCGGTCACCTATCGCATCAAGATCCAGGGGTGCCTGGAGGAAATCTGGTCTGACCGCCTGGCCGGCATGCAGATCACAATGAATATCCAGGTGTATCAAGATCCGGTAACCACGCTTGTGGGACAGGTGAAAGATCAGTCCGAGTTAATCGGGGTGCTGAATGGTCTTTACGAACTTCGCATGCCGATATTGTCATTGGAACTTGTGCTGGAAGAAGAATAATGCGCATAAGGGATGCCTTGCAGCGCATCACAACCATCAAGGAGGATGAGATAATTGTAAAATGATATCCACAGGAAAACTTAAATATTTTGTCGTTGGGTTTATCGTGTTTTTTGCCTTTGGGGGAATAACTGAGCCTTTTGCGGCCGGTCATGAACCACAGAATATTGCCATTCTCCAGGATTGGCAGGGAGATTACCCGGTTTCCGAAATCCATCGGCTGCCCGTGGGTATGCAATCATGGCGAATCGGATACATCAATCATGCAACAGACCTCACTGCTGTCTGGCAGGTATTTAAGCCCGGGGATAAACCGCCGGAAATTGATTTTAAGCATCATCTGGTTCTCTTTGCACGGAATGTCGTGTTCTTTAACCGCATCGGTATTGCAGCGGTTTTGCTCAAGGATGGCGACGCACAGGTGCTGGTCAGGGAAACAATGTCAGCACTGCCGATTGAAGACCGGGTGGCCATGGCCCTGGCTGTCATTCCTGCTGCCGGGGTCCGCAATCTTTTGATGGGTAACGAGAAAATTCCTATTATTGAGCCTGGCGTTGATCTGTCGGCAGATCCTTTGAATGCAACTTACATCATAGAAGGCCGGAAAGTGTCTTTGCACAATGGCTATTCCGAATCATCTGTCGTTCCCGGTTCGGCCGTCAAGATGGTGACAAGGATATTTAACCCGCCTGTGAAAGGAGATCTTGACGGGGATGGTGATGAAGATGCTGGGCTCATCCTTGTTCATAACCCGGGCGGGAGCGGAACGTTTTATTATGTCACGGCTGCCATTAATACAGGCGGGCAATACCGGAGCACAAATACCGTGTTGCTTGGCGATCGTATTTTTCCCAATGACCTTACAATTGTCCATGGTGTCATTGTGGCCGGATATAAAGACCGGGGGGTGAATGAGCCCATGACCACGATACCATCGGTTGAAAAAAAAGTATGCCTGCCCTATGAGAACGAGCGGTTACAGCCCATAATCTCCCTTGAAACAGATGAGTAGGGAATTGCCAATGATAACAACCCTAGTGACCATTCGTAGGACTGCCGTTTATGTTGCTGCCTTACCGGGAGGATGCCGAACGGTTATGATTAACGGAGTGGCACTGCATCAGTGTGGCGGAACCTATTATCAACCAGAAGGAAACCAATTCGTGATCGTGAATATTAATTGAAAAGTGAGCGGTTTGAAAAACAAATAGTTTAATAATGCACAGAAAAGGAGACAATAGATGAACACCCTGAAATTATTTCTTGCAGGTTTCTGCAGCTTACTGGTCTTTGCCGGTAGTGCAGGTGCAGAAAAAAGTTATGACTACCCCCTGGAAGACGCCTATGCGGCTACGATTATTGGCACACCAAATGCTTTCAAGGCATCGCTTCCGGAAAACATCAAGGTCAAACAGTTAAAAATGACGGTATTTCCGGATCGAAAAACTCCCGATGTGTTCTGGTATCAGGATAAATTGCGTTATTCTCTGGCCTATCAGAAAAAAGAAGCACCGCTGATCTTTATCATTGCCGGCACCGGAGCCGGTTACAATTCGTCAAAAATGAAAATGCTTCAAAGTGCTTTCTGGGGAGCCGGGCTTCATGTCATCTGCCTGCCATCTCCCACCCATCCCAATTTTATGGTGAATGCGTCAACCAGTCAAATGCCGGGGAACTCCGTGGAGGATGCCATTGATTTATACCGCGTCATGGATTTGGCCTGGCAGCAGGCCCGTAAAAAAATCAAGGTCTCGGAGTTTTATCTCACCGGATATAGCCTGGGAGCAGCCGAGTCCGCTTATGTCTCGAAACTGGATGAAGAAAAAGGACTGTTTAATTTTAAAAAAGTGTTGATGATCAACCCGCCTGTCAGCCTTTTCAACTCCGTGGTTATCCTCGACGGCATGCTGGAGAACAATATCCCCGGTGGAATTGATAATTTTGCTGAGTATTTTGGAAAAGCCATGACCCGCTTTACTGAATTTTATGAGGCCCATGCGGCCCTGGACTTTCAAGATGATTTCCTCTACGCCATATACAATGAAAACAATCCGTCTGAGACGGGGATGGCTGCCATCATCGGCCTGTCTTTCCGAATTTCTTCTTCCAATATGCTGTTCAGTTCCGATGTCCTGAATCATGCAGGGTATATCGTGCCGAAAAATCTTAAATTATCCAGCACGGATTCCCTGACCGCTTATAGTAAGGTCACGGGTCGACAAAGTTTTGTTGATTATGTTGACAACCTGTTTTTCCCCTATTTCAGCGCTGCTGACCCGGGCCTGACAAAGGCGGAGTTGATCAGTGGAACAAGCCTTGTGGCCATTGAAGACTACCTGAAATCTGCCGGGAAAATCGGGTTGCTCACCAATTCAGATGATCTGATTTTGGCACCGGGAGAGGTGGATTATTTAAAACAAATTTTTCAGGCCAGGGCGAAGATTTATCCCCGGGGGGGACATTGCGGCAACATAGACCACAAAGACAACGTCGCCTATATGATCAATTTTTTCAGCAATTAATTTTAAAGGATATAGATCATGTTAAAAAAATTACTTAAAAGTTTCGGTAAAATAGTCATGATGGTGGCGGTCGTTTTTATTTTCACAAGCTGTGCCAGTGCACCAAAAAAAATAGACCCGCAATTGCCTGTCACACCGGCAAAACACCAGCTCAGTGATATGAATCCCGATATCGAGTATGCCATAGCAGATGCCTATGACCCCTGGGAGGGGTTTAATCGGAGCATGTACAACTTTAATTACGGATTTGACAAGTATGTCTTCCTGCCGGTTGTCAGTGGCTATGAATTTATCATGCCAAACTTTTTAGAAGACTGCGTTTCAAACTTTTTTAAGAACGTTGGAGAATTTAAAAATCTGACAAATTCCATCCTGCAGTTTAAGGGGGGGGCATCCGTCAAAACCCTGGGAAGATTTATTGTGAATACCACCATCGGCATTGGCGGGCTTTTTGACCCGGCCACAAAGATGGGTCTTCCCCGCCAGAACGAGGATTTCGGCCAGACACTGGGGGTTTATGGTTTAGGAGCCGGTCCTTATCTGGTGCTGCCCATCTTCGGGCCTTCGAGTCTGCGGGATACCATCGGGCTTATCGGGGATTCGGCAGCTCGTGCGGCCGTGTATGACTGGATCGACCCCATGGAGAATGTCGATGACGAAGACTCGATTTTATTGGGTATCTCTGCTTTAGAAGCCATTGACGCAAGGCACCTCCAAAGTTTTCGCTACTATGAGGCAGGGTCTCCATTTGAGTATGAACTCATCCGGTTCCTCTACCTGTCAAAGCGAAAGCTTGATGTCGGCAATGTATTCGGAAAACCGGCAGACTAGCCATGCGCAAAAAACAAACAAAGGTATAACCGCTGAGTTTATTTTAAAAGAGGAGGGGATATGAAAAAAAAATGGACATTAATCAGCACGGGTATTTGTATGGCGTTGATCTTGATGACAGGCACTGCTTTCTGCGCTGAATTATTCGTGTATCCGGCAAAAGGACAGAGCCAGCAGCAGACAGATAAAGATAAGAGCGATTGCCTGTTGTGGGCCAAACAGCAGACCGGTTTTGACCCTGCGATGGCAGCGCCTCCCCAGCAGGCCCAGGCTCAATCTGGTGGCGCCGTCCGGGGCGCAGGACGGGGCGCATTGCTGGGGGTTGCTGTTGGGGCCATTGCCGGCGATGCCGGAAAAGGGGCGGCCATTGGCGCGGTATCCGGCGGCTTGCTGGGGGGGATGCGGCAGCGGGATGAGGCTGCCCAGCAGCAAGCGGTTCAACAGAATCAGTCAGCGAATTATAACCAGCATCGCAGCGATTTTAATCGTGCCTACCAGGGGTGTCTTGAAGGCCGCGGCTACTCTGTGAAATAGCAGGGTCAAATGAATAGGTTCGCTCATTTAACGACAAAAAAAGGAGAAAATCATGCGTAACTATTTGATTATAGTATTTCTGGCGGCGGCTTTTGTGTTTCCCTGTGTTGCCTGTGCAGGTGCCATTGACGGTTCCTCCCCTTGTTTATGCGCCATAACGAAAATCATTGAGTGCGACTCACAAGGTGACTGCCAGGAAATTTTACCTGAAGCAGTCAATCTACCCACCTTTATTGAAGTTGATGTTAAGGAGAAAGTCCTGAGAGAATTCAATACCCCGGATTCAAAAACAAGCGCCATCAAGAGGGTTGAAATGGCGGACAGCCAATTGATTTTACAGGGTGCTGAAAATCAAAGGGTATGGAGTATGATGGTAACCAGTGAAACGGGCAAAATGTCGGCTTCTGTTTCCGGAGAAGATTATGGCTTCCTGCTGTTCGGCGCCTGTACGGTTCTGCCCTGATGAAAAGAGTTATCAAACACCTTGTTTTATTTATTATTTCCGGCCTTGTGTGTTTATTTTTAGGCGGGGTGGGGACCTATGTTTTTTTGGGCACCCGGTATGTCAGCGAACCCTGGCATGTTATTGATCTTGGCCAGGAGTTTCGCGCCTCTCGAATGGGGGAGATTTCTGATTTTGATGACTACCTTAAACTGGAGGACCGCCTGTTCAAGGTGCTTCGTGAGAAAGTTTACAAGCCTTCAGCCGCAAAGGGATCTGATTTTGACCGGTACAGAACCGGAAGCCGTTCAGATCCCTTGGGGTTTTCCGTCAATTGGAACAGGACCTTTGAACTGCCCGTTGATTCTCCCCGAGGCGGTGTTCTCATGCTGCATGGGCTGACAGATTCACCCTACAGTGTTCGATCCCTTGCCCAAAAATTCCAGGCCCAGGGGTTCTGGGTTGTGGGACTTCGCCTTCCCGGACATGGGACCATTCCAGCCGAGTTACTGGATATCCACTGGGAGGACTGGGCCGCCGCCGTCCGTATGGGTGCCCGGCATGTTGCGGATCGTATCGGGAGCAAGCTGCCGTTTTACCTGATGGGCTATTCCACCGGGGCACCCCTGGCAGTGGAATATGCCTTGAGTGCCATTGATGGTGAGAACATTCCCGGAACCAATGGGTTGATTCTGCTTTCTCCGGCAATGGGATTGCAGCCGATTGCCCGGCTGGCAAAATTTCAGCTGGGGCTTTCTCGATTACCCGGGCTGGGGAAAATGGCCTGGGAATCGGTCTCTCCGGAGTATGATCCCTATAAATACAACTCATTCCCGGTGAATGCCGGTGAGCAGGTCTATCGACTGGCGATGCATGTTCAGGAGCGGATCAAAAAAATGGCGTCAGCCAACAGGCTTGCATCATTTCCAAGGGTTATCGCTTTTCAATCCATTGTAGACGCAACCATCCAGGCCGATGCGGTGGCGGATAAATTTTTGATCTATCTGCCATCGGAAAAAAATACCCTTGTTGTATTTGATGTCAATCAACAGACCATGGCCCAGGGGGTGATAAAGAAGGATGCCGGGAAACGTTTCAAAGCGAGTCTCCTTGAACAACAGACCCTTCCATTCAAGGTCGAGCTGCTGACCAATATGACACAGACCCAGAATGATCTCCGACGGGTGCTTCGACAAGCCGGGAAGACCGCAACAACATGGAAACAACTTCCCTTTTCCTGGCCGGCCGGGATTTATTCCCTGGCCCATGTGGCCCTGCCTTTCTCCCCGGATGATCCGATATACGGGGATTCCCCCATGGGTGAGACCGGTCCCGTCAGGCTTGGGAATATCCATGTGAGGGGGGAAAAAAAAGTGTTTGTTATTCCGGAACAAAATATGATACGCCTGAGGCACAATCCTTTTTATGCCCATATGGAGAATCGCATATTACAATTTATAGGGGCAGCTGCTGATGAATAATACAAAATCGCTTCTGGGGCTTGATCATCGTTTCGGCCAATACCCAGGAGGGGTCAGGCTTGCGTTATTGACGCTTTTGCTGAATTTCTTTGCTATTACAGTCTGTTATCAAAAGCACAATAACACAAGCCTGACCCCGTCGAACCATCAATTACGACAAGTGGGCGAAGTTAGGACCAAGCCCCGCTTCTGTATTAAATGGACCACAGATAAAGGGGAAAACTGAGCTATGATTGTTGATGATCCTATAAAAACAAATCGTCTTTGGGGGCTGCGCAGTATAGGGCTTATCAGTTGTTTGGTCTTTGTTTATCTGGTAGGCTCAGCCGGTCTTGTCCACGCATCGGATACGGTAAAAAGCCATCGCCCGAAGATCGGTCTTGTGCTCAGCGGCGGCGGTGCTAGGGGCGCAGCCCACATCGGGGTGCTCAAGGTGCTTGAACAGATGCGGATCCCCATTGACTGCCTGGCCGGGACCAGTATGGGATCCATTGTCGGCGGGCTCTATGCTTCCGGGATGACGCCCGCTGAAATTGAAGCAGTGGTCACCCGGGTGGATTGGGCCGATGCGCTAAAGGACAACATCCCCAGAGAAAACAGATCCTTTCGTCGCAAAACCGATGACAAAAATTATCTGGTACAGAGTAAACCCGGGCTTAGTGACGATTTGGAGATAAAACTGCCTTTAGGGCTTCGCCAGGGACAGCGAGTGGACCTTCTTCTGGAAAAACTGGTGATGCCGATCGCGCAGGTGAAGGATTTTGATGATTTCAGGATCCCCTTTCGGGCAGTGGCAACAGACATTGCCACAGGGAAACCGGTGGTAATGTCCGCCGGAAATCTGGCCCAGTCCATGCGGGCCAGCATGTCGATCCCGGCTATCTTTTCCGCTGCGGAAATAGATGGTCGACTCCTTGTTGATGGTGGGGTGAGCAACAACCTTCCGGTGGATGTTGTTCGAGCTATGGGTGCCGATATTGTCATTGCCATAGATATCAGTACCCCTTTGAAAAACAGAGACCAGTTAAATTCAACCATTGCCATTACCGGACAATTAACCGGGATCCTGACAAGAAGCAATACAGAAGAACAAATTGCCACACTGACAGATAAGGATATATTGATTGTGCCGGATCTTGGCGATATTACCAATTCATCATTTGATCGGGCAGATGAAGCCATTCCCATCGGCCTGGCAGCTGCAGAAAAACACAAACAGACGCTGTCAAGATTATCGGTATCAGAAACTGTATATGCAGATTACCGTTCATCCCAGCAGGGCAGGTTGTCAAAAAGAAAATCTGACTCCCCTGTGATTGGCTTTATCCGGCTTGACAATCAGTCAAGGCTCAGTGATGAAGTGATCTTTGCCCGCCTGCAGGTCAAAAAGGATGCGCCTTTGGATGTGGCACAATTAGATAAAGATATCGGCAATATTTATGGTTTGGAGTTGTTTGAAAATATTTATTATGAAATTGTCGAAGAAAATGGACAAACCGGCCTTTTAATCCATGTCAAAGAGCGTTCCTGGGGTCCCAACTACATCCAGGCCGGACTCTCCCTGGCCGGGAATCAGGATGGCGACAACTTTTATAATTCTGAGTTTGCCTATACCCGTACGGCGATCAACCGGCTTAATGGTGAGTGGCGAAGTGCCATTCAACTGGGCCGGTCGCCGGGCGTGGCCACCGAGATATACCAGCCGCTGAGTTATAATTCCCGCTATTTTATTCATCCGCGACTGGCCTATCATAAAAAAACCGTAAACCTGTACTCCGGTGACGGCGATAAACTGGCTGAGTATCGGGTGACCCAGTATGGGGGGGATCTTGCCCTTGGCAGAGAATTCGGTACCTGGGGTGAGGCCCGTATCGGCATCCGGCGGCTGACAGGTGATGCTGAAATTAATGTGGGTCAGCCGGCGTGGCCGGACTATGATTTTGACCGGGGGGAGGTATACGCAAAACTCTCTGCGGATAAACTGGATAACTTTAATTTCCCCCGGGAGGGGTATTACGGTTTTGTGGAGTATGTCAAGTCTGAAGAAAGTTTAGGCGCGGACAGTGAATTTGATCAAATGGGCATGGAAGCAAATGTGGCAATGAGCTGGGAAAAGAATACAGTGCTGGTGGGAACAAAGATACATGCCACAATGGATGATGATGCACCGCTTCAGAACAGATTTGAATTGGGAGGGCTTTTTAATCTGTCAGGATTTAATGATGATGAGTTGAGTGGTCAGCAAATGGGCTTGTTGCGGTTGATCTATATGCGGCAGATCAGTGATTTTAATCTCTTGCCAACCTACATCGGCATGTCCGTGGAATCCGGAAACGTCTGGGAAAAAAAATCGGATATGGCATTTGATGATCTTATTTTTGCCGGCAGTATATTTTTGGGAGTTGATACCTTTTTAGGACCTGTATACATCGGCTATGGCAAGGCAGAAAGCAACCACGACAGCTTTTACTTTTATCTGGGTAAATTATTTTAGGATGGAAGGAGGAAACTGATTTGAAATATTTTATCCGAGTAGTCATGGTTATCCTGGCGGTCAGCCTTACCACAAAAAATATTTCGGCATCCCCGGCCCAGCCGGAAAAAACACCCATGGCCACCAGTCGGTCAGCAGAAGCCATTGTGGCCGAGATGAGTGATGAGCAAGCGCGGCATTTGCTCATCGTGACCCTGAAAAAAGAAGCGGTTCATGATGCAGCCTCATTGCCGGCATCAGAGGATATGGGAAGGCTTGCCGGATTTATTGAAACCGTTAAAAATAAGGTGAGTTTGGTTCAGGAAAGGATGGACTTTTTAAGATCGGGTGAAAAATTAGAATCCCGGCAAAGACAGGCGTTTCTTACCTACCTGGGAAACGGTAAATCCGATTCAGGACCCGTGCGCATGATATTAGTGATGGCGGCGATATTCTTGGCTGCATTCGGTATTGAGATGTTATTTAGATGGTATAGCGCTTCCTTCAGGGGCCGCTTGGCATTGGTCGCGCCTGTTGCATTGCGGGGTAAAATCGGCAGGCTGCTTCTCCGGACCATCATTGATGGGATATCCATCCTTATCTTTATTGCGGCTGTGATACTGTGCTTTTATTTTTTTGCCGAGCCCACCCCTGGGCATCGTATACTGGTTGCCGCATACTTGTCTGCCATTGTCGCTGTACGAATCATTTTGATCCTGGGCCAGTTTTTTCTGGCGCCGAAAAACCCTGGTTCACGATTTTTGCCAATGACAACCCCTACGGCCCAATATCTTTACCGATGGATTGCTGCCATATCCATGGTGGCCAGTTTCGGATTATTGACCTGTGGCATCATCCGATTAGCCGGGGCAAGCGAACTGGACCACATTAAATCAGTCGCTATGGTTTCGGTTTTATTGACGGTCATGTTGATTGTCATGATACTTCAAAAGCGACGGGAAGTGGCGGATGCGTTGTCGGCCAAATTCCCGGCCGAGTCCTTATGGGCAAAACTCATGGGTAAATGGCATCATTTTGCTGTTTTTTTTGTTGTTTTATTTCTCCTGCTATCTATGGGCAACCAGGTTTTGGGTAATTCCGTTGGGTATTCGGGGATCAAGATACTGCTGCTGATTCCATTATATTTTCTTTTTGACTGGTTTTTAAACCAAATTTTAAGCATTCTATTGGGTGTTATTTCCAAAACGGCAGACCCCACTGGTAGTGAAGAAGAAACCCATGATACCGTTAATAGCGAAGCATCAGATGCACCCCTGGAAAAACAGATATTTCCACCGGTTGAATTCAACCGGCTGAGGGACAGCATCGTTTCTAGCCTTCGAGTCGCCCTGGCGTTTATTTTCATTATATGGGCATTAAATATCTGGGGCATTGAACTTCCCATTGGTAAAGCGGTTGCAAATGCTGTATTCGATATCCTGATCGTAGTGCTGCTCGGTTTTGTTCTCTGGGAATTTATTAATGCAGCCATACAACGCAGGCTCCGCCTTGAAATGCCCGATGACGACGAAGAAGAACATGAGGAAGGCGGTGCCGGCGGATCACGTATCGGTACCTTATTGATGCTGTCGCGAAAATTTTTACTGGTGTTCCTGCTGGTTATCGTTGTAATGATTATTCTTGCCGAACTGGGTGTGAACATCGGCCCGCTGATTGCCGGTGCCGGTGTTCTGGGACTGGCCATCGGTTTTGGCGCCCAGACATTGGTGAAGGACATTATCTCCGGCATTTTCTTTTTATTAGACGATGCCTTCCGTCTAGGCGATTATATTGAAATCGGTGACAGCAAGGGCATGGTGGAACATATCTCCCTGAGATCCTTGAAGCTTCGTCATCCAAGGGGAATGGTATTTACGCTTCCCTTTGGGGATGTCAGCACGATTAAAAATTACAGCCGGGATTATATCATCACCAAACTTGACTTCCGGGTTCGCTATGACACTGATGTGGAAAAAGTTCGCAAGATAATTAAAAAAAAGGTGTATCTGCCCATTTCTGAAAATGAGGACCTGGGCCCCAAACTGTTGGGTAAAATAAAATCCCAGGGTGTCCGCCAGATGGATGATTCTGCCATGGTCATGCGGGTAAAATATAAAACCATACCCGGTAACCAGTTTGCCATTCGAAAAGAGGTGTATCGCCTTCTCCAGGAAGCATTTAAGAGCGAAGGCATTGAGTTTGCCCACAAAAATGTCACGGTATACATCCCACCGGAGGCGTCACAAGTGTCTGGGCCGGAAAATCAAAAAATAATTGAGGCTGGTGCGGCAGCAGCCGCTGTCATGGCGGAAGAAGAAGCTCAAAAAGCAGAAAAAGCCACTAATTAGACTGGTTTATGAACGGTACCATCATTATTGATTGACATCCCTTGCCCGGGGAAGAAATTATCTTAAAAGATCCGCCAAAATCCTCAATCCGTTCCTTGATGCTGAACAATCCAAATCTGGAATCGGCGTTGGCAGGAATAAATTTTTCATCAGGATCAAACCCGATACCATCGTCACTCACGGACAGTTTCAGTTCGTTTCCATGATATCCCATGGAAACGATTACGGTTGTTGCCCGGGCATGTTTGATCGTGTTGGTGATCAGTTCACGGACATTTCGAAACAGGATGGCGCTTAAATCACTATTCATCAAGGCGGTTTTTTTATCATCGATAAACTCTGTTTTTATGCCATGTTTTTTGTGGACCTGATTTTTGAGAAAATGGGCAATTGCCTCAGCAAGACCCAGTTCATTGAGCAAAGGAGAACTTAAGTCAAAAACCAGATCTTTTGTATCCCGTATGGTGTCAAGCAGGGATTGTGACAATTCAGCCAGTATGGCTGCCTGCTCACCCTGCCGGGGGGCGTATTTCGTTGCTTTTGCAACCTGGATGCGGCAAAAAGCAAGGGTCTGACCAATATGATCGTGCAGTTCCATGGAAATTCGTTTTCTTTCCTTTTCTTCAAGAAGGGTCAATTTTGAGGCCAGGGCCTTGAGTCTTGTCTGATAAATGGTTAGTTCTTCCTGAAGATTTTTCCGGGCAGAAATATCTTTTATAACGGAAACAAAAAACAGGGGGGCTCCCGCATCATCCCGCACCAGAGAAACGGTCAGGTACACCCAGAAGACTTCACCCTGCTTGCGGAGGTATCTTTTTTCCATGGAATAGACATCCTCCTCTCCTTTTAACAGCTGATCCACGTGAGCAAGATCTGTGTCAAGATCGTCAGGATGCGTGATCTCCTGGAATGTCAATGCCAGTGTTTCCTCGTGGGAATACCCGATGATGTCACAAAATTTCTGATTAACACGCAAAAAAACACCTTCAGCCCCCACATGGGCAATGCCGACAGCCGCCTGCTCAAAGGTGGCGCGAAACCGTGTTTCACTTTCCACAAGCCGTCTCTGCGACCTTTTTTGTCCTGTGATGTCACGATTGACACCGACAAAACCCATGGTCTTGCCCTTATCGTCAAAGACCCTGGAGACGGTTGCATGAATATCTATTGTTGCGCCATTTTTTATCGTCTGTCTGAGTTCACCCTGCCATTTGCCGGTGTCACGGACAGTGGCGAGCATTTCTTGTTTTTTGATGTGGGCGTGTTCCATCTGAAACACTTCTTGTAATGTCTTTCCAATAACCTCTTGGGCTTTCCACCCGTAAATTTGATAAGCGGCACTATTCCAGCTGATGATTCTGAAATCCAAATCAGTGGAAATCACTGCATCTGAAACATTTTCCAGGAGCGTGGCATGGTAGCTTAATTTGGTAGTCCGTTCCCGCACCTGTTTTTTCAGGGTCCTGTTCCACACAAAAAACATCAGCACAATGGCAATTCCAGCGCCTGTAAACATCAGAATCCACCGGACCACATCAGCGGACCGGATGCCGTGTTCATACCGCACAGAAAGATATTTGCCCCGTATGGCCATTTTTTCCTCGGGCGTGATGCTGTCCATGCCCTTGTCCAGGATACGGCTGAGCTGCGGCCAGTCTCTGCGGCTGCCAAAGGAAAAAATGTGATTTTCAAGATCAGTGGGTGCGGCAATGGCCAGGTTGACCAGGCCGTGCTGAAGGATCAGGTAGGATGCCAACACCATGTTGCCCACATACCCGTCTACTTTTCCTTTTGAAACAGCCTTCATGGCATCCAGGTCCGAATTATACAGCAGCAGTTGAATCCCCGGATACTTGCCTTCAATTTCCTGCTGCACAACCGTTTGCCTGACCACCGCTATTTTTTTTTCGGCAAAGTCAGCTAACCCGCTGGCCACACCCATTTCTTTTTGGGTAAAAATCATCCTGGGGGTATCAAAATATGCTTTGGAGAAGGACATATACGTTTCCCGCTCCGGGGTCTTCATCATGCAGGGGATCAGGTCCACCGGACCGTTGAGTGACTTTATTTCCTCAAGTCGTTCTGCAAAGGGTATCCCTGGATCGATATAATCAAAGATAATGCCGGTTCTTTGTGCAACCAGGTTGAGATAATCAATTACAATTCCGGAAACCTTTTTTCCTTGATTGATAACAAAAGGAGGGAAGTTCCCGGAAGAAACTCTCACCTTGTGTTTTGTTGAAAGCCAGGACTGTTCTTCTTTCGTCAATTCTATTGTTTTTTGTTGTTTGGGAAGCTGAGCCCATTGATTATAGATGGCAGTCATCTCTTTTTTCGAAATAGATGCCAGCCCCTTGTCGATAATCCCGGCCAATATGGGCCAGTCATCCCGGACACCCATCACCGCACGAACCGGCTGATCCGTCAGGATGTGTGCCGGGTGCAGCCCGATAAGCTGATGGGCCGAAATAAAATAGGTATGCGTGGACGTGCCGATCATATAATCCACCTTGCCTTTGTACAGCAATTGCAAGGCTTCCAATGGCGTAACGGTCTCGATAATGTCAACACGATCTTTGAACAGCTCCAGTAATTTTTTTGCCCAGCCCGAGCTTTGAGATACAGAAATGGTTTTTCCTTCAATCTCTTCCAGACTGTCCGGTTTTACAGATGTTTCGGCACGGGCAAAGACAACCGGGTAGGTCGTATAAACGGGTTGAGATTCCAGGACCTTGTAATAGCCTCCCATGCCCTGGGCAATGGCAAGTGCACCGGCCACTTGATGGGTCTGAAGCATTTCTGTGACTTTGGCATGGTCGTTGATTATGATGATGCCAAAATTAGTTCCCAGCTTCACATTCAGAACATCCAGAATATCGTTTAAAATTCCGGACATTGACCCGTCTTCATCAACAAGAAGGGCCGGGGGGTTGTTCCTGGTAAAAACAAATTTTTCATCAGAATGCCCTTCCAGCCATTCTTTCTCTGCATCGGTAAGGGACACTGAGACAGGGCCTTGACCCTGAATGGATTTCTGCCCGGAATCCTGAGCCTTGGCCATAGAGAGAAATAAAAACAACAAACAAACGGCTGTAAATGGCAGCCAACCCCATTTATAAAAACCGGTTTTCACCATGTTTTGAGTCGCGGCTTTAATTGGCCTGTCTCTCCGTTATTTTTTCATAAAAAATGGATTCAAATTCAAAAGGGTCCATATCTTAGCAACCTGTCTGATATCTGTAAGACAGTGAACCGCTTTTTGTCAAGAAAAGATAATTTGGGCTTGGTCCTAACTTCGCCCACTTGTCGTAATTGATGGTTCGATGGGGTCATGGTTCGATGGGGTCAGGCTTGTGTTATTGTGCTTTTGATAACATACTGTAATAGCAAAGAAATTCAGTAAAAGCGTCAATAACGCAAGCCTGACCCCTCCTGGGTATTGTTGTGGGCGTTGGGGCAGAAAGAAGGGTCAGTAGTGATATCTCAGTTGTGCAATAAGAATCGCATCTTCTGAAACTTTATAAACGAATCTATGTTCGTCATTTATCCGCCTGGACCAGTATCCTGATAGGGCATGTTTCAATGGTTCAGGTTTTCCGACACCCTCAAAAGGATTACGTTTTGTTTCCTTAATGAGGGTGTTGATACGGCGAAGAATTTTTTTATCAGTTTTTTGCCAATAGAGGTAATCGTCCCAGGCATGGTCTGAGAAAATGAGCTTCACTCTAAAAGCTCCTTTTCATTTCCTTTGCCATTTTCAAGTTGAACAATCGACTCAATCAGACGTCTTGTGTTTTTCGGGGAGCGTAATAGGTAGGCTGTCTCTTCAAGGGCTTCAAAGTCCTCAAGTGACATGATGACTACAGAACCCGATGATTTTCGTGTTACAATCATCGGGGCGTGGTCTCTACAAACTTTTTCCATTGTTTTCGCAAGGTTTTGCCTTGCTGCTGTATATGTAATAGCTTCCATTTTTTGTACCTCCTGTACAACATATTGTACATATGGAAGGTGGATTGTCAAGCAGATTTTTCTGCTCCAACATGAAAATCCACCGGACCCCAAAAGCCGGGCCGGTAATTAAATCGTACAAGTATGCCAGGGGGCATTCCAGAAATCTATATTGAAAAAGATTATTGGGTCACTCTGGTGCTAAATAAAGAATACCCTCCATTGCGGAAAATTTTTTAAATAATTTTCTGAAACAAATTACATAAGGAAAATAAATAGATTATATTTCCGCATAAGAACATTAACGGAAAACCGATGCGGTTTATATCCCACCACAGTATACAGAAATACCTGAATGGAAATCTTTGATAATTGTTTTTTAAATTTGTTTTACGCAGGTATTATACCTTGATAAAGGAAAATATAAACGCTTATTTGTTTTTAATAAAGGATAATTTATAGCCTCACTGTTTTGTCGTAACATTCAAAAGTTTAAAAGAATATCCCCCATAGCGGGGGATCAAATTTCCCCCTGTTCGGGGGATTTTTTTTTTGCCCCAGGCAGTTTACAACATAATTGAAAATAAGCTCTGGACAACAAACATATTAACCCCGGACAAGGATGTATGCCGGGTGATCCTGAAATGGTCAAATAGTTCATCATTTTATCAGGAGTCAGTGTTCAACCGTCACTGACACCTGAAAACCGGTCAAAAAACAATAGGAGTTATCCCCCATGCAAACAGATGAGTCGCCCATTCAAAAACTGCTGTCAAAGGATTTCACGGACGCCGCAATCCGCATTGGCCTGATCGCCTTTCTATTGATCATGTGCATGCGCATTTTTGCCCCTTTTGCAAATATAGTGGTGTGGGCATTGATTTTGGCCATTGCCCTTTATCCGTTGCATCAGCGCATGGCAAAATGGTTCAACGGGAAACAGGGCCGGTCTTCCGTACTTCTGGTGCTTGCCGTTTTCCTGTTGATCGGTGGTCCCACAATCATGCTTGGCGGTTCATTAGTAAAGCATGTGCATCAGGCATATACTGCATTCGAGAATAACACCATCACCATTGAACGACCTGATCCTAAAGTGGCGGACTGGCCGCTGGTGGGCAAACGGGTCTATCGCGCCTGGGATCTGGCGGCGGTTAACCTGCCGGCCTTTTTAAAGGATTATCAGGAACCGCTCAAGAAAATATCCAAACGTGTTTTATCAGCGGCAGCCAATACAACCGGTGCCATATTTTTATTCGCCGGCGCCCTGATCATTGCCGGGATTATGATGGCCTATGGGGAATCCGGCAGCCAGGCCATTCAGCGCATTTTCCTTCGCCTGACCGGTCCCGGGACAGGCCCGCGATTACAAACGCTCTCCACTGCAACGGTTCGTTCGGTGGCCGGCGGCGTTATCGGTGTGGCATTCATACAGGCATTATTGCTGGGTATAGGCTTTATCATGGCGGGCATTCCAGTACCCGGTGTGTTGGCGCTGATTTCTCTGATCTTTGGGATTCTGCAGCTGCCTGCCGCCATCATTTCACTGCCCGCCATTGCCTATCTGTGGTGGTCGGGTGACGCTTCTACCGCGAGCAATATCCTTTTCACCATTTATCTGCTAATTGCCGGCCTTGCCGACAATGTGCTCAAGCCACTCCTGTTGGGTCGCGGGGTAGAAGCCCCCATGCCGGTTATTCTTATTGGCGCCATGGGTGGCATGGTATCCGGCGGTATCATCGGCATGTTTATCGGTGCAGTCGTGCTGGCGGTGGGCTACCGGATTTTTATGGACTGGGTCGGTAATACTGAAAATCAGCATTCGGAAATATCTGTCAACACCTTTAAGGAATGACAAGAATAAGGAAAATTAAAATAATGTTAATCAATTTCGACCTTGGATGACAAGGATACATAGAAAAGACATGGACACTTAATAATTAAGGGTCAACGCATGGATTCTGAATCAGGCAGCATAATTTTACTTCGCACCAAACTGCATCGGCCCCCAGTAACCCATAATCATGTGCATCGGTCAAAGTTGCTGGAGAGACTGGACAAGAGCAGGCATAAATCAGTGAACCTGATTTCTGCTCCAGCAGGATACGGAAAAAGCATGCTGGTCAGCCGCTGGCTTGAAGTGTGTAAAATCCCTGGTGCCTGGTTGTCCATAGACCAGGATGACAACGACCTTCGACGGTTTTTGTCTTATTTTATTGCAGCCATACAGACAATCCACCCCCATGCCGCCTGTAAAACACAAACCCTGATTGATTCAACACTCCTTCCACCACAAGATGTTTTGGTAACAACACTGGTCAATGAACTTGATTTGATCGACACTGATTTTAATATTGTTCTGGATGATATCCACCACATCCACGACAAAATTGTCCATGATTTTTTGAACCGGGTGTTGAGATATCCGCCCCGATACATGCACTTGATTCTGGTGGGGCGACGGGATCCACTCATAGCGGTGGCAACGCTGCGTGCCAGAGGAAAATTGGCTGAACTGCGCATGAGGGATCTACGCTTTTCCATGGATGAGTCCATAATATTTTTACAGGCAGCCACAGCTCACGAAATTGAACCAACAACCATTGCAGCCCTTGCAAAAAAAACGGAAGGCTGGGTAACCGGATTACATCTGGTGGCCCTGGCTATGCAAGGGCAGAAAAATCCGGCCCGAAAGTTGTTAAAACTGGAAGGGACCACGCACTACTTGGTGGAATACCTGATCAACGAAGTGCTGGATCATCAACCCGTTGACATCCGCGATATATTTCGGACTGGCACATCACATAGCAGGTAAAAAGCAGATCGCCATCGTACCAAGCCACCATGGCCACCGCTTTTCTTTTTTTAGAGGCCCCACAGATTACGCATTGCCGTCTGCTTGTGGCACAAGGATCCGAGGAAGCGATCCAAAAGATCGAAAGTTTTGTGAAATTGACGAAGGATATCCATAACACATTCCACCTGATCGACTTGTTTGTGTTGCAGGCGGTTATTTTTTACAGACACAATCGGCTCAATGATGCAGACAAATCCTTGAAAAAAGCATTGGATCTTGCCGCTCCCGGCGGGTGGGTACGTCCATTTATTGAACTGGTTCCTGTTATGGGCGATCTTTTAATCCGCTTAAAGCAGCAAAACGTCCAGATAGACTATGTCAACACCCTTCTTGAAGTCTTCCAGAATCTTAACATTGACCCCAAAAACCCGATCCATTCTCCAGTATCCAAACTCAACACGATTTCCTTTGAATCGCTTACCAACCGTGAACTTGATGTGTTAGAACTTTTGGCTGAACGCCTGCAGAACAAGGAAATTGCCGAAAATCTCTGTGTTTCAATGGCCACGGTCAAAACGCATCTGCGGCACATATATGAAAAACTGGTTGTCCGCAATCGCCGTCAAGCAGTCTTAAGGGCTGAACAGTCAGGCCTGCTGGTCAAACGATAAAGCAACCGCTTATTTGCCATCGTCCATTTATCATCCTTTTGGGATGATGCCTTTTCTGTCACAAAGCGATATCCTTGATCAACAATTAGAATTATCAACATTTATTATTATGGATAGTTTTAAAACAACCATGCAAAGAACAACAAAAAGAAAATCCCTTCGTCCCTGGTCACCTGCCCATTATCGGATCCACATCCAGGGTTTGGTGCCAGAGGGGTGTGCTGAAATTTTTTATGGCATGCAGATTACGTCCAAAGGGAAGAAAGATCTGTCAACCGTCACATGCCTGTCAGGTCGTATCGCGGACCAATCTGAACTGATGGGTGTGTTGAACAGTTTGTCAGAAATGCAGCTGTCGATTTTATCAGTTGAGTGTATCGACTGAAAATTAATTTTTATTATAGAAAGGAGTCATATCATGAAGCAAAAAACATTGAAATCCCTGTCCGTGGCCGGTCTCTTGACCACATGCCTCGCAGTCGCGATGCTGGCCGGTACCGGAGTATTGACCGCACATGCGGAGGTAAAACTTCCGACCTATAAAATGACCACCGACACTCCGAATCAGATCGCCACGCCGGATAAAGTGGAGACGACGATCGGCACGCTGGAATTTTTTGACGGTGTTCCTGTGGGCGACACCAAAGAAAAAATATTCGACTATATGGATCAGGCCCGTGCAGTGCAGGTTTATGTGAATATGATTCCAGCTGTTTCGATGTTTAGCTTACGTAGGGCGCAACACGAATTTGGAGCAGAAACATCGAATCAAATTCTCATATGGGAAGAATTAATGGACTCGAAAACCCGTTGGTTAACGCCTAATGGCACTGCGCTTTATACGCTTGGCTTCTTCGACCTGAAGAAGGACGGCCCGACTGTGATCGAGGTGCCGGCCGACGTACTGGGCATGTGGGATGATATGTATATGCGTTGGGTTGGTGATATCGGTATGGCTGGTCCGGATAAAGGGAAAGGTGGAAAGTACCTTTTACTACCTCCAGGTTATAAAGGAGATATTCCTGAAGGTTATCATGTATATCATTCAAAAACCTATACAGTGTGGAATTTTATGCGAGGTTATGTAAGAACAAGTGTAAAAGATGCTGCTGAAAATATAAAGAATAGTCTAAAGGTATATCCTTTGGCAATGAAAGACAATCCACCAAAAATGGAATTCAGAAACATGTCAGGTGTGGAAGGCTACAACACCATACCGCCAAACGATTTTAGTTTCTATGAAAGTCTTGATGAAATTATCCAGGAAGAGCCTTTGGATTTTCTTAATCCGGAAACAAGGGGTTTAATTGCTTCTCTAGGTATTGTAAAAGGGAAAGTGTTTAACCCAGATCAACGTATGCGTCGTATTCTTACCGAGGCCGTAAAACTTGGGAATGCATATTCACGTGCGAACACAACTTGGCCTCGCGACCCAGGGGCTTACATTTACAAAGACACCGACAGCGAATGGGTGATGGGCTATGCCGATAAGGATACTTACTTTAATAAAGATGGAGCACGTCGTTACGATGCCCGTTTATGGTTGCATTACAATGCCATTTGTGTAACGCCTTCTATGGCAGTTACCAAACCAGGTTTGGGTTCTGATTATGGTATTGCCGATATGGATGGCGATCACAATCCTTTGGATGGTTCAAAAACTTACAAATTACATTTGCCTCCAAATGTTCCGGTAAAAGATAACTGGTCAGTTACTATTTATGACACACAAACCCGTTCCATGCTACAGACCGACCAGCAGTTTGCCAGCATTGACAGCTATGGCGAAGGCCCTAAGAAAAATAAAGACGGATCCATTGACATCTACTTCGCTGCGGAAGCGCCAAAAGGATGGGAAAAGAACTGGATTCAGACGATCCCCGGAAAAAGCTGGTTCATCATCTTGCGCCTCTACGGCCCGCTTGAGCCCTGGCTGGACCAGACCTGGCGTCCGAGTGAACTGGAGTTGGTGAAGTAATTAGATAAAAACAAATATACGGAGAGGCCGGTCAGAATTGGCCTCGTCAAAAAAAATGGAGAAGAAGAATGAAACTGCAAAAATTACTGATTATTTTATTTACAGGCTTGTTTATTAGTGGAATTGCTATTCCAATGCAAGCCCAAGAGCAAGTGAACACACGCATTGGTGATCTTGAATTCACTCACTCTTTTGAAAATGGATATCCTACGGATAGAACCATCGCCAAATTATTTAACGAAATGGATTTCCAACGAGCTTGTCAGGCTTACATCTGGTCTATTCCATTGATGTCTTTTGCACAATGGCAATATGCATACAAGAAGAAAAACTGGATACCTACAGAACCGGGAAGAGCATTCTTTGCTATGCTACGTTTGTATTCTCCAAAAAAAGCATTTATGGATAGAAGTTGGGTAATACCTGATGTTGAAAAAGCAAAATAATTCTTACAATTAATAAAGGAGATGTGACGAACATCGGGTTATAGATTTTTAAAACAGGCGCCTGGATAACATCATGCCTCCGGCTTTGCCGGAGGCATCCTGCCGCTGCCTGACTATTCCGGTGATTTTGCCAAACGTTCCTACCTGCTGGGTGATTTCGGCGGTAGACTCATCCCTGGCGAAACACTGCTATTAATTCCGTGGTATCAGAAAACCAAAGAAATTATATAGCATGCATATATATGTATAATAATCAAAATATTCCGTACATATATATATAGCTTGACAACTTCATTTTGATTATATATATGTGTACTAAGGTTTGCTAAATGCATATATAATTATGAACGAAATGAGAAAAAAACAAAAAAAAATAATTCGAGAACAATTGGATGACACCTTGAATCGGTTTTCAACTATCGCCTCGGTAAACAGGCCGATGAATGGATGGATTCGTGCCATCCGTGATGCTTTGGGAATGAATATGCGACAATTTGCTGACCGGCTTGGAGTCAGCAAATCTAGAATCCCTCGAATAGAACAGGATGAGATTACTGGAAGCCTTACCCTTAAAACTATGAATCGAGTTGCAGATAAGCTTGATTGTGTTTTTGTTTATGGGTTTGTACCTCGAACAAGCTTAGACGATACTGTCAGAAAACAAGCCTCAATTATTTCTCAAAAACGTATGAACAGGCTTATGCACACTATGAATTTAGAAGCTCAAGGACTTTCATCTAAAAATGCTAAAAAAGCGTTTAATAATATGGTGGAAGAAATAATTGATTCCCCTTCTCTGTTGTGGGAGAAGGATAAATAATGATTGACCATGCTGACGGTGCTACCCCTCTCGATTATGACGAACTCAAAGGGCTTTTGCCGACACATATTACAACCCGTGGTGAACTCGATTTTTTAGAAATGGAAAATATCAACCAAGCGATCATTTGGAGTGACAATTTAAGAACGAATGACATTTTAAATATCAAATTTATTTGTAAACTTCACAAACAAATGTTTTCTAATGTCTGGAAATGGGCAGGTAAATTTAGAAAATCCAAAAAAAATCTGGGAATCCCACATATTCAAATTGAAGTGGAATTACAAACCTTGTGTGATGATTCTCATGCGTGGATAGAGTATAATACTTATCCTCCAGATGAATTCGCAGCCAGATTTCATCACAGGTTAGTCTTCATACATCCATTTTCAAACGGAAATGGTAGACATGCACGACTTATGGCAGATTTAATTCTTGAAAAATTATTCGCCACAGAAGTTTTCTCCTGGGGTGGAGAGAGTCTTGCTAATCACAATAAAACCAGAGAAGAATATATTACAGCTTTAAAAATGGCAGATGAGCATGATTATTCTCTGTTGCTTGAATTTGTTAGATCCTAATCATCAAGACAATCCATTATCAAAATTTTTATGCAACGTTAAGGTTTATTCTTGTTAAAGAATAAATCCCTGTCTATAGCTACAGTTATTGATCATGAAAATTAGTATTTTCCCAATTTTAAAAAACGTTGGTTAATTTCCATTTCATTTTTTTTGTAATCTTGCTCAAATGCTACTGGATGAGATTTATGTGACCGACACGGACAAAACACCCTTGTAAAACTACCATAGCCATGGCATATTTACCTTGTAAATTTACACTTAGCACATTGTTCGTTTTTTGGGGACCACCGCAGTATGGAATTTCATGCGGGGTTACATAAGAACCAATGTCGAGGATGCCGCTGCAAACATAAAGAATAACCTGAAGGTTTATCCGCGTGATCCCGGCGCACGCATATACAAAGATACAGACAGTGAATGGGTCATGGGATACGCTGACAAGGATACCTATTTCCTCAAAAGGGGCTTGGTCCTAATTTCGCCCACTTGTCGTAATTGATGGTTCGACGGGGTCAGGCTTGTGTTATTGGAGGCTGAATCTTTTATCAGGCGCCATGCTTTTGATAACAGACTGTAATAGCAAAGAAATTCAGCAAAAGCGTCAATAACGCAAGTCTGACCCCTCCTGGGTATATTAATAAGCACCCAAATCTGACAAGGGTCTGAACAAGTCCCCACCAACGCAAAAAGCCCTGACCATTATGATAATGATCAGGGCTTTTTAAAGAATTAATCTGGCAGCGTTCTATGCTCCCACACCGTCTCTCACACCATCGACGCTAAAGACCAAAACATTTAATCAGGCCTTCCGTGTTCGAGAGGGTTTTTGATTCTATTCATTTTATCCCCCACAACGGGGGATAACTTTCCCTCTCCATGGGGGATTTTTTTTTACCCAAAAACCTATAATATAAACACAAAATAAAGCCAAAAGGTTAACCTTTTTTTAGAATAATTAAGAGTCAAAGCATGGTTTCTGAATCAGGCAACATAATTTTACTTCGCACCAAACTGCATCGGCCCCCAATTGCGCATCGGTCAAAGTTGTTGGAGCGACTGGGCAAGAGCAGGCACAAATCAGTGAGCCTGGTGTTGAGATATGGAAACTGAATCTTCAAATATACCACTGCTACGCACTAAACTTTACCGGCCTCCGATACCCGTCAATCATGTGCCCCGGCTTGAACTGCTGGAGCGCCTGGGTAAACACCCTGACCGGCCCCTGGTATTGGTTTCAGCACCGGCGGGGTATGGAAAAAGTACGGTGGTCAGTTACTGGCTCGAAGGGTGCGGAAAACAAAATGCATGGTTGTCCCTGGACAAAAATGATGATGATCTGCACCAGTTCCTTGCCTATCTTCTCGCCGCAATACAGACGATGTTTCCCCATGCTGTCAAGGAAACCATGGCCCTGATTAATGTGCGGAATCTGCCTCCGGAGACCCTTCTATCAACGACCCTGGTCAATGAAATAGAGCAGATCGATCAGGAATTTATTGTTGTGCTGGATGATATCCATCATATAACGAATAAAGCGGTCAATGCGTTTATCGGTCTGTTAATACACCATCCACCGCCATCAATGCAGTTGGTTCTGGTCGGCCGAAGAGATCCGGTTTTACCCATTTCATCCCTGCGCGCCAGGGGAATGCTCACCGAACTGCGAATGCGGGATTTGCGATTCTCTGAGGATGAGATCGTTCGATATTTACAGGCTGCGACAGAATATAAAATTGAAAAAGAGATTACCAAGGCACTGGCCAAAAAGACCGAAGGCTGGGTGACCGGGCTGCACCTGGCGGTCCTGGCGATCCAAGGGCAGGAGAATCCCGGACAAAAACTGCTGGACCTAAAGGGCACCACTCGTTACGTGGTTGATTACCTTGTCAGTGAGGTGCTGGATCAACAGCCGGCCGGTCTAGGACGGTTCTTAATGGCCATTTCAATTCTTGATCGATTCTGCGCTCCCTTGTGCGATGCCCTGTGCAAGGGAGATCATTTATTGGCCGAGGTCGGCATGGATGGCAGAGAAGTGATTGGCTGGCTGCAGAAAAACAACCTCTTTGTTATTCCCCTGGATACCGAAAATCAGTGGTTCAGGTACCACCATCTGTTTCAACAACTTCTGCAACGGCAATTCCATGGAGATAGGATTAGTGAGAAGATAGCTGAGCTCCATGGCCGGGCTGGCGACTGGTTCGAGTCCCAGGGACTTCTGGAGGAAGCGCTGGTATATGCGATACGGGGCGGACATGACGAGAAAGCCGCAGATCTCGTGGAGAAATACCGGGGAAATCTGCTGAACGATGACAAGTGGTATGTCCTGGAAAAAGGGTTTAGGATGATTCCAAAAGCGGTTCGTGAGACCAGACCTGCTCTTCTGCTGGCAGATGCATGGAGTGCCTACGAGCGGTTTCAGTTTGAACGGCTTGCCCTGATCGTTGAAAAGGTAACCTCCCTTGTGAACCCGGAAAGTACCGATCCTTCCCTGTTGGGAGAATTGTCCCTGTTGCAGGGGGAACTCCACTACTGGTCGGGAGAAGGGTCCTTGAGCCTCAAGTGTTTCGAGGGAGCGCGGATACACCTGCCAGAGCAGCAGGGTCTGGTGAGGGGGCTGCTGGAGCTGCAGTACCACCTTGCCCTGTGTATGGAAGGAAACACTGAAAAGGCAATCAATGGTCTGGATGCCCGCATTAGTGAAACAGGGAACCTGGAAGGCATCTATCTTTCGCGCCTGGTGGCTGGGCTCTACTTTGTATACTATCTTTCAGGTGATCTGCTTCGCGGCCGGGTGGAGGCAAAGCGGCTGCACAGGGTCGCTGCCCACAGCAATATCATTTACACCGATACCTGGAGCGCTTATATGAGGGCTTGCACCCACTTTCAGGCAAATGAGCTGGCGCCGGCGTTGGAGTCCTTCACCTGGGTAGTGCAACAGCGATATATTATGCATGCCCGTGCAGCAGTCGATTCCATTGCCGGGCTGGCACTGACACAGCAACTCCTTAAACAGCATGATGCAGCATCCCTATCCCTGACCCTGCTGGAAACATTTGCCATGGATCTTGGCGATGCTCAATATATGGGTATCGCCCATTCCTGCCGGGCGCGAGTCGCATTGTTGCGCAAGGATGTGACAGCGGCACTCGAATGGGCACGGATCGCCGATGAAAATACCGCACCGGCCGGGCTGTTTATGTGGCTGGAAGTCCCCGCCATCACAACCGCTGGTGGAGCCACTGACCCATCGTGAGCTCGATGTACTGGAATTGCTCTCCCAACGCCTGCAAAACAAGGAAATTGCCGAACATTTATCTATATCTTCGGTAACGGTGAAATCCCACCTGAGAAGCATCTACCAGAAACTCCAGGTCTTCAAACGTAGGGAAGCCGTGCTAAAGGCCACCAAATTAGGGATTTTACCTTTAAAATGAGGTAGACACCCATCCCTGGAAACCTTTCACCGACCTTATTATTTCCGAAAAAAAGATCTGTATTCGCCATTTTTACGCCATTTGGATGGATGCGTATTGCCCCCATTGTAAATATACTAAAGTCGAATACGGACTGAAATTATCTCTCAAAATAAAAAAAGGTACTAAGCAATGCCGGATACAAAAGACGGACAATATTTACGGCCGTGGTCCCAGGCATTCTATCGAATGGAAATCGAGGGACTGCTGGAGGAAAGCTGGTCCGACTGCTTTGCCGGCATGCGGATAACGTACCGGAGGAGAACGGATCAATCTGTGGTCACATGCCTGACCGGGCGCCTCATGGATCAATCCGAACTGATGGGAGTGCTGAATGGCCTGGCTGAGATGCACTTTCCGATTCTGCTGATTGAGAATATTTCTGAAAAGAGTGAAGCAGATTTAAATCATAAAGAATCACAAAGAGCAAACCCTAAAAAAATGGAGGATAAAAATGAAACCTAAACAGTTTATATCAAGTGCACTTGTTCTATGCATGGTCCTGATCCTTGCGGGATCCCTGTCTGCGGCCCCACCAAAAATGAAAATGACCACCAAAATCCCCGCATCGATCACGATTGCGGACAAGGTGGAAACCCGATTGGGTACCTTAACCTTTGAGGATGGTTTCCCAACTGAAGAGACTGCGCAGAAGATCTACGATCAGCTTGATTTTCAGCGTGCCGTTGAAAGTGTCATGATGACCACACCGGCAGGCTCACTTACCGGGTTTCGTAACGGGATCAGACAATATGGGCCGGACAACCAGACTGCGATCATCTGGCCGCGTATGGACTCCAAGGTGCAGTTGCTGACACCAAATACCACGGTGATCTATCTGTTTCTCTGGCTGGATTTGAAAGAAGGACCGATGGTCATGGAAGCGCCGCCGAATGTGCTGGGTCTGATTGATGATTTCTGGTTCCGCTATGTAACGGACTTCGGACTGGCCGGCCCTGACAAGGGCAAAGGCGGGAAATACGTGATTCTGCCTCCAGGCTATAAAGGCGAGGCTCCGGACGGATATCATGTAACCCAATCCCAGACGTATGGAAACTGGCTGCTGATTCGCGGGTTCCTTCAAGATGGGGACGCGGCTCCCGGATTACAAAGCATTAAAGATCACTTTAAGCTATACCCGCTGGGCAAATCAGACAGCGCTTCGAAGGTGAAGTATCACGACATTTCGATGAAATTCCTGAATACCATCCATGCTTCGGATGTCAGCTACTTCGATGAAATTAACAAGGTGGTTCAGGAAGAGCCGAGCGAATCCCAAAGTCCTGAAATTCTCGGCATGCTGGCCTCCATCGGCATCGAAAAAGGCAAGCCGTTCAATCCCGATGCCCGAATGCAGAAAATTTTAAAAGAAGCGGCAGATGTCGGTTCGGCAGCGGCCCGGGTTGTGCTGTATCGGAACCGTGATGCTGAAGCAAAGGTCTATCCCGGCAGTGGATGGGAACACCCCTGGATCGGAGGAAGTCATACGTTTACCCGAAATGGCGCACGCCTGCTGGATGCCCGTACCAGGTTCCATATGTATGCCACCGGCATCACCCCGGCCATGGTCACACCAAAGGTAGGCAGCGGAACACAGTATATCGCAGGGATGCGTGATTCAAAGGGGCGTCGGCTTGACGGAAGCAAGACGTACAAGGTGCACCTGCCTCCCAACGTGCCGGCAAACCAATTCTGGGCGTTTACGCTCTACAACGTGCAGACACGTTCCATGTTGCAGACCGACCAGCGCTTCCCTGAAATCACCAGTGCTGAAGGGAAAGTGCAGAAAAATGCCGACGGTTCATACGACGTTTACTTTGGTCCCAAAGCACCAAAGGGCAAAAAGAGTAACTGGGTTCAGACCGTTCCCGGCATGGGCTGGCACATGCTGTTCCGCCTATACGGCCCAGAACAGGCCTGGTTTGACAAGACCTGGCGACCGAGTGAGATTGAATTGGTCGAGTAGCTATTGAGCAAGAAGTGTAGATGAACGACTTTGAGAAAATCGAATAGATAAAAGGAAAATATGAAAATGAAAACAAAATTACTCATTAATCTGATCATGACAGGACTTTTGACAGTCAGCATGGCAGCACCCGTGTATGCTGAGTCCGAAGCAGAAACGAGAAACCTGTTCAAGGCCGCAGGTCAGAAACAAACTGCCAAAGATTTTAAACCGGCCCCTGACAAGATTAAGACAAACTTTGGCACACTGAAGTTTGAAGGCGGCGCTTTTCCCGACGAGGCCTCAACCCAGCGGATCTACGATGAGCTGGATCTTCAGCGGGCCACCCAGGCCTACATGGATTTCCTGCCATCGCTCTCGCTCTATGGCATTGTAAAATCCCAGGTTCGTGACTTCAAGTTCAAATCCAGTTCCGATTTCGCAGTGATGGCCGACTTCATGAAGCCGAGTGAAAATTACCTGACCGGTAATGACGTGACGGTCTACGCTTTTGCCACCCTTGACCTGAAGGTTGACGGGGCCACCGTCATGGAGATTCCAGCCGGCATGTATGGAAATGCCAATGATGCTGTTTTCAAATACCTCACCGACTTCGGTCCCACCGGACCTGACAAGGGTAAAGGCGGCAAGTACCTGTTTCTGCCCCCAGGGTACAAAGGCAAGGTCCCCCAGGGCTACTTCGTGATTCATTCCGCTGGTTACCGGATCTGGGCCATGATGCGTGGCTTCGGCGAAGTCGGCAACGGCGACCAGGCAGTGAACTGGTTCAAGGAACGGCTAAAAGTTTATCCGCTGGAAAGCGGTCCCCGGGACACCACGGTCGTCAATGGTTCCGGTATGGGCGCTAACACACTTTTTCCGGAAGATGCATCCGCCTTTACCATGCTCAATGAGATCATTCAGTATGAACCAGCAGAGTTGTTCAGCGCCGAGCAACTGGGTCGTCTGGCATCCCTGGGCCTTGAAAAAGGCAAGCCTTTCAATCCAGATGCCCGTATGACCGGAATACTCGACCAGGCAGCCAAGCAGGGCGTTGCCATGTCCCGGGCCATTGTTTATGCTTCCCGTGATAAGGAGATCAACTACTGGTCCAACCGACACTGGGAAAAGATGTTCGTTCGCAATACTGAATTTGTTAACAACGGCCATAGCGACATTGATGCCCGTACCCTCTGGCATTACCAGGCCATTTGTGTATCGCCGAACCTTCTTTCTACAACTGCCGGCGTGGGCACTGCCTACCTGACCAGTTTCCGTGACAAGGAGGGCGACTACCTTCTCGGGGACAATACCTATCGACTCACCGTGCCGGCCAATCCTCCGGTCAAACGCTTCTGGGCGGTCACTGCTTATGATCCCATGAGCCGCAGTCTGCTGGATTCCGGTGGCAACATCACCGTCAGCAGTACCCGAGGGGTGGATACCAACCCGGATGGTTCCGTGGATATTTACTTCGGCCAAAAAGCACCCAAGGGGATGGAGAAAAATTTCATAAAAACCGATCCCAAGAAAGGCTTCTTTGTGGTCTTCCGTTTTTATGGTCCCCTCAAAGGATACATAGAAAAGACATGGACACTGAATGATTTTGAGTTGATGAAATAAATTAAATGGCCCGGAAACATCTGCTAAATTACAGATGTTTCCGGAAGCACTTGCGTGTCAGAGTATTAAGCCTTTACATCAAAAACCCTATCGTATTCGACAACATCCCCCACAACGGGGGATAACTTTCCCTCTCCATGGGGGATTTTTTTTTCAGCAAAAACCGATACTATAAACAAAAAATAGAGCTGCCAGCTTTTGGTGTCATGAAGTTATTCAACGGTCCGCTGGTGATCATAAAGGAGAAATGATGAAAAATCTAAAAAGAAAATCAATTATTGTATCTATATTTCTCAGTGTGTTGGCTTGTGTTATTTCCTTATTCGGATGGGTTGATAGTGTTTTTGCTGAATCAGCGCAGGATGTCAAACAGAACAGTGGATTTGCCCAAGCCCTGCATCTTGAAGGAAATTGGGTTCGATCGGATGGCGGATATAAACTTGTCATAAAAGATGTCAAACCCGACGGGAGCTTAAAGGCATCCTATTATAATCCCAAAAAGATTAATGTGTCTGTCGCAAAGTGGACCATTGAGGAGGATCGTCTTCAGCTCTTTGTCGAACTGCGTGATACCAATTATCCGGGATCAACATATACCCTGGTGTACGCAGAGCAAAAAGATGTATTGGACGGAACCTATTTTCTGGCTGTGACAAAGGAACGCTACAGCATCAGATTCTTAAGAATACCCAAAGGTCAGAATTAACATAACGATGGGAGAAAACAAGATTTCAAGAGTGAAAAATAAACCAATTGCAGTCTCAACGAATGGAAATTATTGATATGATAGAGAACTCAAAAATGCAGGTCAGTCATTTGTTTCGTGGTCAGCCTGTACAGCGCATGCACGTGATGGTGAAACCAACGGGTGCGCTTTGCAACCTGGATTGCGACTATTGTTATTATCTCTCCAAGCAGGAACTGCTGGGAAAACCTGAAAATTGGAAAATGACCGATGAGATACTTGAATCGTTCATCCGGCAGTATTTTGAATCCCACAATTATAAGGAAGTGGTTTTTTCCTGGCAGGGAGGAGAGCCGACCCTGCTCGGGCTCGATTTTTTCAAAAAAGTTGTGGCATTGGAGAAGACATACTGCCCGGCCCATGTCCGCTGTGAGAACGATCTGCAGACCAACGGAATGCTCCTGGATGATGCCTGGTGCGAGTTTCTCCATGAGAACAACTTCCTGGTCGGGCTTTCCATTGACGGGCCCAAACATCTGCATGACCGCTACCGCAAGGATAAATCAGGCCAGGGCAGCTTTGACCGCGTCATGCGTTCAGTAAAACTGCTGAAAAAGCACAAGGTCAATTTTGCAACCTTGAGCTGCGTCAATCGGGTCACTGCAAAATCTCCGGTCGACGTGTACCGGTTTCTGAGGGACAAAGTGGGTTCAAAGAGAATGCAGTTTATCCCCATTGTCGAGCCGCTCGGTTTCCAGCAGACAGCCCCGTTAAGATGGGGCTTGGATTCCATGCCCATGCTGGGCTCGCCCCGGGCAAAACCGGGTTCCCAGGGATCGGCCGTGGAAGCGTGGTGTGTTGATCCGGATGACTGGGGTAATTTCCTCTGTCGCGTCTTTGACGAATGGCTCAAGAAGGATCTTGGCAGCATCTATGTGAACTATTTTGAGGCGGCCGTGGAGACCTGGATGGGCCACACCTCGCCGCTCTGCTTCCAGAGCCCCATGTGCGGCAAAGGGCTTGCCCTTGAGCGCGACGGCTCGGTTTATGCCTGTGACCATTTTGTGTACCCGGAGTACCGGGTCGGCAACATTCAGGATAGACCGCTTTCCCAGATGGCGTTTTCCGAACAGCAGGAGCGATTCGGAAAAATGAAAGAGGGGTTGCTGCCGAAATACTGCCGCACCTGTGAATACGAGTTTGCCTGTTTCGGGGGGTGCCCAAAGGACCGTTTCATTAAAACCCCCGGGGGCGAGCCCGGCTTGAATTATCTGTGCAGCGGCTGGAAACATTTTTTTTCTCACATCGACCAGCCCGTGCAACGGATTGTGCGCGGTCTGGGGGAAACAGTGGCCAAGGATGTCCATACCCTGGCCGCGGACCATTGGCAGCCGGAGAAACAGCGATGAAGTGGCAGCAGCATACAAGCGATGACGGCCTTCATTGCCTTGCGATCAGTGCCGACTGGTCGGAACTGGCTGATGATTATAAAGATATTCTGGCGGGCTATCGAAGGGCACAACTTCCTGGTTTTCGGCCGGGGAAGGTGCCGCAGCGTGTGATTGAAAAACGGTTTGAAAAAGAGATCAGCGAGCAGCTGACCCGGCAGGTTGCCCAGCGGTTTGGCCGAGAGGCTGTGAAGGAGGCAGGGATTCAGGTCCTGGGTCAGGCCGAAGTCGAAAAGATCGAGTGCAACAAAGGCAGGGACTTCAGCGCCATGGTTCGGTTTTACCCAATGCCCGAGTTTGACCTGCCTGATTTGAATACACTTCTCAACGGCGAGTCGGATAAGGATCCCCGTGATCAAATTTCCCTCAAACTTCTGGAACGGGTAAGTTTTGATATACCGGACGGATTCGTGAAGGATGAGCTTGCCGTCGATGGTGAAGAAGGTGTCGACCTCGAAAGCACTGCCTGGCATGCAGCACACGACCGGATTCGGCTGATGCTGATCCTCAAGCAGATCGCGAAGCAGGAAGGCATCGAAGTGGACCAGAGGGATGTGGACAACCGTATTGCCGAAAAAGCTGAAGAATTTGGTGCCACAATCAAAGAATTGGAGGCGGAGCTGGCCCAAGGCGATGGGCTGCAGCGCCTGAAGGAGATGCTCATTGCCGAAAGTGCACTGGGGTATTTAATGGAAATAAACCCAAAAGGAGAAAATTATGAAGAACAAATCTAATTTTGCAAGAAAGGCGTGCAAGTGGGCTGCTGTCGGTTGCGTACTTGCGGGGGTAACCCTTGCCGTTGCTGCAACACCACAGGACGCGGCGGCAGCCACGCAAAAAGCGGACAAGCCCAACGTCGTGCTGATGCTGTCTGACAATGTAGGTTGGGGTGATATTGGTGCTTTTGGCGGAGGTGAAGTACGTGGGATGCCTACTCCCAACATCGACAAACTTGCAAGCGAAGGCATGCAGTTAACCCAATTTTTCGTGGAGCCTGCTTGTACCCCATCACGGGCAGGATTATTAACAGGACGCTATTCGACACGTGTTGGTCTGAATACAGTTATTATCGGTGGTACTCCTAATACACTTACTGCAGAAGAGGTTACTATAGCCGAATTGTTTAAAGAAAAAGATTATGCAACTGCTTATACCGGGAAATGGCATTTAGGTATGGAAGAACAAAGTTGGCCAACCCGTCAGGGATTTGACGAATATCATGTAGGTGTCATTGAAACATCGGATGGTACGCTTTATAGAGAAAGCATGGAACGTACGGGGATGTCAGAAGAATTTATTGAAAGCGTGGTGCCTCGTATTTTTGAATCAGATGCCACTGGAAACTTGACAGCAGTAAGAGAATATACAGTAGAATACCGTCATCAGGTGGAAGGAGACATTGCCGATGCTTCTGTCGAATTCATCAAGCGTCAGGCAAAGGCCAAAAAGCCATTTTTTATGATGGTAGGTTGGACACACTCGCATTACCCAAACCTGACAGCACCGGAATTTACCGGGAAGTCGAGAGTTGGCGCTTATGGTGATTCCATTATGGAACTAGACCATTGCACAGGCCAGGTGCTGAATGCTATTAAAAATGCTGGTATTGAGGAAAATATTACTCCGGCAATTAAATACAATAATCAAGCGGCATAGGAAATTTTCTTATGCTTGAAGTAATTTTTCACCCTCCGGGGCATCTTTTGCAACTTCCGCAAATGGGACAAGGTCTTCTTTGCTAATTGTTCTTTTGTCCTGGCAGGAACTTTGCTATGAACACCGATTTTTAAATCACAATTTAGATACTCATCCGGGTTCAGTTCCGGGGAATAGGATGGCAAAAAGAAAATCTCTATTTCGGTTTTATGATCTTCTAACCAGTCCTTAACCATGTGGCTGTGATGAACCCTCAGATTATCCAATATTAACAGTATCTTTCGTTCAGAGTCTTTGATAAGCCGCTTCATAAATCGAATCAATGTTTGGGAATTCATTTTGTCTTTGTAGATCATAAACCGAACCTTGCCCTGGTTGGTCACTGTTGAGATTAAATTTACACGCTGACATCTTGGATGTATTTTAATAGCTGGCGTTTCCCCTCGAGGGGCGTAGCTTCTTCCATGATAGCTGTCATTACAAAGACCTGTCTCATCACCCCAGTGAATCTCAGCCTTTTCTTTTTTGGATTTTATTGCAATGGCCGGATATTCTTCGTTCAACCAAGCTGATACGGCCTTTGGATTTTGTTTATAAGCTTTGCGTAAGGGTTTTTGCGGGGTGTAATTCCATCGCTTTAAGTATTCACCCACTGTCCGGATGGGCATTTTAATTGAAAAAAGTTCCTTTATGAGTTGCTGAACGGCAATACGCGTCCATAGTGCAAAGGGAAATTTTAATTGATCAGGGCATTTGTCAACGATTGCCTTTTGGATTTCATGTTCCTGGGCGGCGGTTAACGTCCTACAGGTACCGGAAGGTCTGCCCCGTTTTTTAATTTTGACGGCCTTTTTGCCGCCTCTTTGATAAGCTTTATACCATGCGCAGATCGTTGTTGGCTGGACATGAACAATCTCAGCAATCACTTTGTATGTTTTTCCTGATTCCTTGAGACGGATTGCCATCTCCCGGAGTTCCTGCTGGGCCTGTGTACTTAGTTTTCTTGCGTCACGTTTTTCCATGAAGAAGAGTATATCACATTAAGAAATAAATTGCGAGTATTTTATTGCCGGGTTAATACCATTGTGATCTGGATTTCTGACAATGGTTCTACACCAGTAGCTGGGCCACCGGAATATCGTGGAGGAAATAACGGACCTTTCAGTGGAGAACTTGGAGATGGAAGAGAAGGTTCTATCCGTGTACCAGGTATGATTAAATGGCCTGGAAAAATTGCTCCGGGGAAAAACAATGGTATGGTGGCTATCCATGATTTTTTACCTACGATAGCAAGTATAATTGGTGTAAAATTACCTACAGACCGTGCTTATGATGGTGTTGATCAAAGCGATTTCTTTATGGGAAAACAAGAAAAATCTAATCGCGAATCTTTCATCACTTTTATTGAAAATGAAGTAGCAGCATTTCGTTGGAAACAATTCCGTATTTACCCAAATGATTTTGTAATGTCTGGAGGAAATCCTGCCCGACCTGGCGTTGCAGGGGGTCGTATGGAGATGAACAGTATGCCTTCTATTTATAATATAGAGAACGATCCACGAGAAGAAGATAATTTAATTGCTACCAAAGCTTGGACATTTAGATTTTATATGAAAGCCATTGGGGAGTATTATAAATCATTGAAGAAATACCCGAATCCAAAGGGAGTTTCTCTAACGAACTTTGAATAAACAAACGGGGGCAAAAAAACATTGCGTGCTGCGCCAGGAATTATCCTTGGCGCAGTATACATGACTAAAAAAAAATTGGAGTCTTAATAATGTCAAACATCCTCAAAGCGATGGGCTGCAGCGCCTGAAGGAGATGCTCATTGCCGAAAGTGCACTGGGGTATTTAATGGAAATAAACCCAAAAGGAGAAAATTATGAAGAACAAATCTAATTTTGCAAGAAAGGCGTGCAAGTGGGCCGCTGTCGGTTGCGTGCTTGCGGGGGTAACCCTTGCCGTTGCTGCAACACCACAGGACGCGGCGGCCGCTTCTAAAAAGGCCGAAAAACCCAACGTCGTGTTGATGCTGTCTGACAACGTCGGCTACGGGGATATCGGCGCCTTTCAGGGCGGAGCGATCCGGGGAGCTGCTACACCGAATATCGATAGCATTGGGGCCAAAGGTATGACCTTTACCCAGTTTCTGGTGGAACCGGGCTGCACGCCGTCACGCGCGGGTCTGTTGACCGGGCGCTATTCACCACGTTGCGGTTTGGGCACGATCATTATCGGAGGTACGCCCAATACCCTGCAGGCTGAGGAAATTACCATGGCCGAAATTTTCAAGAGCGTGGGCTATGCGACGGGATACGTTGGAAAATGGCATCTGGGCTCGGAGGAGCAAAGCTGGCCAGTACGACAGGGTTTTGACGAGTATCGGGTGGGGGTCATCGAAACCAGCGATTCGACCTTGTACCGACCGCAAATGGAACGCCTCGGTTTCTCTGAGGAAACCATCCAAAAAAAGGCACCCGGAATCTGGGATGGCACGACAAAAGATGGATTGAAGAGAGTCCGAGAATACGATGTTGAATACAAACATATTGTCGAGGATGATATTGCCAAGGCGTCAGTGAAAATTATCAATACACATGCCGCGACCAAAGAGCCCTTTTTTCTTTTAGTCGGTTTGACCCAGACGCACTATCCGAATGTGACCTCACCAGAGTTCTCTGGTAAGTCGGAAAACGGACCCTACGCAGATGCGCTGCTGCAACACGATCACGCGGTGGGCGAAATCCTGGATGCAATCCAGAAGTCCGGCATCGAAGACAACACCATCGTGATCTATATCTCTGACAACGGTGCAACACCTCTCGGCGGACCGGCCGAGTTCCGCGGTGGTTCCAACGGTATGTACAGCGGCGAGTTGGGTGATGGACGAGAAGGTTCGATACGGACACCGGGCATGATCAAGTGGCCGGGCAAAATCCCGGTGGGGAAAAATAATGGTATGTTCGCGATTCACGACTTCTTTCCAACCTTTGCAAATATCATTGGTGCAGAGGTTCCGAAAGATCGTCCCATCGATGGCATCGATCAGACGGACTTCCTCCTCGGCAAGCAGGATAACTCCAATCGCGAGGCTTTTCTCACCTTTATCGGGGACGAGATTGTTGCGGTCCGCTGGCGTCAGTTCCGCTTGTATCCCAATCAGTTTGTGAGCGGCCCAGGAAATCCGTCAATGCCAGGAACTGGCGGCGGCAGGATAGAGGGAAACAGCCTGCCTGCCACCTTCAACATTGAGCAAGATCCCCGCGAAGAAAATAACATGTTGGCATTGGGTGGGTGGATCTTCCCTCATTACATGAAGGCAATCGGGGAATACAAGAAAACACTGGAGAAATATCCAAATCCAGGCTCGGCGAGCCTGAATCCCTGATGAACCTCGGGATATAGATTGTTAAAGCAGGCGCCTGGATAACATCATGCCTCCGGCTTTGCCGAAGGCATGATGTTGGTGCGGCTTACAGATTTGAACATTTAACAATGGAGAAAATCATGAAGAACAAATCAAATTTTGCAAAAAAGGCGTGCAAGTGGGCCGCTGTGGGCTGCGTACTTGCGGGAGTAACCCTTGCCGTTGCTGCAACACCACAGGACGCGGCGGCAGCTTCTAAAACAGCCGACAAACCCAACATCGTACTGATCAACATGGACAACTTCGGCTACGGCGAACTGGGTGTTTACGGCGGAGGTATTCTCCGGGGTGGTGCCACGCCGCGCATCGACAAGTTGGCCAGTGAAGGGATGCGGTTGTTGAATTACAATGTCGAGGCGCAGTGCACGCCCAGTCGTGCGGCGCTGATGACAGGCCGCTATGCCATACGCACGGGGAACGGTTCTGTACCGCTCGAAACCGCGGATTATGGTTTGACCCAGTGGGAATACACCATGCCTGAGATGTTGGGCGATGTGGGTTATGCCACCGCCATGTTCGGCAAGTGGCATCTCGGCCAGGCGGAAGGACGCTATCCCACCAATCAGGGTTTCGATGAGTGGTATGGCATCCCCAATTCGACCGACGAGAGCCTTTGGGTAGCGGATGAAGGGTTCCAGAAGTATCGGAAATTAGCGGAGGAGACCGGCAAAAATCCGATGATCAAGCAAGAGCATGTTTATTCGGCCAGAAAAGGCTCACCAGCAAAGGTGGTGAAGGTCTACGATGTGCCGGCAAGACTCGAGATCGACCGTGAAGCCACCGACCATGCCAAAGACTTCATGACACGCCAGGCCAAAGCCGGCAAACCGTTCTTCGTGTATCTGCCCTACACCCAGACGCATATGCCGGTGTTGCCGAGTAAGGAGTTTAAAGGCAAGAGTGGCAATGGCAAATGGGGCGATGTGCTCATGCAGATCGATGCCTATACCGGTGAATTACTGGATAAGGTGGATGAGTTGGGTATTGCCGACAATACTATTTTCATTTTTACCTCGGATAACGGCGGTGAGATGACCCCCGATCACCAGGGATGGAGTGGCCCATGGAGTGGTTCCTATTTCACAGGTAAGGAAGGGTCCTTACGGGTGCCGTTTATTGTGCGCTGGCCTGGAAAAGTTCCGGCAGGCAAGGTCTCCAACGAGATCGTTCACCAGTTTGATTTGTACGCTACATTGGCAAACATTACTGGCGGTAAGGTGCCGACAGATCGTGTCATCGACAGTAAGGACATGACGGATTTCTTCCTGGGGAAACAAGAACAGTCCGGTCGAGACGGCTTTGTGATCTATGTCGGTGAAGCTATTCACGGCGTGAAGTGGAATAACTATAAGATGCTGTTCATGGAGTTTGAAGGAGGTCTGGGTAATGGGAAACTGAACGTGTTCCCGTTCCCTCACTTTTACAACCTCTATGATGACCCTAAAGAACTATATCCAACGACTGGAGAATTGGCAGGTAGATTTTGGTCACGTTGGGGGCTTGGGCCGATTCTGGTAGAGCATAAGAAGTCGCTCGCCGAAGAACCACCCATCAAGGCGGGAACGCCTGATCCGTATATGCCGGCAAAGAAATAGCGCCTGAAGGATATGCTCCTTGCCGAGAGTGTACTTGGGTATTTAACGGAAATAAACATTTTAAAAAGAAGGTAAATATGAAGCAGAAATCTAATCTTGCAAGAAAGGCGCGTAAGTGGGCAGCGTTAGGCTGCGTACTTGCGGGGGTAACCATTGCCGTTGCTGCAACACCACAGGACGCGGCGGCCGCTTCTAAAAAGGCCGATAAGCCCAACGTCGTGCTGATGCTGTCAGACAACATGGGATACGGTGACTTAGGCTGCTACGGCAGCGGTGGTGAACTTCGGGGCATGCCGACGCCGCGCATCGACCAGCTGGCAAGCGAAGGGATGATGCTCACTCAGTTTTTCGTGGAGCAGGGCTGTACACCGTCCCGTGCTGCTTTGCTGACAGGCAGATATTCTCAACGTGCAGGATTGGGAAGTATTATTATTGCCGGTACACCTAGCACACTTCAGGATAGTGAGGTGACGCTTGCCGAACTGTTCAAATCAAAAGGCTACGCCACTGCCATGACGGGTAAATGGCATCTGGGTGAAGAAAAGCAAAGTCTGCCCATTCACCAGGGCTTTGATGAATGGCATGTTGGGATTTTACAAACCACCGACGGTGTATTGTATCCGGATGGTATGCGTAGAAGCGGTTTTTCGGAAGAAGCAATTGCCAAATCGCAAACCGCTATCTGGGAATCAGAACCCGGGAAGGATGTGTTGAAAAAGGTCCGTCCCTACGATCTTGAATACAGGCGTCATATCGAAGGTGACATAGCGCAAGCCTCCGTGAAGTACATCAAAGAACAGGCAAAAGAAAAGGAACCATTCTTTCTTTATGTGGGATGGTCTCATGTGCATTATCCGGCCTTGCCTCATCCCGACTTTGAGGGGAAATCGAGTGCCGGGCTTTTTGGTGATGCTGTGATGGAACTTGACTACCGTACAGGACAGGTGCTTGACGCCATAAAGGAGGCCGGCATTGAAGACAACACCATCGTCATATGGCTTTCCGACAATGGGCCAGCTACAACCCAGGGGTCTAACAACGATTTCTTGGGCAGTTCAGCCGGACCGTTCCGTGGAGAGGTTGGCGATGCACTTGAGGGTTCACTGCGCGTTCCGGGCATGATCAAATGGCCGGGTAAGATCAAACCGGCAAAGAGCAACGAGATGGTAGCTATCCACGATTTCTACCCTACATTGGCCAACATTATCGGGGCCAAAGTACCCACTGACCGTGCCATTGATGGCGTCGATCAGGGTGATTTCTTCCTAGGTAAAAATAAGCAGTCAGCGCGCGAAAGCCTGATCACGTTCATGGAAGGCGAGGTTGCTGCAGTGCGCTGGAAGCAGTGGCGTATTTATCCAAAGCAATTCATTGCATCTGCTGGCAACCCGTCCCTGATGGGCGTGGGCGGCTATCGTGCCGAGGGGATGGGGTATCCTTCTGTCTACAACATTGCCCGTGATCCACGGGAACAATGGAACCAGACTGCAGTCTCTGCCTTTGTGCTCGGACCGTATATGAAGATTGTGGGCGAATACCAGAAGTCACTGAAGAAGTATCCTAATCCTCCGGCCTTCAGCATGACAAAATTTGCGAAGTAACGGGGGCAAAAAAGCATTGTATGCTGCGCCAGGGATTATCCTTGGCGCAGCATCCATGACTAAAAAAGATTTTGGAGTCTTGATAATGTTAAACATCCTCAAGGCGATGGGGCTGGAACGGGCTTATAAGAGCCCGATCTGGTATTCACCGGATGCGTAATGTGAGTTCGACCAAGGAGGACAGAAGGAGAAAAGATATGAAGAAGAAATTACTTAGTATGGTGGTATTGCTCGGATCAGTTCTGGCTCTTGTAAATCCAGCCATGGCCAAGGATAAGACCATCTTCGAGCTGGGCGCCGCTGAAGCGAAACAAACGTCCAAGGACTTCAAACCGGCGCCGGCACAGATCAAGACCGATTTCGGCACGTTGAAATTTACCGGCGGTGGTTACCCCACCAAGGAGACTGCGCAGAGGGTCTGGGACCAAATGGATCTGCAGCGAGCCACGCAGGCCTATTATGACTTAATCCCGGCGCTTTCGATGCACGGAATCCTGAAGGCTCAGGTGCGTGACTACGGCGCGCGCAGTTCGTCGGAAGTGTTGGTCTTTGCTGACCGGATGAACTCCGAGCCGCTGTGGTTGACGGGCAACGTTGACAGTATCTACGCGATGCTCACGATCGACCTGAAAAAGGACGGACCATTGGTGATCGAGGTGCCGCCCGGGGTGATGGGCCCTCTGGATGATGCCTACTTCCGGTTTGTCGTCGATTTCGGTGCGACCGGCCCAGACAAGGGGAAGGGCGGCAAGTACCTGCTACTGCCTCCCGGCTACGACGGAACCGTCCCTGAAGGATATCTCGTGGTGAGATCGACCTCTTACCGGCTGTGGGGATTGATGCGTGCCAACCCTGGTGAGGGCGACAAGGCCATGAATTACTACAGGCAGCTTAAAGTCTATCCTCTCGACCAACCCGGCCGGAAGGGGCGCTATACCAACGTCACCGGCCTGCCGCTCAACAGTCTGGCACCGGAAGGTATCGAAGCGTTCCAATGGCTCCACGAAATCATCGAGCACGAACCAGTAGATTTCATCAACAAGGAACTACTGGGACGCCTGGCCGCACTGGGCATCGAAAAAGGAAAACCCTTCAATCCGGATGCGCGCATGCAGCGCATCCTTGAACAGGCCGCCAAACTCGCTGCAGCCATGGGGCGGACAAATGCGTTCGACTCCCGCGACCCTGAAGCCAAGGTCTACCCGGATCGGCGGTGGGAAACCGTGTTCATTGGCGGCAGCGCGGCCTTCGTGAAGAGAGGGTACCGAAACCTTGATGCACGCTCGCTCTATCACTACGGGTGCATCGTAAATACCCCTGCCATGGCCGCAGTGATGCCGGAAGGCGTGGGTTCGAAGTATCTTTTCGTCTATAAAGACGCCGATGGCAAGTACCTCGATGGCAGCAAGAACTACAAGCTGCACATACCGCCCAATGTGCCGGTCAAAGACTTCTGGTCGGTGACCATTTACGAGCCCGCAACCCGTTCGCAGTTGCAGACCAGTAAAGAGTTCCCGTCGATTGGCAGCCAGGCTCTGCCGGGGACCAACCCGGATGGGTCCATCGACATTTACTTTGGTCCGAAACCACCGAAAGGCAAAGAGAAGTTCTGGCTCGAGACCGTCCCCGGCAAAGGCTGGTTCCCGGTTTTCAGGATCTATGGACCGCTCAAGGCCTACAACGACAAGAGTTGGAAGCCGGATGATGTCGTCCTGATCAAGTAGGATCGCCACGTATTACAAATTAATAAGCATAGGGGCCTGAGCAGACCTGGTTTGACAAGATCAGGCGCCCAATTAAATTAAAATTAAAAAGGATCTAATTATGATTAACGTAAGTAAAAGTCTTATTGCAGCGAGTTTAACTCTGGCACTGATGAGTTGTAGCTCAACTGCTGCTAAAGCCAATGAATATGTCCCTAAATACAAAGCGGACATTAGCGCTAATTTGTTAACCCCAGATTCAGTCATGACAAAATACGCAGGTGAATTAACTTATAAAGACGGTTTTCCAACGGATGAAACGTTCATTAAAGCGAATGACTTTATGGATACTGCTAGAGCTTTTGAGTTATTTGGATCAGCTGTACCAACAGTAGCCATGCATGCCATGTTAAAAGGTCATCGTGATATAGGCGTTATACCCAATAAAACTGTTGCCCTTACTGAGCAATTAATCGACGCAAGGTCATTGTGGTTAACACCTAATACAACTACTCCTTATGCTCATGCAGAAATCAATGTAAAAAATGGACCTGTTGTGATTGAAGTAGGTTCACCGGTAATTTCAATTTTAGACAATGCCTATTTTTTGTATGTGGGTGATATTGGTTTAGGTAACGCCCAAGACGGTGGTAAAGGCGGAAAATATCTTGTTGCAGGTAAAGATTACAAAGGGAAAATTCCAAAAGGTTATATTGTATTAAAAACCAATACATACCGTCAGTGGATGCTAACACGCCCATTCCAGTTGCCTAATGAATCACTTGAAGAAACCTTATCTAAATTTAAAAAGGGGATTAAAATTTACCCACTTGCAGAAGCTGATAACCCACAACCAGTTGAATTTATGAATATATCAGGTAAAAAATACAGTACGCTTCATTCAACAGACTCATCAATATATGACGAACTTAATGAAGTGATTCAGTATGAGCCTGCAAATTCGGGTGACCCAGAGCTATTAGGTTTAGCAAAAGCAATTGGTATTGAAAAAGGTAAAGAATTTAAACCCGATGCACGTATGCAAAAAATATTGACTGAAGCAGCAAGCTTAGGCAATGCAGCTTACAAGGGGGTAATGTTTAAACCTCGTAACCCAGATGTTTATTTTTATCCTGATCGTAAATGGTTTTCACCGCTTTCAAGTGGCAGCTATCAATTTTTGTCTAAAACTGGCGCTAGACTAATAGATGATCGTGTTGGCTTCCACCTTTTTGCAACCGGCGTTACCCCCTTTATGGTCAAGCCTACTGTAGGTAAAGGATCAGTTTATGAAATTGGCTCAATGGATGAAAGCGGTAAAATGCTTGATGGTGGTATGAATTATAGCGTTACATTACCAGGGCCTGTTCCTGCCCGTGATTTTTGGTCATTCATGGTTTACGACAACCAAACACGCTCTATTTTAGAAACGGATCAGAAAACAGGCGGCGTAGACTCTAAATTAGCAGGCATGAAAAAGTCTGAAGATGGCAGTGTCACTATTTTCTTCGGACCTGAAGCCCCTAAAGGACAAGAAAAAAACTGGGTACAAACTGTTCCTAACAAAGGCTTTAACGTACTTTTACGCTTATACGGTCCAGAACAAGAATGGTTCGACAAAATATGGAAACCAGGTGATTTTAAACTAGTTAAGTAACCCCGGTTCGGGATAAAAAATTGACCTAAATGCCTGTTCCGTGATCGGATCTTTCGATCAAGAACGATTCAATTGAAGGAGATGTTCCTTGCCGAAAGCGTACTGGGGTATTTAGTGGAAATAAACATTATAGCAACCCGAGCCGTGCAAGCCGCGCCGGAGATTCCTTCGGCTCGGCTTGCAGACTTGCTGAGGACAGAGGGCGTAATGAAAAAGGAGAGTCTAAACAATGTTAACCAATAGATTTACACTCGCAAAAAACGCAGTAGTGGTACTGTTCCTTGTGGTGAGCGCACTGCTCTTCACAGTACCGTCTGCACTGGCAGACGAAGCCCAGGCAAAGAGCAGCGGCATCCTGCCGCTGCCTGACTATTCCGGTGATTTTGCCAAACGGTCTTACCTGCTGGGTGATTTCGGCGGCAAACGGACCGAATGGGCCAAAAAAGGCGTTACCTTTAATCTTGATTACAATCAGTATTTCCAGGCTGTCACGGACGGAGGGATAGACACCGACTCCGAATATGGTGGTACGATAGACTATAACATCAATGTGGATTTTGACCGCATGGGCCTTATTCCCGGCGGCCTGCTACAGATCCGCGCCGTGTCGCGCTACGGGGACTCGGTCAACAGCATCAGCGGTTCCCTTATCCCGGTCAATACGGATGCGACACATCCCACGACTTCGACCTTGGATGACGATGTTGGCCTCTGGCTCCCCGTGATCAATTACACCCAGTTTCTCAGCGATACGTTTGCCCTGGGCTTCGGTAAGTATGACACCTATGACTCCGCCAACGAGTTTGCCGGTGGTCGCGGCAGAAGCCAGTGGTGGAACATGAATCTGAACATGCCCGTGTCTCCAGCGCTCATCATTCCCTACAGCATTCTTGGGGGTGTCGCACTGTATATGCCCAATCCGAATATGACGATCACCGGCATGGTTGCTACGAGCACAGATACTTCGAACAGCTCCGGCTTCGACAACTTCGACGACGCCATGTTCGGCTTGCTTTCACTCTCAAATCAATACCAGATCAGCAGTCTGCCCGGTGGTTTCGGCCTCATGTACGGGTATGGCTGGGATGGTAACTTCAATGAAATAAACGGTCGTATCAACATTGATCAAGGACAGCTGACACCCAGCACCAAGGATTCCACCTGGTTTTTTTCTGCCGATTTCTGGCAATACCTGTGGGTGGAAGGGGACGCCTCACAACCTGTCGACAGCACCAATGGACGCCAGGATTTGCAGGGTGTGGGTGTCTTTTTCCGTGTCCAGTTTGCCGACAAGGATACCAACCCATTCGACTATATCATCAGCGCCGGTGTCAATGCCAAAGGGCTGATCCCCGGACGTGACAATGACAGCATGGGGCTCGGTTTCAGTTACAATAGTTTTCAATCTGCTCGTTTTTTAAATGCCCTCGGAATTGACGATACGTCCAGTGTGGTGGAACTCTTCTACAACATCGAACTCACCCCGGCGCTGCACTTGAATCTGGACGCGCAAGTGGCAGACTCGGCCCTGCCGGACATAGACACGGCGACGATCCTGGGGGCTTGCCTGCAAATTCGTTTCTAAACCGAACCCCCATGTCAACAAACCGTGGCGACCGGGTCAAGGGCCGGATAGCACCTATAGACTGTCATAGAAGATGTCAAACCCGATGGCAAAAAAAAATATCCCCCACTGTGGGGGATCAATTTTCCCCCTGTTCGGGGGATTTTTTTTTTGTTTCAGATCTCCTACAACATTATTAAACAATAAACTTGGGGCAATAAACATATTAAACTCAAATAAAAATACAGGAGGAGAAATGATGATGAAAGTGACAGCATTCATTACACTGGCTATGGCAGGTTTGCTGACGGCAGTTTTGGCTGTTCCGGTTCAAGCAGAGCAGGGAAAGAGCATTTTTGCGCAGGCGGGCGCTCAAGCCCCACAATCTGCAAAGGATTTCAAACCGGCACCCGATAAGATGGAGACCCGGTTCGGGAAGCTGGAATTCCCCGGTGGCTACCCGACTGAGAAAACGGTGCAAAAGGTTTACGGCGAGCTTGATCTGCAGCGTGCAACGCAGTTGTACCTCGATATGTATCCCGCCCTGTCCATGCGCGGAATGATGATCGGAACGGCACGGGATTACGGGGCAAAGAACAGCTCGGATATCTCGGTGACTGCCGACCGCCTGGATTCCAAGGCAATGTGGCTGACCGGTAATACGGAGAGTATCTATGCCATGATCGTGTTTGACCTTAAAGTGGATGGCCCTACGGTTTTTGAGGCGCCCGCCGGATTGATGGGACCTGTAGACGACGCAAACTTCCTGTTTGCTTTCGATATCGGCCCCACCGGCATGGACAAAGGTAAGGGAGGAAAATACCTGATTCTTCCTCCGGGTTACAAAGGCGATGTGCCGGAGGGCTATTTTGTCTTTAAATCGCCCACCTATCGTCTCTTTTCCTTTGTTCGCGCCAACGCGGCAGTGGTCGGAACCGGTGAAAAAGCCATGGAATTCTTTCGCAAGAACGCCAAGGTCTATCCATTGAAAACCGGACCGAGCAAAGGCAAGTTTACCAATGTGTCAGGGTTGCCGATCAATACCTTGGTTCCCGAAGATGCCAGCGCGTTCGAATGGATGCATGACATCATCAACTACGAGCCGGCCGAAGCCTTTGGCAAAGAGAAGCTGGGTCGTCTGGCGTCCATTGGCATCATCAAAGGCAAACCGTTCAACCCCGACGCCCGCATGAAGAAGATTCTGGACCAGGCTGCTAAAGAAGGCGTGGCCATGTCCCGCGTAATTGCGTTTAATTCGCGAGTCGAAAACGCGAAAGTGTATCCCGGTAGAGAATGGGAAAGTCCCTATATCACCAATAACTCAACTTTTTATCAGGACGATTATATAAATCTTGAGGCGCGTACGACGTTTCATTTTACCGCTGATGGGATTACGCCGGCTATGGCAGCGCAGATGCCTGAAGGTCTTGGCTCAAGGTATCAAACCACATACAAAGATAAAGACGGTAATTTCTTTGACGGCAATAAAACATACAAACTCAATGTACCCCCCAAGGTTCCGGTAAAGCTTTTCTGGTCAGTGACCGTTTACGATACATATACTCGCGCTGTAGTTCAAACTCAGCCTTATCCAAGTATTAGTAGTCAGCAAACACCGGCTCCTGTTGTAAATAAAGATGGTTCTATCGATATTTATTTTTCCGTTAAGCAGCCAAAAGGTATTGCAAAACAAAACTGGGTAGAAGTTGTTCCAAACCAGGGATTCTTTGTCTACATGCGCTACTACGGCCCACTTAACGCGTTCAATGACAAGACGTGGATTCCAAATAATGTGGAGTTGGTTCAATAGTTATTAGGAATCGTTACAAAATAAAGTGATCTAAATTGTTTTCAAAACCCCTTAAAAGACTGGGGTTTCTGAAAACAAAAGTTCACCTAATTTTGGAGCCGATCCTTAGTTAATATTTTGGGGCAGGTGAATATTTCACCTGTCCTTTAAGAGAAAAAGGAGAAGAAAATGAAAACGAACAAATTATTAACATCAGCGCTGTGTTTAATGGTGATGGCTATTTTTACATCTGTTGACCTAGCCCAAGCAGAAAAAATAAAAATGATCACGCAAGAGCCTGTCATGAAAATGACAAGTCCTATTCCGGCAAGCATCATGGCTCCGGATAAATTGGAGACCACCATTGGAACTATGAAATTCTTTGATGGGGTTCCTGATGAAGCATCGGTTAATAATGTTTATGATTATCTCGATCGTTCACGTGCTGTGGAGTCTTTCCTTAACTGCATTCCGGCCATGTCGATGTATTCAATACGCGAAGGGATGAAAGAATTTGGTATCGATGCATACAATAAGATAGTGATATATGATAACTTACTGGATTCAAAAGCGCTGTGGTTAACAGCAAATACTTCTACCATGTATGCTATGGGTTGGTTAGACTTAAAGGACGGTCCATTGGTAGTTGACCTACCTCCTCGTATGCTGGGTATATTAGATGACATGGCCTTCCTTTATATGACGGATTTAGGTATGGCAGGTCCGGACCAGGGGCGAGGAGGCCGCTTCCTGATATTGCCACCAGATTATAAAGGTACTGTACCTCCGGGTTTTCATGTTGTTCAGTCAAAGACCTATGGAGCCTGGCTATTTATGCGGGGTTACCTTGATAAGGGTATTGAAGCAGCTTCAAAGAATATCAGGGACAATCTGAAAGTGTATCCACTTGCTAAAAAGGATAATCCGGCAAAAATGGAATTTATCAATGGCACGGGTAAAGAGATCCAAACCGTTCTTCCGAATGATTTTTCTTTTTTCCAAAATGTTCATGCTATTCTTCAGGAAGAACCGGCAGGCTTTCTTGGTGCTGAGATCACTGGCCAATTGGCTTCCATTGGTATTGTTAAGGGCAAAGACTTTCCTACGGATGAAAGAATGACTGATATTCTGGTAGATGCAGCGGCCATAGGTAATACAGCAGCACGTGCCATAAGTTTCTCGCCACGTAATCCAGGTCTCTATACCTATGGCAAAGACAGTGGTTGGTGTCAACCAATTATTGGTGGTAGCACTGTTTATATGGATGAGGGTGCTCGTGTTCTCGATGGCCGCGTGTTTTATCATTTCGGCTATATATGTGTGTCTCCTGCCATGTCGAGCAAATCGGCTGGAAAAGGATCCGACTATTCAATGGGTATGGTTGATTCCAAGGGTCAGGCACTAGATGGCTCCAAAACCTATAAACTGAACATGCCTGCAAATATTCCGGTGAAAGATTTCTGGGCTTTAACCATGTATGATACCCAGACCCGTTGTCAATTGCAGACCGACCAGCAGTTTCCGACTTTGGATAGTTATAAGAAAGGAATGAAAAAGAATGCTGATGGTTCAATTGATGTGTATTTTTCTCCAAAGCCACTGCAGGGACTGGAAAGTAATTGGTTGCAAACTATTCCGGGTAAAAGTTGGTTCGTTGCATTACGAATGTATGGTCCATTGCAATCATGGTTAGATCAAACCTGGCGACCTAGTGAATTGGAGTTGGTTCAATAGTTATTAGGAATCGTTACAAAATAAAGTGATTTAAATTGTTTTCAAAACCCCTTAAAAGACTGGGGTTTCTGAAAACAAAAGTTCACCTAATTTTGGAACCGATCCTTAGTTAATCTTTTGGGGCAGGCCGTCTGCATGACGGTCTGCCCGAAAACAACATAGAGAATTGATAGGAGATGATTATGAAAAGAAAGCAATTCGCTAGCTTGCTTCTTGCCGGAGTAATGGCAACCAGCCTGACAACGGCAGCATGGGCCGCATCACCGAAAATGATCACCCAACAGCCTGAAATGAAAATGACGACACCGCTTCCGGAAAACATCACCACACCAGCAACGGTTGAATCGGCCATAGGGACTCTGGAATTCTTTGATGGGATCCCAACGCTTAAGACAAGAGATGCCGTGTACGATTATGTAGATCGTGCCCGGGCTGTGCAAATCTATATATCTATGATGCCGGCGGTGTCCACCTACAGCCTGCGCCAGGGCAGTAAAGACGTGGGTATGGGGGACGCTCATCAGGTTGTGCTTTGGGAGCAGATGGGAGATTCAAAGTCGCAGGTGCTGACCTATAACAACACATCGCTCTATAACTGGAGCTTTCTCGACCTTGAAAAAGACGGCCCAACTGTAATTGAAGTTCCGCCGGATCAACTGGGCATTCTTGATGATGGCAATATGCGCTATCTCAGCGATATGGGCGCAGCTGGTCCCGATAAGGGCAAGGGCGGAAAATACCTGGTGCTGCCTCCTGGTTATGAAGGGGATGTTCCAGATGGGTATTTTGTCGTTAAATCCACGAGCTATGTGGTGTGGAACTTCATGCGCGGTTATGTCAGGAATGTGACCGACCCAGCTGATGTCAAAAAGGCTGCCGATAACGTCAAGAACAACCTGAAAGTCTATCCGCTGGCAAAAAAAGACAATCCGCCGAAGATGCAGTTCAAAAACATGTCGGGTGTATATTACAATACGATTCCGCCCAATGATTTTACCTATTTTGAACGGCTCAATGAAATCATCCAAAAAGAACCCATTGATTTTATCGACCCTGAGATGCGTGGAATGATTGCCACTTTTGGAATCATTAAAGGCAAACCCTTTAATCCGGATGCGCGTATGGAAAAATTGCTCACCGAAGCCGTTGATATCGGTAATGCCTACGCACGCGCCAATACCGTGTATCCCCGTGATCCCGGACATTATTTCTATCCAGAGACAGACAGTGAGTGGGTCATGGCGTTTCCCGAAAAAGATGCCTTCTTCTTAAAAGATGGAATCCGTCGCATAGATGCTCGACTTTGGATGCATTACAACGCTGTCTGCGTCACTCCGGCTATGGCAGGGATTAAACCGGGTGTTGGTTCGGACTACGGTATTGCCGGGTTAGATTCGAAACACCAGCCTTTGGATGGCGCAAAAACCTACAAACTCAACCTGCCGCCCAATGTTCCGGTAAAAGACAATTGGTCAGTGACAATTTATGATCCCCAGACGCGCAGCATGCTTCAGAGCGATCAACCCTTTGCCGGGCTAAATAGTTTAAGCGGAGAGGTCAAAGCCAACAAAGATGGTTCCTATGATATCTACTTTGCTCCAAAAGCACCGGCAGGCAAGGAGAGCAACTGGATTCAGACTATTCCAGGAAAGAGTTGGTTCATTCTATTACGTATGTACGGCCCACTAGAGCCCTGGCTGGACAAGACCTGGCGCCCCAGCGAGCTGGAGTTAGTGAAATAATACGTTCAAGATAAATAGGCGGCGGGGCGGGTTAGAACTCGCCTCGCCAAAACAAAACTGGAGACGTATTCATGAAAATGAAATCATTATTGATGCTTGCCATTGCCGGACTAATGGCAACCAGTCTTACGGTACCGGTTCACGCTGAGACGGCAGCGCAGACGCAAAACCTGTTTAACAATGCCGGCAAGAAACAAACCAACAAAGATTTCAAACCTGCGCCGGATACGATCAAGACGAATTTCGGCACTTTGAAGTTTGATCTCGAGGCCTATCCCACCGAAGAAACGACTCAAAAGATTTACCATGAGATGGACTTGCAGCGTGCCACGCAAGCCTATATGGACTTTATGCCCGCCCTGTCTGTGCACGGCATCATCAAGGGTCAGATCCGGGATTTCGGATTTAAAACCTCATCCGATATAGGCGTGCACCCAAGCCCCGGGCTGACACCCACTGAGCTTTACCTGACGGGTAACAACAGCACGGTATACGCGGTTGCTTCACTCGACCTGAAGGTAGACGGCCCCACAGTGGTAGAAGCACCGCCGGGTATGCTAGGCACTGTGAATGATGCAGCCTTTAAATTCCTGACCGATATTGGTGTGGTCGGGCCCGATAAGGGTAAAGGCGGCAAGTTCCTGTTTCTGCCTCCCGGTTTTGATGGCAAAACGCCTGATGGCTATTTTGTGGTCAAGTCACCGAGCTACCGAATTTGGTCAATGTTCCGCGCCTGGGGTGATGTTGGTGTAGGCGATGAGGCAACCCAATGGTTTAAAGAAAACTTGAAAGTCTACCCACTTGCAACCGGCCCCCGTCAGGCGAATTACTATAACACTGCCGGTACCGGTCTCAATTCCTTGGCTGCGGAAGATGGTTCTGCGTTTGAAATGCTGAATGAAATTATTCAATACGAACCCAAGGAATTATTTGGCGCTGAACAGTTGGGCCGCCTGGCGACATTGGGCATTATTCAAGGAAAGCCATTTAATCCGGATGAGCGCATGAAGCGTATTCTGGATCAGGGAGCTAAGCAGGGCGCAGCCATGTCACGCGCTATAGTGTTTGCCTCGCGCGATCCTGAGATCCGATACTGGCCGAAACGGCATTGGGAAAAAATGTTCCTGCACAATACGACTTTTGAACGTAATGCTGTGGCAGATATTGATGCACGCACTTTGTGGCATTACGCCGCTATTGTAGTTTCTCCTGCCCTGATCTCTACCACGCCGGGTGCGGGTACTGCATATCTTACTTCCATTCGTGATAATAAAGGTGCGTATCTTGATGGTAGCAAAACGTATAAATTACGTGTTGGAGCCAAACCGCCAGTTAAAAATTTCTGGGCGGTAACGGCTTACAATCCCACGACCCGCAGCCTGCTGGATCCCGGGAAAAACAAGAACGTTTCGATAGGCAGTCGTGAAAAGCCTGTAGTTAATGCTGATGGATCTGTAGATGTTTATTTCGGTCCTAAAGCACCTGCTGGAAAAGAAAAGAACTGGGTTCCTACAAATCCTGAAAAGGGTTTCTTCCTGGTGTTCCGCTTCTATGGCCCAACGGAAGGATATATCAACAAAACCTGGGTCTTGAATGATCTTGAATTGTTGAAATAAATTTTAAGCGTTAAATACTCTGCTGGAAGGGTTAGAACTCTTCTCGCTGAAAACAAAAGGAGAAAAAATCATGATAATAAAATCATTAGCCATCATGGCCATTACAGGACTGATGGTGGCAAGCTTGACAACTGCGGCATGGGCTGCACCACCCAAATACAAAATGACCACCAAGATTCCGGCGAATGTCATTACACCGGACACGATGGAAACAAGCATTGGCACGCTGAAATTTAATGACGGCTTTCCTACGGAAGAAACAGCCCAAAAGGTTTGGGACAATCTTGATTTTATCCGAGCCGTTGAAGTCATGATTATGACGACACCTGCGGCTTCGCTGTCAGGGTTCCGTAAAGGTATTCGGGATTTTGGTCCTGATAATGAAACCATGATCTATTGGAATGGCCGCCTGGATCCAAGAGGGCTTCTTCTTACAGGGAATACGACTGTGATTTATGGTTTTATGTGGGTCGATTTGAAAGATGGCCCCATGGTGATGGAAACACCACCCAATGTGCTTGGAATTGTTGATGATTTCTGGTTCAGATATCTATGTGATTTTGGTAATGCAGGAGATGATAAAGGTAAGGGCGGTAAGTATCTTCTTTTACCACCGGATTACAAGGGTGATATCCCCGAGGGATACATTGTTAAACAATCCAAAACCTATGGCCATTGGCTGGCAATACGTGGTTTTATGACCGATTTCAAAGCTGAACCGATTGTTAAAAACATGAAGGATCATTTTCGCCTCTATCCTTTGGGAGATGCTCCAAAAGAGGTTAATTGGGTGGACCTGAATGGCAAGTTTATCAATACCCTTCATGCTTCGAACGGTGAATTTTTTGCAGAAGTTAATAAAGTGGTTCAGGAAGAGCCTAATTCGGCTTTTAGTCCGGAAATATTAGGGATGCTTGCTTCAATTGGAATTGAAAAGGGAAAACCTTTTGCGCCTGATGCACGCATGAAAAAAATCCTTGATGATGCCGCAAATGTGGGTAATGCCACACAGAGAGTTATACAGTGGAATGCCCGTGATAAAAGTTTTGCCGCATATCCCGGAAGTAAAACATGGGAACCTGGTTTTGCCGGTGGGAGCCATGAATTTATGCGTAATGGTGTTCGATTAATTAATGAGCGTGAGCGGTTCCATTTTTATGCCACAGGAATTACACCAGCTATGGTGAAACCTCCGGTAGGTGCGGGTTCTCAATATCTGGAAGGACTTCGTGATTCCCAAGGTCGACGATTTGATGGCAGCAAAACCTATAAACTGCACATCCTGCCAGACGTTCCTGCAGCTAATTTTTGGGATGTAACCATCTATGATATGCAGACCCGTTCGCTATTGCAGACCGACCAGGCTTTCCCGGGCGTAACCAGTAAGGACAAAGCCGTCATTCAAAATGCTGACGGTTCATTTGATATTTATTTCAGCCCTGAAAAACCCGAAGGCAAGGTGAACTGGTTACAAACCATACCAGGAAGAAGCTGGCATGTGCTTTGGAGAATTTATGGCCCAACTCAGGTTTGGTACGATCAGAAATGGAAAATAAGTGAGATTGAGCTGGTGAAGTAATTGACTGGATCTTTTTCCCGCAGGAGGTGGAACGCCAAAGGTTCTGCCTCCTATGGGAATTTCAATAAGGAGAATAGAACATAGGAAATGGTGACGACGATGGATCTAAATGCACGAATAAGGACGCGACCATCCCCCAGACCGCGAAGCCATTTGCCTCGATACGGGCTATACGCTGCGGTGATATTTTTTTTGATCCAATTTGTGCTCACGGGTTGCGCGGGGATGAACAAAACTTCCGGGTTAGCGTTGACCCCTGTCACCGATACCCCCACGGGGGTACATTTTTCGGGAAAATTCGTCTGGAATGATCTGCTCACCGATGATGTTCCGGTGGCTAAGGATTTCTATGGCCACCTTTTCGGCTGGACGTTCGAGCAGCTTGGCGACTACACGGTGATCAAAAATAATGGCCTCAGCATTGGCGGCATGGCTCAAATTAAAGATGTTTCCGAGGTAAAAAGCGCGGCTCGTTGGCTTTGTACGCTTTCGGTTGCCGATGTGGACAAAGCGGTTTCCCTGTTCGACAGAGAGGGGGGGATCGTTCTTAAAGGACCCATGGACATGCGCAATCGCGGCCGGGCCGCTCTGGTAAGAGATCCCCAGGGTGCGCAGCTGCTGTTGCTGCACGCCTCGGGCGGGGATCCGGAGGATAAAGAACCGGTCATCGGGTCGTGGCTTTGGCACGAACTTTGGTCCAATGACGTCGATGCCTCAATTGCGTTTTACCAAAAACTTGCCGGCTACCATTTTGTCGGTGAAAAAACCGACTATCTGATCCTGATGAAAGATGGGCAATGGCGGGCAGGTATCCGTTACTCGGCGAACGATAAACTTGAGATGCGCTGGGTGCCGGTGGTACGGGTCGCCGATACCGATGAGATTGCCGTGAAGGCAAAAAATCTGGGGGGGAAGATCTTGGTTGAGCCCAGACAAACTGCCGACGGCAATCGACTGTCATTGCTGTCTGATCCGTCAGGCGCGTTAGTAATTATCGAGCGATGGTCGCCAAAAACAACGGCGGCGGAGTAATCATCATGGGAAAACCAATGAATGTCATATCCGGAGTTATGTTTGTCATCGCGGGGCTGTTTTTAGGTGGTTGTGCCAGTTCGGGCGGCGGTCATGTCTATTACCAGAGTTACCATGACCCTTATCCTCACTGGGGAAGAGACGTACATGTCCATCACGACTATGATCGCAGGCCTGTTCAGCCCGGGCACATTAAGCCCAGGCCGCCGAGTATGGGCCGCCCGTCACAGCTTCCCAGCAGACCGAGACCGAGCCCGAGACCGAGACCGTCCCGGCGTCGCCGATAAAAAGGCGATCTATGGAGAAAAATAGTTTTCTGATAAAATCGGCGGGGCCGGTTAAAACTCGCCCCGCCATTTCCTTGGCCTTGAACGCTACACAATTCAGGCAGAAAGCAAGTTGCCTGCCGGGCCGGTCACGCTGAAACTGGTATTTGATTATGATGGTGGCGGTCTCTCTAAAGGTGGAGATGCAAAATTGTATGCCAACGATGAGTTGGTCAAGTAAATTGCCCACGACAAAGAAATAAAGAGGCGGGTTAAAACCCGTGATGGTCAGAGGTCCCATTTGATGAAGATGCGCATTCACCATAGGTTATATTTTTATAAGCAGGTTCTAGGAAAAACGATTGTAAAATTTTTCAAGGAAGATGTCCTGACACAGGCGGCGGCGCTTGCTTTTTATATGATTTTCTCTTTACCATCGATGTTACTCATTATTCTTTGGATTGCGGCTCGTTTTAATAAGGAAGTTGTGGTGCGTGAGGCGATCTCGCTTGAGATCGGTGACCTGGTAGGCCGAGGGGGAGCACAGCAAATGATAGCGACGGCTGAACAGATAAATATTCATGAGCCTAGTTGGTGGGCGAGTGCAATGGGGATCGCGTTGCTGCTATTCACAGCCACTACGGTAATGGTCTCGGTGGAAATCAGCCTGAATCGAATCTTTGAGGTGCAGCCGGCTGAGGCGAAAGGTTTCGGAATTGGTCTGATGCTTCGTGATCGAAGTATCTGTTTGTGTTTGATGATCGCCTTCTCATTTCTTTTGCTCGTTTCGGTGGGACTGCAGACGATGATCGCCAAGTTCGGTAATTATTCGGTGATATGGCTTGGTGGAATATCAATATATATGGTTTTTTTTAATTCATTTTTTGTTGAATTGGCTCTCACCACCTTATTGTTTGCATTGCTTTTCAGATATTTACCCAACACGAAGCTGCAATGGCAGGATATTTGGTTAGGTGCCCTGGTGACAGCTATTTTGGTAGCAGCAGGTGAATACCTGATCGGGTATTTCCTGGGCGGCCGCACGGTTGCCAACCTTTATCAAGCTGCAGGCAATGTCTTGCTGGTGATGCTTTGGATATATTATGCATCAGCCATTTTTCTGTTTGGCGCAACGTTTACATTTGTCCGTGCAAAAATGGTGAGCGATGAGGTGGCAATTAACTGAGCGGGCAGTAATGGCGTTTTGCTGATTAGAGGAAATAAGAATTTTAAAACAAAAAGGAGACTATTATGAGCGAACAAGCTAAAAAACAGACGATTAAAGAACAGTTGGAAAAAGAGCTGGCAACCTGGCAGACAAAAATGGATGAGGCCAAGGTGCAGATGCACCTCGGTATGAAAGAGACAGAAGATAAAATAAAACCCCATGTCGAGAAACTCGACAAAGAATTAAATGAGGCAAAAGTCAAATTAGAAGCGTTTGAACAAAGCTCTGAAGGCGCATGGGAAGAGGTGAAAGCAGGGGTGGAAAGCTCTATTGACGTCATGAAAATGGCCTTTGAGAGCGCGGAAAAACATTTCACCAAAGATAAAAAGTAAACCATACGTTTTTGTTATGAAAATTTGCAACGTCAGCAGTTGCAAAGGATGTATTTGCTATTGCTGACGTTGTCGATAATTTGAGATAATTGTCTCATACCGGGGTGAAAATAGATGAAAGATCAAATTACATACAAAGAACGATTTCAAAAAAGTTTTGTGCTGGTAATGGTCATCACTTACGGCCTGGGGTTCATCGCTCTAATTGGCGGCTTTCTTGAGGCATTGCTGCTTGCCGCAGTTTTCAGTGGCATTCTTTATCCTTTGTACCTTTGGTTTCAAAGGGTTTCTGGCGGACGTAATGCATTGGCGTCGATATTGACACTGCTTGTTTCACTCATGGTCATTATCGTGCCATTACTTTTTCTGCTTGGCCTCGTTGCTGAGCAAGCTACCGGGGTGACGGAAATGGTAAGGCCCTGGATCGAAAAGCACGTTGATAGCGCCACCATAAATAATCCCACATTGCCGGACTGGCTACCCTTTGTTGATAAACTAGCGCCCTATACGGAGGAAATTTCAGCTAAGGTTGCTGAAATAGCGGGGAAAACCGGGATGATTTTTGCTTCGAACCTGGCAAGGGTTTCGGAAGGCGCTGCTGTATTTTTTCTGAACTTATTCGTCATGTTATATGCCATGTATTTTTTTCTTATCAAAGGACCAACACTGATGAACAAGATTCTGAGCTACGTTCCCCTGACGAAACTCGACAAGCAAAAAATGATAGAAGTCGGCCTGTCAGTAAGTCGTGCCACAGTCAAAGGTACGCTCATTATTGGCATTATTCAGGGAATGCTTGGCAGTATTGGTTTCGCTGTAGCGGGTGTTGGCGCCTCAGTATTCTGGGGTGCTGTTATGGCAATTCTTTCCGTCTTGCCCGGAATTGGTGCAATGCTGGTCTGGATTCCTGCTGTTTTATACCTTTTTATTATCGGTAATTCAATTGCCGGGATAGGTCTGTTTATTTGGTGTGCAGTGGTTGTCAGTACCGCAGACAATTTTCTCAGGCCGGTCCTTGTTGGGCGAGATGCCCAAATGCCCGATCTTTTGATCCTGCTCAGTACGCTCGGTGGGTTAGCATTGTTTGGCGCATCAGGATTGGTGCTCGGACCGATTCTGGCCGCATTATTTATGGCAGTTCTGACAATTTACAGCACCGTCTTTGCCGATTGGCTATAGTTGGACCAAGTGTCTACAGAGGCACGTTCAGGTGAGCAGGATGACGTCCGCATGAATCCGGTACTCTCACAGATAGAAACATATAGCGGCAAAGATGTGGACAGCGACGACGATGCCGTGGTGCTCGGCATCCGCCTGGAGATCAACTTTTTACAGGTGATGGTCCTGACTATATAGATTGTTTTAATTATGAATATCCCCCATTGTGGGGGATGATTTTTCCCCCTGTTCGGGGGATTTTATTTTTGCCCCAGACCTTCTACAACATAATGAAACGATAACTTGGAGACAACAAACACATTAACCTCAAATAAAAAGGAAACGGCTATGAAAGTAAAAATTTTAACCACACTGGCGGGGTGGGTTAGAACTCGTCTCGCCGAAAAAAAAGGAGAAAAAATGATTAAGAACTTTGGGGTTAAAAGTTTGGTTTTGGTAATCGCATTCAGTTTTCTTGCCGGATGTTCATTGTTTGAGAAACAGGTAAAACCAATTCCTACATTCTCAGCAAAACAATATAATTCTGACATGTATTCATCAAAAGTAGATAATTTCCTGATTATCTTTGATGCATCAAGTTCCATGGATGAAGAGTATTATGGAATATCCAAATTTAAAATTGCACAGGAACTGGTACTGCGACTGAATGAAACTGTTCCTGAATTGGGACAGGTCGCAGGGGTAAGATCCTTTGGTCACGACCCAGGTGTATCAAAAAAGAATACCCAGCTTTTTTACGGAATGGAAAAATATAATTCTGACAATCTGAAAGATAATTTTGGAAAAATCTCCAGACCGGGCGGAACCAGTCCTCTGTATAGAGCATTTGGGGCAGCAGGAACTGATTTAAAGGACCTTTCCGGTGAGACTGCCGTTATTATCATCAGTGACGGTCTTGATCTGCCAGGAGATCCATTGGCATCTGCAAAAGTATTAAACGCTGCCTATGGTTCCTCTATCTGTTTTTATCCCATTCTTGTCGGTGACGCTCCTGAGAGTGTAGTAGCCGGGGCAAAAGAGCTTGCAAAAATCGGAGAATGCGGATTTGACTCAACTGCCGGTGAATTGTTAACCAGTGCCGGCATGGCAGCTTTTGTTGAAAAAGTTTTTGTTGCAGAAAAACCTGCCCCGGTTGTCGAACCAGCACCTGTGGTTAAGGCTGCTCCGGTGGTAATTACAGAAAAAGACAGTGATAACGACGGTGTTTACGATAAGAGCGATCAATGTCCAGACACACCAGAAGGTGCCAGTGTCAATACTGTCGGCTGCTGGGCATTCAGTAATACGGCTCTTTTTGATTTTGATAAATCAGATATTAAATCCGCAGCCTATCCAATGCTTAACGAAGCTGTCACAGTCCTTGAAAAGAATCCTTCAATGAATATTACCCTCCAGGGCCATACAGACAATGTCGGCAGTTCCGAGTACAATATGGGTCTTTCCCTTGACAGGGCCAATGCGGTTAAAGATTACTTTGTAGGAAAAGGTATTGCCGCAGACAGGCTTGCAACTGAAGGGTTTGGATTTACAAGACCTGTTTCACTCAATGATTCGGAATCGGGCCGCTCTTTAAACAGAAGAGTTGAAATTCAACCATAACAGGGGATTGGGAAAAGAAATCTTTTTCTTAAATCAGATAAAACCTAAGGGCAGGGAGCATTTTAAAATTTCTTTGCTCCCTGCCCTAATTAAAAAAGGAAACATCACATGAAATCAAACAAATATTTTCCGCTTTTACTGGGAATGATAATGGTGGCATGTCTGATCATCTTTTCTTTTCAGGCCCATGCTGAAGAGAACTCTCAAGATGCAATGAAATCAGACAAGACAGGGACCAATCCCATTAACTTTACCTATGATTTAAGGATTTACAATGAATATCAGTGGTTAAACACGGATGGTGACGGGTATCAAAACATCACCACAATGGAGTTTAGAGCACCTATTTTGGATGGGAAATGGCAGTTTAGAGCCAGAATTCGGGGCGTAGCACTTGAAGCGGATATTAATAACGATGGTGTGGATGATCTGGATGATTCTGGTTTTGGAGATTCAGATATCCGATTTTTAACAGTGCCATATTTGAATATGGCCAATAAGATGGCCATAGCATTTGGTATGGAATTCTTTTTTGATACTGCATCCGAGGATGCCCTGGGCCTTGGTGCAACTTCACTGGGCCCACAGGTATTTGCTGTTTTCTTCAAGCCTTTTGGCGGCATGTTTGACCTGGTCGCACCAGCATACCAACATAAGTTCAGTGTAGATGAGGATGATGGCCGAAGTAATATTCACCAGGGTTTGATGGACATTTTCATTCTAAAAACATCAAAGGATAAACAGAGGTGGGCGCTGATTGATCCCCAGGCAGTCATTGACTATGAGAACGACACTGAGTTCATACTGATCGATGTCGAAGTCGGAACCATGCTTGACAATTACTTTGGCACAAAAGGACACAGCGTCTATCTGCGTCCATCCATTGGCATTGGCTCAGACCGGCCGACAGATGGATCTATGGAGGCAGGCTACAAGATCATCTGGTAAACATACGGGCTGGGTAACTGGCCCAAAGATATTCAACAGCACGAAATCGCTGGGCTTCATCCCGGTAAATGTTTACAGCGATGTCGGCTACCGATTCAGCCGGTTCGACCTGATCGCGGGGTATAGAATTTCACAACAAAAGGGATAATAAATTTTAAAGGAGAGAGAAAAATGAAGGTAAAACATCTATGGTTTATCACGATTATCGTTATTTGTGCCATCAGCACATCAGCTTATGCTGGATGGAATTTTGGATTGGGCACGGGGCCGACCTTGATGGCCATTGAAGGAGATATAGGATTGGATTCGACGCTTGCAGGTGGTCCGGTTGATCTAAATCTTGATGAGGATGCCAGTGACATGTCTGATCTGATCGACTCTGCCTTCGGATTTAGCAGTTATGCCACCGATGGCAAATGGATGTTTCAACTTTCCTTCGCTCAACTCAATCTTGAAGGGGATGCCTTTACAAATAATCCAAATATCTGGGGGCATGTCGATTTTGACGTCACGGTATTTGAGTTAACAGCGGAATATCCCATCTATAAAAATAACGGATTAAATCTCAATTTGCTGGGCGGGGTGCGTTACACCAAACATGAGTTGAAAAGAACGCTTCATGTTGGTGCCTTCGAGCAAGGCAGAGAACTTGATAATAATTGGACAGACGGCGTTATCGGTCTTTCTCTTGATGTACCGATTTATACCAACTGGTCCTGGAATACCAGTCTTAATGCAGGATATGGCGGATCGGAAGGATGTTACACCGTTAAAACCGGAGTGACCTGGCGATTTTATAAAGGCTGGTCAAGCACCCTTTTTTATAAATATGCGGCAAATGAATTTGAAGAAGAAAGTCGCGGCAACGCTGACTGGTATCTTTATGACATTGATGAGCAATATTTTGGACTGGCCATTCTTTACAATTGGTAATCATTCTGGCCTTTATTTTATATAAACCCACATGTCCTGACGGACACAACAAAACATGAAAGTTATGAGAGGTGAGGTATGAGTATTGTGGGAGGTATAACTTCTCACAACTCAAAACTCATAACGCACTACTTTCATACAAAGAAACAAGAATAGGAGATATTAAAATGAAAAAATCAAAATCAACTTGCTTTCTGGCCGCAATCCTTACCATTGCAGCACTTTTTTTTACCACGGGGGTTGCATTTGCAGAAACAGCTGCTGTGATTGACAGCGAAGTCGATGTAGCCATTGCAAAGCTTTATGAAGGATCTCCAGCGGCAAAGGAGCTTTCCAGGGTGGCAAAAGGGATGCTGGTTTTCCCAAATGTGATCAAAGCCGGTCTGCTTGTTGGGGCTCAATATGGTCAGGGAGCCCTTCGGGCAGGCAACAAAACAATGGGGTATTATAATACGGTTGCAGCATCATACGGGCTTCAGGCCGGCGCACAATCCTTTGGATATGCCATGTTTTTCATGACGGACGATGCCCTTGCGTATCTTAAAAACAGCTCTGGGTGGGAGATCGGTGTCGGTCCGAGCATTGTTGTTGTGGATGAGGGCCTGGCCCGGTCACTGACTACCACCACGGCCAAAGATGACATTTATGTTTTCTTTTTTGACCAGAAGGGGTTGATGGCAGGTCTTGGGGTACAAGGATCAAAAATCACCCAAATCCATCCGGAATAATAACTGTTGAAAACCATTTGTGGGGTATTTCTCATTGCGTTTTTATGCCTGGGGCTGACACTACCCGGCTTTGCCCAGGAGCTGGAACCCCTTCTATGGAGCCACTTTCCCAGGACAGAGGACCGGACTGTTTGAATTGGATCCGTCTCAAAAAGACGCGATCCAATTTATTTTATATGGCCCGATTCATACCCCATGGATTTGGAGATAACGGGTGTTGATTCTTTTCAGGCACACTTTGAAATTGCCATCTGCTGGGACCGCACCCAGGTTTTTTTCAGCAGCTTGAAGATTTCGTTGGGCATGCCAAAGGGGAGATCCACAAAGGAAAATTCCTGATTAATGTCAATGTTGCCGATGTGTTTGCTGTCAAGGCCGGCTTCATTTGAAATGGCCCCCACAATATTGCCTGCCTGGACCCCGTGGTTCCGGCCCACCTCAATGCGATACCGTTCCATGCCGGTTTCCAGGGGAGGAGCACCCACCTTTTTGGGCGAGGAAGGGGTTTTCATCGGTTTGGGTGGTTTTCTTTTGGCAATATTGCCAGTCCCACTGGTTTTTTCAGACAGATGCGTTTTATCTGGCATGGGCTTTCTATTCAGTTGCTTTTCTTTTATGGGTTTGGCATTTGCGATTTTTTTATTCTTATCCGCCGGCAAAAAGAAGGGGGTATTCCCGTGGGATAATTTTGCAAGGGCAGCCGCCACCTGGGTCACCGGGATGTCGTGTTCCCGGGCATATCCCTCAATTAATTCTTCGAAAGCACTCAGGTCTTCTGAATCCAGGGTCTGGGTGATGGCCTGTTTAAAGTCGGCCACTCGCTTTTTATTGATGGCCGTGTTGGAGGGCAGGAAGATTTCCTGGAGTTTCTGTCGTGTGGCCTTTTCAATAACCCTCAGCATCCATCGCTCATTCCGGGCCACGAACAGGATGGCCTCGCCGGTGCGACCGGCCCTGCCGGTTCTGCCGATTCTGTGGACATAGGGATCTACCTTGGGGGGCATGTCATAATTGATCACATGGGAGATTCGGTCTACATCCAGGCCCCGCGCCGCCACATCCGTGGCCACCAGGATATCGATATGGCTGTTTTTCAGCCGGTTGACCGTCCGTTCTCTGGCATTTTGGGCAAGGTCCCCGTTCAGGGCCTCTGCTTTGAATCCTTTGTCCTCAAGGACTTTCGCCACTTCAAGGGTTTCGGTTTTGGTCTTAACAAACACGATCACCCCGTCAAAAACGGTCGCTTCCAGAAACCGGGTCAGGGCCTGGGCTTTTTTAGTGCCGTTGACCATCCAGTATTGCTGTTTGATGGTGCGAAGCTCTGTGGCATCGGATTGGACAAGGATTTCTTCGGGGGTTGTCAGGTATTTTTTAGCAATCTTTCGGATGGGCATGGGCATGGTGGCTGAAAAAAGGGCCGTTTGTGACGTATCCGGCGTTCTGTCCAGAATCCATTCCACATCATCAATAAAACCCATGTGAAGCATTTCATCAGCTTCATCCAGGATCACACAAAAAAGATTTTCAAACGACACGGTCTTTTTTCGCATATGATCCATGAGTCGACCGGGAGTCCCCACTACGACATGGACGCCCCGCCTGAGCTGGTTCAGCTGGATGCCATAACTCTGGCCTCCATAGACGGACAATACATTCAGCCCTTTCATCCTGGCGCCATAGGTCTTAAAGGAATCCGCCACCTGGATGGCCAGTTCCCGGGTGGGCGTCAGCACCAATACCTGGGGCCGTTTATTGGCAAGGTCAATCCGGGACAGCAGGGGGAGTGCAAAGGCAGCGGTCTTGCCGGTGCCGGTCCGGGCCTGGCCCAGGACATCTTTGTTTTGGATCAGATGAGGAATGGTCAAGGCCTGGATCGGTGTGGGGGTGGTGTAGCCCACATCCTGTAATACTGCGAATACAGGTGGGGTCAGGTTCATTTCGTCAAACCCGGTCAGGGGTAGATTTTTCTGGGACATAAGGTTCCTTAAAAATAATAAAAGGCCGGAATTACCGACCATGGGAATCAAAAGATTTAAATATTACATGAAATCAATTGAATATGCAAGAAATAGTTTTTTTAATGTTATCCAGGCCATTGTCGGCCTTGGCTTGATTCTTTTTATATGAAAATGCGACAGCAGAGCCCCCGAAGGGCGATCGGATCGGCCCGTTCGGACCCAAAGGCGATCAGCCCATTTGCCCTGCCGGGCGTTAAGAAGCGCAGGCTGTTTGAGGACACACCTGCCCGCAGTTCCTGCGCTTTAGACCGGTAGGGCAAATGGGCCGCCGACGGTCCGGGGCCGATCCGATCGCCCTTCGGGGGCGGCATAATACCATTTTCGTTATTCGTTGTGTCGGCAGGCCGAGATGTGGGTTAACGGATAAGACCGGGCAGCATGGTTGTTTCCAGAAGCTGTCGCTGTTCTTCAAACCCGTTAAGGGTGTTGTCCGGGGAAAAATGCAGTGCATCTCCAAAGGTTAAAAAGACCTTTGAAAAGGGTTTGGGAAGCAAAAATCTGTCCCAGGAATTAAACATCCAGGCCTGTTCCGCCCGGATATAGAACGGCACCACCAGGGCATCTGTCGCCTGGGCCATTTTAATGACCCCGGCTTTGACCTTTCCCATGGGGCCTCTGGGGCCATCAAGGATATGGACACCCAGGCGGTAGGTTGTCAAATGCTCGATCATGGCATTCATTGCGTTTTTCCCTCCCCTTGAGGAGGAGCCCCGGGGGGTATGCCACCCGGTTCTTCTGGCTACACCGGAAATCAGATCACCATCACGGCTTTGACTGATCATGATGCCGGGATTGAATGTTGAGTAGGTTTTGAAGTGCCGGATCACAGAGAAAAACTGCTGGTGCCAGGCACAAAGAAGGATTGGCCTGCCCTGTTTAAACTGGTCCTGCCATTTTTCTTCATTGATCACCTGCAGGCGGAAGGTCAGGCTGTAAATCCGGACAAGATAATAGGCAAAAAAAATAAAGGGTCGGGTATAAATAAGGAACTTTAATCGTTTAAACATGACGACTCGCTTAAAAACATTGTAATTCCGAGCAATTTAGCAGGTTCTCCGGATAACGCAACTTGTTTTTCGATCTGAAGTATGATTATAGTAACTCAACTTTCGGTCATTCGCTTTAATAGATGGGGTCAGGCTCCATGCTTTTTATCATTATTTCATGACCCGACAGGTAAAAAGTGCCATAAAGAAAGCCTGATCTCATGTAACTATATCCTAATATAACGTTTGGAGGTCAATATGGAACTGAAAACCATATCCATTGAAAATCCCGATGCCTTGAATTTTATTCTGGGCCATTCTCATTTTATCAAAACCATTGAAGATATTTATGAGGCCATCATCTGTACCGTGCCCAATGCAAAATTTGGTGTGGCATTCTGTGAGGCATCCATAGAATGTCTGGTCCGATACAGTGGAACAGATGAAGACATGATCGAACTGGCAAAAAAGAATGCCTTTGAACTTGCTGCCGGCCATTCCTTTATCGTTTTTATGAAAGACATGTTCCCCATTAATATCCTCAACACCATTAAAATGGTGCCGGAGGTGACCAGTATCCACTGTGCAACAGCAAATCCGGTACAGGTTATCGTGGCCCAGACAGACCAGGGAAGGGGCATCCTCGGGGTGATTGACGGATTCTCGCCAAAGGGTATTGAGACCGAGGCCGATATTGAAAAAAGAAAAGGCTTTTTGCGAATGATCGGATATAAATTATAGAACTTAACTTTCGTATGCATGGGGTCAGGCTTGCCTTATTGACGCTTTTGCTGAATTTCGTTGCTATTACAGTCTGTTATCAAAAGCATGGAGCCTGATAAAAGATTCAGCCTCCAATAACACAAGCCTGACCCCATCGAACCATCAATTACGACAAGTGGGCGAAGTTAGGACCAAGCCCGATAAAAGCACCATAAAAAAAGCCTGACCCCATGTAAATTGATCCCCAGGCATCAGAACGTGATGATTTGATACCCCTTTTCCATAAAGCTTCCCATGGATGGATGACCGGACATGTCACCGAGGAATGGAATGCCTTCTTTTTCAATCTCTTTGTCGACTTTGAGTTTGATGGCGCATGCCTTGCATGCGGCATGCACTATACCAAGGCTTTTTGCCTTCTGGTAAAGGGTTGAAAGGGCATGTCCCGGTTTGGCCATTTCGGGAATCAATGTGACGGCTTCCCCTTCCAGGATGATCAATCCTTCCTGGCCCCGTTCAAAGAGGTCAATCCCGTTGAGAAGGACGTGGATAAAGCACATGGGATCACCCCGGAATGCAAAAATGGCTGTTTTCTGTTGGTTCATTTTGATGTTCCTTAATATTAGGCTTAAATCAGCGCTGGGTTGTTTTGGTCATCATGGTTTCCGGCATCCGGACCGCCACAACATTCCCTGTTGCACAGGTTTTATTGTCTGCCAGTACCCTGGTTTCAATCACGACTTTTTTTTCTTTGATTTCCATCACTTTGCTGCGGAGTTCAAGTTCCACCCCCAACGGGGTTGGCGCAAGATAGTCCACTTTCAAGGCGGCCGTAACAAACCGAAGGGGATCGGTATCCATGGTCCGTCCTTCTTTCCGATACGCTGCGGCCGACGCAGTCCCGGTGCTGTGGCAGTCGATCAAAGACGCGATCATCCCGCCATATACAAAGCCGGGAGTGGCCGTGTGGTGGTCGCCCGGAAGGAATCTTGCCACGGCCTCTTCTCCCTCCCAATAGCTTTTTATCTGTAATCCCTTTTCATTCAGTCTGCCGCAACCGTAACAATGACTGAATTCATCCGGATAATAATCCTGGAATGCTTTTTGTGTCATCTTTGCTATATTACTCCTTTGAAAAGTTGTTTCGCCATCTGCTCAATGAGCAGGAATTCTATTATCTTTGGATTTCCAGGTTTTTGCAATAAATAACTCAACTATCCCACAAGCCCCACGGAAAATGCCAGCAGAAACTGGGCCGCATAATAGATTGGCAGGCCCAGCAGGCGATTGACAAAGGCTTTTTCCACTAACCGATCCCGGGCCACAAACACATCAGAGAAATAAAACAGCAGGGCACCGGCAAATATAATTCCTCTACCCAGTTTTGGCACTGCCGGTTCAAACAGCACCTTTCCCGCACCCGCCAGCATGCAGGAAATGACCAGTAAATAGGCGATTACCGGGCCTTTCATGGTGCCCAGGTGGGGCCTTAACCATACAAACACCCCCAGGCCGGCAATGGTGATCACACTGCACAGAAATCCCCATCCCGGGGAGGGGGTTCTACCCAGGTTGAACAGGGCCAAAGCAAAGAATATATGTCCCATTAGAAAGGCAGCCAGGCCTGCCAGAAACAGATCTCTCCGGTAAAACACCAGCAGCACATCCCCCAGCAGGCTCATTAAGAGGCCGGATAAAATAAGCCGATAGTAAGCAGGATCCGGTCTTTGACAGATCATTGCGGCAAGTACAAAAAGAATGGACAAAGGGAGTTTGGTGATCAGCTTTCCCAGAGTGCTCTCTTTTTTTTCAGCCAGAATAAGGCCTGTCAGGAAAAAAACAGCCATACATAAAATTAAAACAATCATGTTATCTCCGGCACCTATCATTCATTAAGGTATAATACCTGCTTGAAACAAATTTTAAAAACAATTATCAAAGAGGTTCATTTTCCCGCTTCTTATGGAAAAAGGACTATACTTCTGGTGGTTTCTTCGATTCCGTCGTGTCGATAACCGCTTCAGCTGTTTTTTCAGCATCTTCTACTTTTGCTTTGGCTTTGGCGGCCCGGCGAAAGGCTTTTTGTGCATCTGCTTCTGCCGTGTCCACTCGTTGCTGTAATTCTTTATGCGTGTCTAACGGGATTGCCTTGGACACTCCCTTCTCAAGTCTGGCAAGCTTTTGATGGAGGGTTTCGACTGTTTCCCGGGCCGTGGCGACGTCTTGTTCAGCGCGTTCTGCTTTTTTCCTGGCAGCTTCCAGGGCATCTGAAGCTGCTGCGATCATAGCGGTTGCCCCTTCTTCGGGTTCGGAATCCAGGTCAATGTCCTCGGCAGCGAGGACCAGCGCGCAGACAGGTAATCGGGGGAAGGCAAGATCAAATGATTTTCCCGAAGGGCCCATTAATTGGTTGGCTTTGAGTGTGAACGGCAAAAAGACGATGCCGGCGGTTTTAGAATTTTCTGCAACAATTTTCGGTTCAAACGACGGAACGATAATGGCCTCGGCTTCAATACGCACATCTTCAAGAAGGGAGCTCAAGGTCTTTTTTTCATCCTCAAGATTGTCCCCGGTTCCCTGGGTCAGAACACGAATGGTGGCCTCTTGCCACGGGTCTTTCCGGGTCATTAAATAGGCAAAGAGCAGCATCAGCCGGCTGGTGGCATCGTTTTGCCACCAGACATCGATGTGGCGGTCTTCACTTGAAGGCTGCTGGACGCGGTTCCAGGTATCCGTGTCTGTATGCAGCACAACAATATTACACCCAAATCGAAATATCGTCCTTAAATGCTGAATATACTGGTACCGGTTACTGCTGGGAATGGTATCACCAGGGGTTCCGAACCAGTTGAGAACTGCGGTATTCGGCATGATGGGGCCAAAGCCCGTGCCCTGGATCAGGACACCCAATGCATCGGAAAAATCCGGGGCGCATACGGTGAGGGGGTAAATCGGCAATTCCCTGTCCATGATAAATGATGCCAGTTCTTTTTGCATCTCTTTGCCCTGTTTTCTGGCCATGGGTCCTTTCCCTTCAGCCACTTGCAGGGCAATGGCGAATCCTGAACCGCCTTCAATCCATGAAGAAAAGGTGAGCAACGCGTCACGCCGGTTCTTCCCATGATCGAAAATCAAGAGACGGGGTCGCCAATCCCTGTCGTGGGCCGGGTCCTTGTCTGCCGTCAGCAGATGGTTCCTCGCCTGCTGCAGGTGATAGGCCCGGGAGCTGTCCGCCCATCGGGCGGGTCCGGCCGTGCGTTTGAGGTATTGATGGATGGCAAATAACACGGCAATGGCGGCGGCCCCGCTCCGGGGATCAATGGCCAGCATGACAGCGGCGCAAATCAGGCATCCGGCCAGGCTCAAGTGGGGGGAAAACCATTTAAACCGGGGTCGAAACGACGGGCTGGCAGTTCGGGCTTCGAAAAAAGTCGCATAATTGAGTAATCCATAGGAGATCAGAAAAAACATGGATACCACCCGGGCCACCAGATTCAGTTGACCCAGGGCAATGACGGCAACGGCAATGGCCGCAGAAAGCAAAACACCGCGCCTTGGATTGTTGGAAGGACCATATCCTTTGGCAAACGGATTCAGCAAAGAGAATACCCGGTCAGCGGAAAGAGACTGGAGAATTCGCGGGGCGCCCATAAAAGAGGCCATGGCCGACGACAGGGTGGCGGCCACGACACCGGCATCAATGAGAAACCCAAATCTGGCAACAGACTTCATGGCGCCATAATTGGCGGCAAGTTCCGCATTGGGCAGGGCAGCGGAAAAGATCAGGGCGGAGGCAAAATAGACGATGATGGAAACCCCTACGGCAAGAAAGGTCCCCCGGGGAAGACTTTTGCCCGGATCTGCCAGATCCCCGGACATGCTGACCCCCTGGGTGAATCCGGTAACGGCTGGAAAGAAAATAGCAAACAGAATCCAGAAAGGAACCGAGTTTTCGTCATTGATCCAGTTCGCTGACAGCAATGCGGAGTCCCAGTGAATGAAACCACCCCAGCAGAACGATGCCAGGGCGGCCACCAGCAGGGCCATGACAATAAATTGAAATTTGGTGGCCCAGTCTGAGCCCAGCCAGGCAAACACAAACAGGAAGGAAACCGCACCCAATGCAATCAAGCGGGTGGTCAGTGCCGTGGACTCCGGAGAAAAAGCCGCCACTGCTTCGGCAAACCCAATGCAATAAAAAGCAATAGAAACAGATTGAGCCAGGAACAGCACAAGGCCGATGGATCCCCCGAATTCCATCCCCAGGGTCCGGGAAATCAGGTAATAGTCCCCCCCCCCTTTGACCTTGAGATTCGTGGCCACGGCAGACAGGCTGATGCTGGTCAGTATTGAAATGGTATTGGCCAGGGCAATGATGATCAGTGCCTGAGCCAGGCCGGCACTGCCCACCACATATCCCAGGCGCAGAAATAAAATAATGCCCAGAATCGTAAGCACACTGGGGGTAAAAACGCCGGCAAAAGTGCCCAGCTTCCCGCTGTTTACCGTGTCGCCACTTTCCTGTTCTGTGATGCCGGTCTCCGGAGGCTGAAATGGGGTGTTCATAGCATACGGGGCCTTTCAAGTTTCTGGTAATGATACAAGGGACGATTACAGATGTCACAAGGGTTTTTTGGCTCTTCATCCCTTGTTGCACCACAAATGTTGCACACATAATACTCGGGATTCATGCTTTCAATCTTTTTGGCCAGGGGATTGAAAAATATCCCGGAATATTTTTTGATATCCAGTATCATTTGCTTGTGCTGCTGATGGGATTTCCAGGAATACATGCAATTGATTACGGCTTGATCATGTGATTCAGAGGACAGGTCTTTCAAAATGTCCGGATAAAATTTGGTTATTTTTTCCAGTTCTTTTGTTGCGGCCATATTCAGATTTGCCTTGGTGTCACTGATGGAAACGGGACTGTTTTCGGCTTCTACGGCTGACCCTAATGACAGGATTAATGTGTGGAAGTTGTCAGCATGGATTTTTTCAGAAACAGATAAGGCAGAAAAAAGATAGGCAATATTCGGATAGGTCTGGGCAAGGGCTTTTTGGCAGTACCCGTTATAATGATGAGCGGCTGTCAGTTCTGAGCCGTAGGCGGTCTTAAGTATTGCCAGCGTCAATGGGAATTGAGACGCTGTCTTTCGTTTATCTGCAGTTACAAATCCATTAAGGGGTTTTACAAGAGACCCCAAAGACATCAAAGCAGAATAATATAAGAGTTGTCTTCTTGATATCATTATTTCTATCCCTCCTTTGAATAGGGAGTGTTCATCTGATGTATTTTTTCGATACCGGATAAATAGGCTTGATAGGTGGTCAGGTAAAAAGATAAGGGCCGGGAAAAATTTTTCCCGAGAATCCCGTTCACAAACAGCCTGCTGATATGCTGTTCCTGTTTTAGCATTTTCTGGGATTGCAGGAAAATGGTTTTTTCTTCCGGCGTCAGTCGAGATACCATGTCCAGCATGGTCATTCTTGCCCTTGGCAGGTACATCCAGAAATAGAACAGGTCAAGGGAATTGATAATGAGCATCACAGCCAGATCTTTTACTTCAGAGTTCCTGTTTCTAAAAAGGAGTTTGGGGTTTTCAAGAATCTTGAGTTCTTCGGTTTCAGGAAAAAGAAGTTCCAGCCGGGTGTAGATTTTAAACAGATCTGAAAGTTTCTTTCGGATATCTCTTTTTCGAAGATCCAGATTATGGAACCGGTCTACGGTGCCCTCAATGAGTCCTGCCACGGTATCGGAAGCAGCTTTTGAAATGATGGCCGCCCATTTTTGAAGCACCGCATCAATCCCTGGAATATTGAAAAAACTTAATATCCCGCCAATCAAGGTGTTGAAAAGAATGGCAACCGGAATGGAGAGGATACTCCGGAAAAAATTACCCGTTATCATCCCTTTGGGGAGACCTCGAAAGGCATTGTGAGAGGATAGATAAATCCCGTTGGCAAGGGCCATGACCGAATACAGGGTCAGGGGGCTGGTCGTCATATTGATGCCAAGGGTTTTATCCAGGAGAAGGGTTTTAATCACATAATCCAGGAGCGGCACAGAAAAGCCGGTATATAATAACGCGTCTGTCAATCGTTCCCAACTGATATAATCATTCCATTTGAGCAGGGAGGATCTCTTGATACCGCCGCCCCCGAGAACCGACTCTAAAATGACCCTGAAACCAGTGATGCCAAACCAGATAAAGGCACCAAAATAGGCCAGAAACCACCAGTCTTTGGTGAGGGAAAAACAGATAAATGCCGGGACAAACCCGATGAATATTTTGATGCAGTTTTTCAGTTTTGTATTGAGATTTTTCCATGAATTTGCCGTACGGTTTTTCTGGGCATCCGGCATTTCAAGTCCCAGATTATTTCTGCCTTCCTTCTGGGTTCCCCCCAGCGTAACAATATTGCCCTTTCTTTTCATGTTCAGGAAAAAGGACTCAAACACCCATTCCTTCTTTTTTACCGGCGTGAGCAGGTCAATGCCGGGCAACCATCTTAACGCTTTCATGAGGTATCTGAAGACCGGTTTTATATCATTTTCTGAAAAGGTGGTGATCCGCTGACTCACATTCATATTAACAGGAAGGATTAACCGGTCACTGATATTTTTCTTGATTTCTTTGATGGCCCCATAGGACAGGGTGTTGATAATACCAAACCCCATGCCATACGCCTGGTGTGATTTCCCGGTGGAATCACTCCCTATCCTTGATTTGAGCGGCTGGACCGTGTACATGTTTTTCAGGGCATCAATATCGTGGAGGATATTCACCAGTTTTTTCAACCGATCCGGTTTGTCTGCATATCCGGACTGTTCTACGGATAAAATGATGTGCCGGACCACCCGTTTTAATTTTAATAAACTTCCGACATTAACGGCTTCCTGAAGCGCGTTGACGGAAAAAATAAGGCGGGTTTCTCCGGAAATAAACTCTTTTAAATTGATAATTTCAAGCCGGGTGATCAACCCGTTTCCCTCATAAAGAATTTCAAGAACATCTTCGGGTTTCAGGTTGGTCAGTTTAAGCGTAATCCTGAAATCGCAATGCAGCTGCTCAATTTTTAAAAGCAGGTCTTTAAAATTCAATTTGAGTCTGTCAGGAACATCGGGATCATCATTGATCGCAAAAGGATGCGGTATCTCAGGATATTGTGAGGGGCTTAAATATTGATCAATCACATCCTTTGTACTAAACTGATCCATTTTTTCAACCAGAGTTGTTATTCTCTGCTGTTCCGTAGCATCAGCAACGCTGAATGTCTGATTCAGTTGTTCAATTCGATGTTTCATTGCCTTGACGGCTAAACCATGGATATATTCGCCAAGGTGCGGGACAGAAGGTAATCCAGGAGATGCAAACCGTAAAAATGCTTCAGGACAGAGCCGTTTCATTTCAATATCCAGGGTTTGGCATATATCATCCAGATACTGTCCATTGAAAATCGCCAGGAGGCGCAATACATATTTTTCCTGAAATTTGAGAACAGCCTTTCCCTGTTCCATAAAGGTTCCCACAGTGGGATCAGCAAGGAAACACAGGAACGCTTCAGCATCCGGCAGCCCCCGGGATACCCAGATCAAGGAGATGAACCGATCCCGGAATCTGGCCCAGAATTCAATGCCGATTCGAAGGTCAATTTCCATGATCCTGGCGGCTTCGATCAGTTCAGCTGCAAACCGGGGCTCAATACAATGATAATAGATCACCCTTAACCGCCGGATCCCCTTTATCCATGCATCCATGATAAGATGTGTGGGGGATTTCCGGCCCGAGGTATTGACATCGTGAACATGGTCGTCAAAGGTGATCTGATTCCATTCTTCGGGCATTTCCAGCAGATGATAGTGCTTCAGCAGTTTTCTGATCACCCTGGGTTTACCAAAGGCTGCCATACGGAAATTATGCGCCAGTTGAAGCTGAAGCGAATACTCTCCTTTTGCCCTGACCAGTTCTTTCATGATCTGGAGAAGAATCCTGGCCGTATTTTTAGGCATGGGCCCATCAGCCGTGTTGAGGATTTCATCTTTTAAGGCCTGGAGCGCCTGGAGGCGATTTTGTATTTCCCCCCGTTCCATTGATTCAAGCAGATTGACAATGGCATAGGCTGTCCGAAGGCCTTTGGATTCAGCCAGTTCTTTTATCCCCAGGGGATGGAAAAAGGGATAATACAGTTTTCGTGTATAGCCCAGGGTTTTTTTGGCATCGTAAACAGAATTGACAATCCGGATCAGGTCATGGTCCCGTTTGTCAAAAAACAAATATTTTAGCTTAAACCTGTTCAAGAGCGTCCTTTAACTCAAGTTTCGGAGTTGGTCATTTAGGCGAACGTCCGAAAGTTGAGTCCTTTAAACTAATGATTCCGGCAAAGGTTATCCTATACCACGCCAATGGGATCTATTCAACTGATGGCCGGGAAAATCAATGAAAAACTGGACCCGCCTGAATGATGACACGCTTCTTTGTTTTTACAGAAGGGGCATGCATGGATATCCCCCGGGCAGAGGTCCTTTTTATCCGGGATAAATCGGCACCGGCTAGAGGTCATATGGATTTTAAAATGATACCTTTCTGAAAATATTTTCATGCGCAGCAGGTCTGCCCCTCTGCCCCCGGCATTAAAATCAAAAGGGTTTTTGGACGAATAGTTTGCTGTGTCCTGGGTTGTGAAAAAGCCTTCAAAAATTCTTTTTTGATGGTCGGGTGTGATGCCGACACCATAATCCATCACCACCAGTTCCACCCCCTCTTCCTCATGGTTCCGGACGATGACGTCTATCTTCCCATGGTCAGGGGTGTTTTCAACGGCGTTCCGGATTAACCCGTCAACGATTTTTTGCAACGGGTCCTTTGGGATATACAGGGAAAGGGTCGAGTGAAGATGGGGATTGATTTCCACCTGACGGTGAATAAACAAGGGTGCCAGCGTCTCAAGTCTTTCTTTGACATAGTCATCCAGAAGGATTTTCTCCGGAACCATCTCCCGGGTGTCGAATATCTCTTTGATGCGGTTCCTGACAATTTCAATCACCGGGGTCTCCCCCATTTCATCTTCAATGATGGTGGACAGCAGGTCGGAACATTGATCCACGATAAAGGAAAAAAAATGATAGGTTTTGTCTTGTTTTCCCTGTATGATGTCATTGACTTCGTCCTGAATTTGCCGAACACGGCCTAAATTCCGTTGGGCTCTGTTCATGCTCTGTTTCCAGGTTTTTTCAGGCAGGGCTTCCAGTTTTTTTGCCAGGACACTCAATGTCCCACTGAAGATAGAGACGGGGGTTTTCAATTCATGGGACAGATGATTGATGGCCTTGTCTTTTGCCCGATCCAGACTTGTCAATTCTCTGTAGGCTGTTTTTAACTCTTCAGAGAAACGGGCGTTTTCAATGGAAAGAGAGACTGTTCCTGCGATCATTCCCAACAATTCAACATCGGATTGTTCAAAGCCTCCCCTGGTTTTATTAAAGGCTGCCAAAACCCCTATCATGCGATCACTGCTTTTTAACGGCACCAACACGTAGTTTCGGAAATGAAACCCGAATTTCTTGTCCCTTTCCGGGTATAGATCCACATCCCTGGAGCTGTCATTCACGATAATCGGTTCACCCGTCTTGATCACATTGCCCGAGGCCAGGTCTTTGATGGGAAACCGGATTCTTTTTACCCGCTTTTTTGTGGCCGTATCATCATAGGCGGCCCCTAGAAAAAAGAATGTTTTTTTTTCTTCATCCAATAATATGACAAGGGCACCCTGGGCATCTAACAGCCGTTTGATCTCACTGCTGATATAGTCCAGGAGATCCTCCAGGTCGGGATATTCCGGCAGGGCCATACTGATCCTGAGGATGGCCTCATTGTTCTTGGCGATTTTTCTTTCTGATTCCCTTAAGGAGACTTCTTTTTGATTGAGGACAAAGAGTTGTTGTTCCAATGCCTCAACCCGTTGCACCAATTCTTTATAGGTGAGTTTTTCAGCCATTTTATTTATCCAATAGGGGGGGGTGTTTGTCCATCACATCATACGCATCGGCCAGTCGTTCTCCCAGGATGCAGCTGATATTAAAGTTGAGCTTGGCCACGATGTAGGGGAAAAATTTCAGGTCTTTTTCAAGTTTCCGGTAATCGAATCTCAGCATCTCCACATGGGTCAATGCCCGGACATCGGCCGTTCGCTGGATTTCTTTGATGTAACCGATTTCTCCAAACACCTGGCCTGGGGTCAGGGTTGCAACGCTTTTTTTTATGCCCTCTGTCTGCCTGACGACATCAACCTTGCCGGACAGGATAAGATACATGCTCCGGCCGACAGTCCCCTGCTGGATCAGCACCTCCCCCGGTTCGAATTCGTTCAATTCAGATATCAGAATCGCCTTACGGATCTGGTAGTTGGTCATGCCCTGAAACAGCGGGCTCGTTTCAAGGATCGCCTTGTGCAGCTTCAACGTTAAGATCTGATAAATCCCCACCAGACGAACCCGTGACATGATGAGGGGGGTGATCAACAGGTTGGCAAAGAGAGAAAAAAGCATGGTGGCAGCTGATAAGGCACCAAACTGGGCTATGATAGTGAAATTGGAAAAAAGAAGGATACCGAATCCCAATGCCAGAGACAGGCTGGTGGTGACCATGGGGGTGGCCTCTTCTTGAACCGCGGTATACACTGCCCCTTCGTAATCCGAGGTCCGCCGGCACAATTCATTGTAGCGGAAGAACAGGTGGAGGGTCCCGTCAACCGCAATGCCAATGGCAATAACCGCTACCATGGCAGTTCCCGGATTCAGGGGGATTTTTAAAAGCCCCATTGTGCCGAACATGAGAATAATCGGGATCAGGTTGGGGATAAGGGAAATGATTCCGCCTTTGAAAGAGGTAAACATGATGGAAGTGATCAAGAAAATAACGCAGAGCAGAATGCCCAGGGATTTGACCTGGGCAATCATGAGATTTTCGGCGGCCGCGTTGATCATCAGGTTTTCACCGACAACGTATGCCGTCATTTGTTCCCCGGCAGCGGTTGCCACCACTTCCTTGAGTTCACGGATATATTGATTCAGAATGCTGGAATCGCTGACATTGTGACGAACGACAATGGTTGCCCGGCGAAAATCATGGCTCACGTATCTTTCCAGGTCCCGGCGGTGAAAAAACATCAGGTATTGGGCCACCAGGTTACGCCGGTCTGGAATTTTGAAGTAGGTGGGGTCACCCCTGTGAAATTCACGGTTGACAAGGGACAGATGATCGGCCAGGGAGATACTGCCATCGAAGATTTCCTGTTTTTTCAGAAAGGTCTGGATGGTGACCAGCCGTTCAAGGTTCCTGGGCTCTTGAAAGGCCTTTTCCTTGTCAGATGCCAGGGTGATAAAAAAGGTCTTCATGCCGGCGAGGTCCCTGTGGATTCGCTGGGTGTCCTGAACCAGGGGCTGGTCCTTCTGGAAATAGGACAAGGGGTCATTGGTGACGTACAGCTTGGCGCATTGGTAAACAAAAAAAGCGCAAAGGATTGCCGTTGCGAGTAAAATAGACCGGGGGAAGCAGCGTTTGCTAAACCCGAACAATCGAACGAACATCCCCGGCAGACCGACCACCTGATCCTTGTTCCGGAAAATCCGGGTGCGGGTGGGGCCTATAAGGGACAGGCTCATGGGGACAAACAGGAACGTTATCACACCGTTTGCCAGTATGGCAAACGTTGATGCCACGGCAAAGGTTTGAATAATCCGCATGCTGCTGAAGGTGTTGCTCGCAAATCCCAGAGCAGTGGTGAGGACGGTAAGCAGAATCGGTACACCAAGATGTTTCATCATAAACTGGGTGGCAAATCTGCGGTGGTTCTTATCCGCCTGGGAGACCCCCTGAAAATAAGCGGATATCATGTGGGTGTCCTCGGTTGATCCGATGACCACGATGAGGGAGGGTAACATGGCGCTTAGAATGTTAAGGGGAATGTTTGTCCATCCCATCATCCCGAACGTCCAAAGGATGCTCAGGCCTGACGTAAGCAGCGGCACCAGTGCGGCAAGTCCACTGCGAAGGAAGAAGAGAATCGCAACGACCAGGACCATTGCCGACAAGGGTGCCAGTAGCTTGAGATCATCCAGGAGAATGGCTTTGAGCTCCGCGTGTATCCGGGGTGGACCCACTTGAAAAACCGCCTGGAAAACGTTCCGGGCGGGAGTGATGGCCTGTTCCAGTGCCTGGTTTATCTGACGGTCGGATCGTTTATCGATGTCGTTTTGGTGCAGGGAAACCAGCAATGCTGTCACTGTCCCGTCCCGGGAGAGGATGTTACCAACAATGAGGGGATTATACAGTGCATCCGCCCGGGCCTGATCAATGGCGGCCTGATCTTTGGGGGTCTGGGTCAAAATGACCCGTGAATTGATTTTCCCCTCAGACCCCCGGATACTCCGTAACGTGAACAGGTCTTCCACCTGATTGACAAAATCGAGTCCCTCAAGGGCGTGATGCAGTTCGCCCAGGGCGGCCACTTTTTCTTCAGACCAGAGATTTTCATCCCTTACGTATACGATGGTGTGGTTGTCTGAACCGAATTCCAGGGCAATGCGGTCATAGATTGGTTTGTCCGGATGTGTATCCGGTATCAGGTTTTGAAAGCTGGTGTTCACCTGGAGACGGGGCAGACCTAACCCCGTAAGAACAGTGATGAGCACCAGAAATAGAAACGTGATAAAGCGGTGATTCGCACCCAGCATGAAAAATCGGAAAAACATGATCAATCCCCTATTGTGTCATCGGTTGTATTCCCTTGATATTCCCTGGAAAATCTCAATATTTCCCGGGAAAGATGATCTGTTGTGCCCTGGATGTGTTTGTTCGCCTGGAGCCAGGCCGTGGTGAATATTTCCGGAGGCACATAATCCTGGGAAAAAATTCGTCGGTCGATTTTTATCAAGGTTTTGTGCTGCTCCCTCTGGTTGTCCATGAGGATCATATTGGCGCGCCACATATTTCCGCTCACATTTTTTAGATCATGTCGGGTCAGGCGTTTGAAAAAATGCCCGTGGTAGTCGAAATAATCGGTGCGGATAATGAAAAAATTGTCTTGTCGAATAAAGTGGCGGTGCTTATAGCTGACCTTGTTGAGTTTGATGGTATCCTTCCGGGGAAAGGCGTCAACAACAAAATAGACAATTTTGGCCATGGTTTGATCCGGCATCCGGACATACTGAAAATCTGATAATAATTCCGTCAGATCTTCTAAGGCAAAATCAGTTCCCAACACATGGCTGCCTCGGCCATATCCTTCGTTGGCATTGAACTCTTCTCCAACAGCGGGCAGATAAATCCCGCAGGTTACAGGCCCCTTGTGTTGACGAATCACGCGCAACGCAACCCCCCGGATCTCGGCCGGGTAATCAAAGATCAACAGATATTTGAGGGTGTTGTCTCGTTCTATCCTTGAGAAGCGTCGAACCTTCCTGACATCCTGGTAATCCGCATTGTCTGTCAAAATAATGGTCTGTTCTTCGTAGGCGTAGGGAAACAGTTCGTGGCGGTTGAAAACCTCATCCATGATACCCCTGCCGGTCATTGCCTTATCCGTCCCGATGTCTGCCAGGCAGGGGGCTGAAGCCAGTGAAAAGAAACACAGCATCAGGGTCAACAGTCTGTTGAATACCGTTGTCCCTGTCCTGGATTTGTATTCTGCCCCTTTCATGGGGCCGGACCCTGGGCAGCAAGGTGTAAGATTTCAGTGCTGATGATGTGGCTTAATTCACCCAAAAGGGTGCTCATGACAGAAACCGTGTCCTCGAAATTCGTTACAGTATGGACCACAGGGCTTACAATATCTGTCATTTGGATCTTCAGGGTTTGGTTGTCTTTACCATCTAGCAAACGCCATTGAACGGAAAGCCGCACCTGGCCACCGGCATTTCTTTCAAATTGCATCACTTCCAGTTCAACACCCACATTGGGGGGGGTCGGGGGTCGAAAAGGGGCCATGGAGATATCAGAGGTGGCCAGAAGCAGGGAAAGGTTTTGGGCGAGAACCCGAATCATATTTTTTCGGAGATTTCCCCCCCACTGATGGTATTCCGCCAGTTCCAGGCGGTTCTCGCTGCTCCGGGTGACGATCTGGGGCTTTTCCAGGTACTGGGGTAGGCGAAGGGACGTAATTTCCACGGACAAGGGCTTTTTTTGTTCTGTTTTGCTGACAAGGCTTCCCCCATGGTCAATGGGGGTCAGGACATAGAACCGGGTGGGGATGGGGGTGGCCTTGATACAACCGGATAAGAGGCTCCCCGTAAGCATCAGGGCAAAAACCAGAACCCGTTGGCGGTTTAAAAATGGCTGTCGCATTATTTTCCTCCTGGAACAGTCTTGCCGAAAAGAATGGCGTTGGGATGGCGTTCGAACATATCCACCAGGGTACGTATGGAACGGGCCATCTCAGCCAGTTCCGACGTCAATTCAATAAACCTGAACTGAAGCGGAGATCCGGGTTTGAGCACTTCATCCACCAGGCCCAATGTGACCTGTGCTTTTTGAAGGGCTTCATGGCCGGCCCCAATGGCAGTTTCCAAATTCATCGTAAGCGGCTCCACGTGTTGATCCAATTTATGAAGGACATTTTTTAACAACTGCAATGATGCCTGGAAATCCTCCACCGCGTCGGCCAGTTCGGGTTTGTTGATCAGTTGATTTGCCCCTTGAAGGGTCTTTAAGAGCTCTGAACCAATTTTATCGATGTTTAACTTTTCCATCCTGGCAAGGATATTTTTCACGGATGTGGTCATTTGTTCCAGATTGGCCGGAATGGTGGGCAATTCCGGGTAGGGTGTGCCTGCATTTACCATCCGGACGGGTGTGTCTGGATGCATGCCCAGATCAACATACAATTGTCCGGTCAGTAAACTGCCGGTCTGCAACCTGGCGCGCAGACCCCGGTCCACCAGAAGGTTTAAGGTCTGAAACAACGTTGCGTTGTCCCCTTCATTTTGTGAGATGACCCGCCCGGGTTCTATCTCGATGAGAACAGGAATCCTGAAGGAGGCATCGTCCCCGTTGAATTCCAGGCGAACGTCCTTTACCATACCGATCTTGATCCCTTTGAACTCCACCGGTGCGCCGACGCTAAGCCCCCGGACAGAGCCCTCAAAGAAGAGAATAAACGTAATTTTTTTAATAAACGACTCTTCCTGGATGCTCTGGTAATCGTCATGGAGGGTGAACACCAACCCGTCCACGTTTTCTTTCACCTGTTCCAGCGTATCCGGGGTCTCAAACGCAATGCCGCCATAGAGAAGAGATTGGAGGGATTCCGTTCGCACACTGATGCCCTCTGATCCGATGGAGACATCCATTCCACTGATATTCCAGAAACGGGTGTTACTTTTGACAAGCCGGTTATAGGGCGCCTTGACAAAGGCATGGATGAAAATACTTTTTCGATCGTTCCCCAGTTCCCACCCGAGGATCTCACCGGCCAGAATTCCCTGATAGTAGATGGGAGACCCTGTGTCGATGGAATTGAGTTTCTCGGCAAGGATCATGATTTTTGTTCCATCCACATCTGCCTTGACCACGGGTGGCTTATCAAGCCCTTCAAAGTGTTTCTGAAATGCCCCTTGACCCGGTTCGATTTCAATATAACTCCCTGACAGCAGGGTGTTCAGGCCGGTTGCTCCCCGCAGGCTGAGGCGGGGCTTGACCACCCAGAAATGGGTCCCCCGCCGAAGGAATGGGGCTGACCCCTTTTCCATGTCGGCCTTGAGAATGATATGGGAAAAATCTTTGCTGAAATGCACCGATTCCACCATGCCAATTTCAATTTCCTTGTACTTGATTTTGGTCTTGCCGGCCTCGATTCCTTCGGCGGTTTTAAAGGTGATTTCGATTTGGGGGCCCTTTTCCGAAATTGTCTTGACGATGAGCCACCCCCCGATAAGAGCAGTGATCAAGGGGATCAACCACACCACAGAAGGCCAGGACCTGTTTTTAATAACCGGTACCGGTGCTGTCGCCGGTGTGACGGGTTCTGTATGCAACTCCTTCATTTCACCCCTTTCATATTATCCCAGATCAGTCTGGGGTCGAAGCTATGGGCTGCGAAAAGTGTCATGACCACCACAGCGCCGAAAAAGGCAACGCCTATACCGGGCTGGATGGTCGACAGGGTGCCGAAGTTCACCAATCCGGTCAAAATGGCAACAACATAAATGTCTACCATGGACCATGCACCCACGATTTCAGTGACACGAAAGAGAAGGGTTCGATCCCGGGAACGCCACAAGGATTTCTTTTTAACGGTAATCAACAGAAAGGACAACACGATCAGTTTCAGGACCGGGACCATGATGCTGGCAAAAAAAATGATAAAGGCCAGTATCCACATCCCCCCTTCAATCAGATGAATCACGCCGCTGAGAATGGTATTCGGATATTCCCGGCCCAACTGAATGACCGTCATCACCGGGTAGATGTTGGCCGGGATAAACAACAGGGACGCGGCAGCGATAAGGGCCCAGGTTCGGTTAAGGCTGTTGATTTTACGGCTGTGCAGCGGGGTCCCGCACCGGGGACAGTCGTTCTGCCCGTAACCGCTGAGGTGGGTTTCCGGAACGAGAAGCGCACAGGTATGACAGGCGATCAGGCCCTGTTCTGCTGCAGTGGCGCCGGATTTTTTTCCCCCAGGGGCAAACTGCATTGGCGGCCAGACCACACACGTATCCAGATTGGCCTGGGCCGCTGTCAAAACCACCATGAGCCCCAGGAATGAATACAGGGATATGCCTGGAATGATGGTGGCAAGATCGAGCAATTTGACAAACGCAATCAGAACCCCCAGCATAAAGACTGCGGTAAGGCTCCAGGGGGTTACGGCCTTGACCATGCGATAAACCCGGCCTGTTTTCCAGGGCCGGTATCCGAATGTCATGGGAAAAAGAAGATAGAGCATCCCTGCGATGGTCATGAAGGGAAAGAGTATGCTTGTCAGAAACACCAGAACAGCCACTTCGCCCATGCCCTGACGGTAAAGTGCAAAAACCCCTGAGATAAAAAGGGTTTCTTCAATGCGGCCACTCAGTTTCAGGGACATGAAGGGAAATACATTGGTCATGATGAGGAGCATGAGCGCGGCCAGGTTCAATGCCAGTGCCTTTTCAATGGTACGGGGAATATGGCGGTACAGAACTGCACCACATCGACTGCAAAGGGCTTTCCCACCACCGGGAACACGGATGACACGGTGCAGAAAATCGCAGTCATGGCAGGCAATACACCCGCCTTCCACAAGGTGAGATGGACTGGAATATTTTTTATTGTCTTTTATTGTCATTTCAACAATTATTATTTTTTATCTTGTATGGTGCAAACGATACTCTACTTAAGGCTTTGATTAACATAAGGTTGTCATGACTTCAAATATAAAATAGGGTTTAATAAAATTACTCAACTTTCGGTCTTCAGCTTTAATGGATGGGGTCATCAAAGTCGAATCAAAATAATGGACATGATCGTCAGAAGAATTCCCAGGAATCCAACCGGTTTTATTTTTTCACGGTAAATAATGGCAGACAGGACAATGGCGATTACGAAATGCATTCCCACAATGGAGGCAATGAGCGACAGGGGACCCCGTTCCAGGGCATACAAAAACGCATAAAATCCCGCAAAATTAAATCCGCCCATGACAATGCCAAGGCCCAGTGCCGGCAGCCGGTTCTCCTTTGCCGTATCATAGGACAAGGCTCTGGTGATGCCCAGAGACCCGATCATTCCCATGAGATAGGACAGGGCCATAAATGCCAGATTGTCCCCGTGCATGGCTGCAAATTTGGATGAAACGCTTGCCGTAGCCCCCCCCAGCAATGCCAGTAAGATAAACACGGTTCCCCGCCGCCGCTGTTTTGGTTTTGTGGTGTCCGCTCCCATCTGTGTTGTCAGTGCGATCATGGCGGCAACCGCCGCCACCAGTCCCAGCCCCTGGAACAGGGAAATGTGTTCCTTGAAATAGAAAATGGAAAAAACAGCCACCAGGACCACGTTTAGCCGGATGATGCTGTAGGCAATGTTTGCAGGGATATATTTGAGCGCTTCGATGTGGGACACGGTGGCCACAAGAAAAGCGGCACTGTTGACAAAGGATACGGCCAACAGGTAAGCGATATCGGGTTCCTGGCGCTGCTGGTAAAAGTAGAGCCCGGCGCTCAACACCGTGACAGTGGCCATAAATGAAAAGGTGACCCATTCGGTGGGATATTTTTTTTCTGCTGCAACCTTATAAAAGAAACGCTGAATTCCCATCAACACCAGGGCAGCTAAAGCGGAAAAATACCAGGAAATCATGTGTCATCCCTTTTCATCTTTTTGAGCTCAAGTTTCAAAGCGAAAGACCGAACGTTGTGTTATTGAGACTGTTTGGGGGTTACAGTAGTATTATCCATGCTGTTTTGTCAATCATTGGATTCATATCCTGGGAAGGATCTTTTTCCCTTACGGACCCAGGCCGGCCAGAGTGTCAATAACCCCAGCCTCACCATTCTCCAGCCATAGGTGAGTTTGATGATGAAAATGGCGGGGGTTTTTTTGATTCGCCTTGTATTTTTTAACCGATTTTATTAATTATAAAACTCAACTTTCGGTCTTCAGCTTTAATGGACGGGGTCAGGCTTTCTTTATGGCACTTTTTGTCATTATTTCATGACTATACGGGTAAAAAGTGCCATAAAGAAAGCCTGACCCCAGGCAGAAATGGCCAATTCCGAAAGTTGAGTTATAAAATCTTGAACCATATTATGGGCAAGGGTATAAGGGTATGATAACTTTAATTTTAATGGAGAAACAACTTCATGTATTTGATGCTCAAAACGGTTTATCCGCCAGCAGACGGTTCCCAAAATGATCCGGGGCCGGAGACTTCCATCCGAAAAAAAGTGACAGCAGCCTCTGCCCTTTTGGGTGTTATCCTATTGGGAATGGTATTGATTGATTGCGGTTCCTGTCGAGCCTGTGAATGGGTGGATTACCAGGGGATCACCGGATTCTATGGGCGCAGTAACTGGACCAATATCGGGCCGGATCCGGCGGACGAATACGAGTGGTATAATATCAGTTATTTTTTAGGAAAAAACCTCAAACCCTGGCTATCCCTGGAAACCTTACTGGGGCCAGGGTATATAAAAACCGATAATTTTAATGAAACCGATACCCTGGAGTGGCGATTGTTATTGGATATCCATAACAAATATCTCTATTTTAAGCTGGGCAGCGGGGTTGCCTATCTGTTTGACTCGGGAAACATGCCGGATTTGTCTGGTGCCAATTTTTATTCGATTGTTACCTGCAGCCTGGGGTTCCATTACAGTTTCCGGGAAAATGGAAAAAATGGGCCGGATATACGGCTGGGGTATTCGGTGGAACATCTTTCCGACCCGTTTAAAACGGGAGATGATGGCGATACCGGATTGAATGCCGGGGCCATTAACCTTCTTTTTTCATGGGATTTTTAGCCCTGCCAGGGGGGTCATTCACGGATATGGATATCTGCAGTGATATCTTTTTCTGGGTTTATCTTCATCCGTTTCCATATTGTTTTCACCCGTTGCCGGGTGTTTAAAAGGTAGGCAGATTCAGGCTGTTTCGGCCAGGACCGGTTATCCCATTCTGCAGCCTTGACCCTGAAAACCGTTTGATCAATATCTCCTTTTTCCTGGACAAGGAACCTTTCTGTGGTCATAAGATACGTATGCGCAGCCTCAAGGGAAGCCGTTATATGGTCCATGACATCGCTGTTCGTAAAAACGGCATGGTGGCCGGCGCACAGGACTGTCGCATCCAGGGTTTGAATTTTTTTTAAGGAGTCGCGATAGGCATCGAAATCCACTAAAAATTCGGGTTGTATGTATCCATCATTCTCATAGATGGCCACTGCTTCTGAGGCGATAAGGATTTTTTTTTCAGGCACCCAATAACTCATAAAATCCCAGGTATGGCCGGGTGTATGAACAGCCATTACCGTGAGGTTGTCAGACAGTTTGATTGTCTGGTCCGGTGTGATCAGGATATCAAAATCAAAGGGTTTAAATGGTGTCTCATCAAGGGGATGGACATTCATCCGTTTAAAATTTCTGGTGCCTTCACAGCTTAATCTTTTTATCAATTGAATGGCGCTTTGTTTTGACAGGATTTCCCGGCAACTTCCAGACCCGCCGATTCGAAGCCCGGGCCAGATGGCCTTAAAATGGCTGACAGCGCCGACGTGATCGAAGTGGGAGTGGGTTAAAAAAAGATATTCAGGCTTGCGGGTTCCCAAAACGGCCTTGATCCCGGTTTCATACTGAAGGGAAAGGGCAGTGAACCCGCCATCAAAAATAACCGGTGCAGGGCCGTCTAAAAGATAGACCGGTGCGGCCGGGGAACCGATAACGTAGAGGCCATCACTGATTTTTCCTGTTTCTTTAATGATCATTTTGATACCTTAGTCGGTTTTCCGGCCGGGGTCAAATGTATTGGTCATTTTTAACGGATGCCTGAACCACGCCAATTGTTTGAAACCGCCTAGGCGGTGGTTTTGTGAACGTTGACGGGAACTGTTTTAACGGTTTTTTCTTGTTCCGGCAGGGGATCGGGGTGGGGAAATTATTTTGGCTTCAAATGTTCACTATAGTGAATTTCTTGGTAATGCGATAGAATAGTGATAATAGCTTAATTTATTGTGTATCGGTAAAAAAAAGAATGTTATACAAAATTTTGGCTTGACGAAATGAAAAATGGAGGGTATACAATAAGACAATTTAAGTTCTGTATAATGAATTTTAAAATTGATCCAAAATGAGCAAAAATGGGTCAGGATGATGCAAAAACACTGAATTGATTTTATTCTATGAGGAAAGTTACCATATGAAAACAAAACGCGAGCAATTAAGGATCGATCCAACAAAATGCACTGCATGCCATCTGTGCACGATGGCATGCGCAATAAAACACCATGGAATCCATGGCATGCTCAATCCCCATCTTTCCAGAATTAAAATCCACCAATACAAACCCCAGGAAGTGAATGTCCCTGAAGTCTGCATGGCATGTGAAAACGCACCCTGCATTAAAGTCTGCCCTGTAAATGCCAGGATGCGGATATCAAACGGATCGGTTGTAACGAATGTGTCGCTCTGTATCGGTTGCCACGCCTGTGTTTATATCTGTCCGGTGGGCAGTCCGGAAGTCCATCCTGAAACGGGCCAGACCCTGACCTGTGATATGTGTGCAGAGGATAAAGCGGGTCCATGGTGCGTCATCGCCTGTCAGGAAGGGGCATTAACACTGAGCGATAAAGATTCGCTGACAATAGAAACCGCCAGGAACCAGGCAGGGCGGTATAAACGGATGCATGCCTGATGACGGCTGCTGGATCATTTTGGCAGTGGAACAAAGACAGACAACCCAGAACCATTTTAACATGTAAATAAGCAGGTGCCATGAAAGTTTTAATTATTGGGAATGGAATTGCCGGCAATCAAGTGGCTTTTACACTGAGCCAACAGAATCAGGAACACGAAATCTGTATTATTTCTGCTGAGGGCGTTCCGGAATATGATCCTTGCTCGCTGCCGTATTTCCTTGGTGGTGAGGTTGAAAAAAAGAATGTTTTCAGGAAAAAAATGGAAGACTATGAACAGCATAATATCACGCTTGTTTTTGATAACAAAGTTGTTTCCATTGACCCTGAGGCAAAGCGTGTTACCACAGATAAAGGACTGGAAATCGACTACGATAAACTGGTGTTGGCCCACGGTGGAGATCTGTTTATTCCGCCTATTGAGGGGATAGATAAAAAGGGGATCTTCAGCTGCAAGCAGTTGATTGAAACTGAAAAACTTCGTTCGCACACGGGAAGCTGTGCTGTGGTTATCGGTTCCGGAGCCATTGGGATCGAAGCGGCAGAAGCATTAAAGAAAAAAGGGTACGAGGTTTATATCATCGAATTGTTCGACTGGATTTTGCCGACCCTGTTTGACGAGCCTGCCGGCAAAAAGCTTGCAGCGGCCATGGAAGGATATGGCATTCATGTTTGCACCAGTGAAAAGGTTCTCCGGATTAAAGGGACCGATGTGGTGACCAGTGTTGTAACCGATAAACAAGAGATTGAATGCGACACGGTTGTGGTGGCCACCGGGGTGGTTCCCGGAACGGCCCTGGCCAGGACCGCCGGCATTGAAACCGGTCGCGGCATCCAGGTCAACCAGAAGATGGAAACCAGTGTTCCGGATATATATGCCTGCGGTGACTGTGTTGAAACCGTTGATGCATGCACGGGTGAGGCCGCCATGTTTCAGCTGAAACACAACGCCATTGAACAGGGACAGATTGTTGCCAAAAATATTTTGGGCGAAAAGACCCAATACCTGGGTGCCCATGCCTTTGCCCGGGCCCACTTTTTCAAGACCCATGCGGCTACATTTGGCAAAACCATCCGGGGAACCGAATGCCTTTTAGGGGAGTCCGAGGTTATTGAAAAGGAAAACGGGGCAGATTATTTGCGGGTGATTTTGCTGGACGGCAAGGTGATCGGTGGACAGGCCATCGGCAAATATGCCGATACCATTGGATTGTTGATATCGGCCATGTGGCGAAAGGATGATATCAAACTGATCCGGAGCAAATGGAACAGTATTTCCAAAACAAAAAATCCAGGTAAATTTTCCCAGATGCGACTGGGTCATATATTCGGATTTGGCGCTTAATCGGGTGGATATAGAAACTTCTACCATATCACACGGCGCAACCCGGTGGTTCTTTTTGTAACGGAACCACCGGGTTGCGTTTTGTGATATTCAGTGACATTGTGGCGCGGGGTTATTTGATACGGCCGTGTCATCCATCGCCTGTCACCGGCATTATTTTCTTTTCACAATGACCAGGGTGATATCATCTTCAGGGATTTTGTTGCCGGTAAACGCTTCAACGCTGTTCATCAGACGGTCCAGTATCTCTTCTGCCCGTTTCTCTTTGTTGTGTTCAATGATTTGCTGGATCCGCATTTTCCCAAACATCGCTCCGTTCTTGTTTTTTGCCTCCCATAATCCATCGGTCACCAGGACAACCATCTGACCGGCATCAAAACCGGTTTTTTTATATTTTTTGTACTCAAAAGCCCCGTCAATCCCCAGTGCGATGCCTTTTCCCTGTAACGTTTCAAAGGAATGGGTCAATGGGTCATAGAAGATGGCGGGTTCATGGCCGGCACGAACCCATTCCAGGGTATTTTTTCCATACGCTACGGACAAGAAAAAAAGGGTCATAAACCGTCCTGAGTTTTCAACATCCCTGCTGAACTGAAAATTCACGTCCGTCACCACACGGGCAAGACTTCCCGGAAGCGCAACCCGCTGGCGTATAAACGCCCGGGTTGATGCCATCAGAAGGGCGGATGAAATGCCATGTTCAGACACATCGCCGATAACAATGCCGATTTTTTTATCCTTTGGGTTGTTTGGATAAATATAATCATAATAATCGCCCCCGGTTTCATCACTGTATACAATCTTACCGGCAATATCCAACCCTTCAATTTCAGGGGCTGCTCCCGGCAGTAAATCCTGCTGGACATCCCGTGCCAGGGAAAGGGATTGCCTTATCTGGTATCGATCCCTTAAGCCCTCTGTCATTTGATTAAAATGATGGGCCAGTATGCCCAGTTCATTGTTATCAGATACGGTTACGGATGTGGTTAAATTTCCTTTTTCAACCAGTTCCATGGCATTCTTCATTTCCGTTACCGGTTTGACAATGATCCGTGACAGCAGATGTGAAAGGATAAACGCCAGGGAAAGGTCCACAAACAAGACAAATAGGATTAACAGTCCCAGGCTGGAAAGAACGGTTTCAGGGTCTGTTCCCGTCATTTCTTTTGCCTTTGAATATGACAGCAGCGCAAGGTCTGTCATGGGGATAAAAGAGGCAAAAACAAAGGTTACCATTATCCTCCTCCGCAAATTCAGCCGGAATACCCCTTTTATGCTGACAAGATCACCCGCGGGGAAAAAATTAGGGATAACTTTTTGACACAAATTTTCCATAAGAAAAAAAACCATGGCACAGGTGGCAATGCCACAGAAAATAATCCCTGCAAATACCCGGAAAACAGTCAACCACAGTTCCATTGTCAGTTCCGGAAATCCATCCTGGAAGACCACCACGCTGCTCATAACAATGGCTGCCAGTCCCCAGTTGAACAATGACGCCATTGCAGCTGTATATGGCAGGTTTAGAATTTTTTTCTGGGCCGTTTCAAAAAGACCTGGATCTGAAGGCTGACCAGTTGATTTGAGCTGGATGAATTTTTTAAGCGGCCGGAACCATCTTCTGAAGACAACGGATCCGATAAAAATCAGAAAAACAAAATTAATCACCGGAATCAGAAAGTCCTTTTGAAAGTTGACATTGACAACGGAAATCCGATCAAAAAACGTAAAATAAAGGGTGGCAGACAATGCCCCGCAAAAATTAGCCAGGATGCTGACGAAACCGGGCATCCTGTTCAGGTAGGTCCCGACCCTTACCCACTCAATATCCATGGACTTTTCGGCTTTTATCATGGTCCTCCACTGTAACATCAAATACATGTTCACCAGGGGTGAAGCTGTCATGAAACATTTGGGATGATTCTCCTTTTCTTTGTATCGGGTTTTTGCCGCAACCGCAATGGTATTCTCCGTATATACGGTCGTCAATTTGATGGCTGTTTTAAATAACGGCCATGCCCTGGCGGGCACAACGAATAACGAAAATGGTATTATGCCGCCCCCGACGGGCCGATCCCATCGCCCGTCGGGGGCTCTGCAGTCGCATTTCCATATAAAAAGCAGGTTAAAAGACTTGAATTTGGTTTTAAGGGGTACTAAAAGGGGGTGGCACTGGTAAGGATCTGATTTGTATATTTAGAGGGGGAAGGCGTTTTTTATGAACGGACATATTGAATTTACGGCCATTCGGGGCCCATTGACCCATAAAGAGATTTGGTTTGGCCTCTATCTGCCCCGGGAATATCATCAGGCGCCTGGGCGAAAATTTCCTGTGATGTATTATCTTCACGGCCTGAATGAGGACTATACTGCCAATATTGCCACTGTGGCAGGGTACATGGAAAAAGCCGTTGAGAAAGGCAGGGCCGATCCCATGATCATCGTGACGCCCGACGGGTATACCAATTCCATGTGGATGGACAGCATCGATGGTAAAAAACCGGCTGAAACCAACCTGATCAAGGAGTTGATCCCCTATATTGAAAAGACCTATCCAGTGATACCCGACCGGGAGAAGCGAATTATTGCCGGATTTTCCATGGGGGGCTACGGTGCGATACGATATGCCATGAAGCTGCCGGAATATTTTGGCATGTGCATCAGCATGGATGGCGCCATTCATACGTTAAAAACCTTCAAGCAGTTTCGCAGTGATATTTTTTGTGATAATTTTCATGAAAACGAGCCGTATTTCAATGCGAACAGTGTTTATGAACTGGCACAAAAAAATGCGGACAAGGTTCGCGGCAGGGTTGATTTTTTTATATTGACAGGGGTTTTGGCAAGCTTTAATGATGGCTTCCGCCACCACATGGACGGTTTAAAAATTCCCATAGCCGATGCGTGTTTTATCAAAACCGGTTGTGATCATGATGTGCAATGCATGCTTGAAAAGGCAGGTACCAGGCTGTTGAGATGGATAAGAGAGCCGGTATCATACGGATCCGGCACGGACATGTGATGCCGGCATCACCAAACGGGATCAGGCGGGTGTCACCGGTTTGAAGATTCCCTTAAAATGGAACCATGGGTGTGTCAAATACCTCAATGACATCTTGGCGCAGCAGTTTCTTGCGGATTCGTATGGATTTCTGCCGGGCTTGCTCAATGTTTTTTCGGGGAATGTTGTTGTTTTTATACCACATGTCGGGATGGGTTAAAAACAGTGACAGTTCATCCATGGCTTCCTGGGCATTCCGGCAGGATTTAATCAGGTGGGGGGTAAATACGGGGCCATAATTTTTTTGGGAAATTTTGATGATCTGTTGTCGGGCATGTTCCCATAATCCATTGGGATCCAGAAGAATGACAGGGGTTAACGGATTTTCATGCAGTTTCATGGAGGTGATGGAAATAAACAATTCTTCAGCACTCCCATATCCACCGGTATTGATAATCGGCAAATTGCTCAGTTTTTGAATATGGTCCTGCCTGGCCAGGCGAAGGCCTTCCTTGTATTTGATCAAGCCGTCACAGGTGGTCAGCGACTGCTGGTGTTCTCCTTCCAGATCAATGGCCACCCCAATGCTCATAATATTATATTGTCTGGCAATGTCGTTGGATTCCTTCATCAGGCCGGGCCCGCCGCCATGAACGATGCCCATTTCATTTCCAAATGCTGCGGCAAGCCGTTTGAGCAGGTCAATGGTTAACCGGTTGTCGGCATCCTTGGTATGGGAACCGTAAAAAGCAAACCAGTACCGAACCTTATCAAAGCGGCTTTTATCATCCGGTTCCATAAAACTGCCATGGTAAAACGTGTAGAGTTTATCGATTCCGGAATCATATCTTAAAAATTCGCATCCCGATCGCTGTGTATGGGTCAGGGCGATCATTTTTTTAACGTAATCATCTTCGAACGACGGCGTATGGGTGGCAATCAAAAAAGTTCGCAGGCCGCTTCTTCTCAAGGCATCAATGACTTCAGGGGAGGGGAAATCATGCCCAATAAAAATCCGGCTGTTTACACCGCCTAAAGCGGACAGCTTTTCCAGCGTCTTTTGATACCCGCATTCCATGTCTGCCGAACGGGGGTGTCGGGGCTTGCGGAACGTACTTTCGAAAATACAATGTTTAATGATTTCGAGCTGTGCTTCTCCTGTTGAGTCGATGGCCCGGGGAATCTGGATAAAATTTCCTTTATTCAAAATCATTCCCAGTGACTCTTTTTCAATGGATTGAAACAGGGTGTGGATTTCAGAGGTGGTTAATAAATCATAAAGGCGGTATCCGTTCTTTATCTTTGTTTTTTCCAAGGGAACGGTTAATGGATTATTCGTCCGATAAAACCGGATTCTCACCTTGATTTTTGCCAGTGAAATGTCCTGGTCTCCAAAATTATACAATTCCACCTGCCGGTCGCGAAAGGTTCGGAACGGATCCAGTATCCTGGCCGGCAGATGGTCGATGTTGGTGCCTTCAGGTTCCACAATCGTATCCACAACACCAATAATATCACCTAAGGAAATTTTAATCGCACCAATAAAAAGCGCTTTTTTCTTCAGGTGTTTTTTTTTCAGGTCTATCTGGATTCTTGACCGGATCTTGCTTAAGGCGCTGCGCCCCTTTTTAATGACCGAATTGATGCTGGATAGATTCATGGCTTCCGGTTCAAATACGTATTGGTAGGGCTCCAGCTCAACCGATATATAGTCACAGGTTTTACCTGAATAAGGGTCTGTTTCTTCATGGATCTCAAATCCGTCATAATACCCTTTGGCCACCTTTCTGCCCACGAACAGTCTTTTGTGTAAATAATGGCGGACATCGTTGACCCTGAGTTCGGGATCTAAAATGGCGATCCTCCCGATTTCATCCCCTTTTTGAAATAAATCCAAGGCATTGTCCAGCAATGGATTTAAATTTTGGATTTGGCCTTCAAGGAAGACCCTGGCCCCATCTAAAACAGGCGCTTCATCAGGGGAAATGCGATCCATTTTAATACCGATCTGGGCATTTCCGCTTCTGGCAGAAAAGATAAAGGGTTTCTTTTCCCGGATGGCGCCCTGGATATAGTCCGATACATGGGGAAAATAAAATTGCGCTTTCACGATATCGGTGTTGTTTTCTTCCCCCCGGATCGAGTGAATATAGCCATCGGAACTGATGATCTGTGCAATTGTCATGAGGAAAACCCCTCTCCTTCTTTAGATGAAAAAGCAGTATTGCTTTTTACGGGGAAAAAATGCAGATAAACGAGGCAGCCGGCCAGGCTTCCGGCGCAATCCGCAAGGAAATCATAGCCAGACATTTCTCTTGATGGAACAAAGGCCTGGTGGATCTCATCGGATAATCCGTACAATGCGGCAAAAAAAATGACAATGAGTTTGAGTGTTAAGGGGGACCAGAAGGGTTTCTCCTGTTTCAAACTTCTGGCAAAAAGAACGGCCAGAACGGCATAGGCACCAAAATGAAGCACTTTGTCCGCATGGGGGAACAGAGACCCGGAGATCATGCCGGGAGAAGAAGACTGCCAGTAAATCAAGGCACACAAGGCGATTACCGGCAGTCTGTAAAAAAAGATCAGGCGCAGGTGCTTAGAAAATGGCCTCATCCAGGAGTCTCTCTTTAATATGATTCGATACCGGTGCGATGAAATCAAACGTAGAGATACCCATTCTGACCTTTCCATCAAGGGTCCTGACAGAAAGGGTCTGGGTTTCCTTTTCTTTGTCCCCTATGGTGATGATCAACGGGATGTAATTGAGCTGGGCATCCCTGATTTTCTTCTTCAGGGTCTCGCTTCGCTTGTCCACCTCGCAACGGATTTGAAAGGTCTCAAGTTCGGTTTTGACGGTTTCCGCATAGTTCGTCAAATCCTGGTTGATGGGCAGCAGGATCGCCTGAACCGGTGCCAGCCATAAGGGGAACTTGCCGGCAAAATGTTCCACCAGGATACCGAAAAATCTTTCCAGAGAACCGTAAATGACGCGGTGGATCATGATGGGCCGGTGCTTTTCATTGTCCTGGCCTTTGTAGGTCAAATCAAACCTTTCCGGCAGGGCCATGTCCAATTGAACCGTGCCGCATTGCCAGGTTCTTCCCAGGGCATCCTTGATATGGATGTCAATTTTGGGGCCGTAAAATGCGCCATCGCCTTCATTGATGGCATAGGCCTGACCGTAGAGTTCCAGGGCGGCTTTCAGGCCGTTTGTAGCTTCTTTCCATTGGTCATCAGAGCCAATGGATTTCTTGGGCCGGGTGGAGAGTTCCAGGTGAAATTTCAGGCCGAACCGGCTGTAGATTCTCTGGGCCAGTTTCAGTACCCCCAGGACTTCATTGTCGATTTGATCCGGTGTCATGAAAATATGGGCATCATCCTGGTGAAAGGCCCGGACCCGGAACAGACCTGACAGGGCACCGGAAAGTTCATGCCGGTGAACCAGGCCGACTTCACCGGCTCTTAAGGGCAGATCCCGGTAGGAGTATGATTTTGTTTTGTACAGCAGCATACCGCCGGGGCAGTTCATGGGCTTGATGGCATATTCTTCATCGTCAATGACCGATGTGTACATGTTTTCCCGGTAATTTTCCCAGTGACCGCTTTGTTCCCAGAGTTTCCGGTTGAGCATGACAGGGGTTTTCGTCTCCACATACCCGGCAGTCTTGTGTTCCTCCCGCCAGTAGTCCAGGAGGGCATTCCATATGTCCATGCCCTTTGCATGAAAAAAGGGCATGCCCGCGGCTTCGTCATGAAAAGAGTAGAGGTCCAGGCGGGTGCCCAGCTTCCTGTGATCCCGTTTTCGGGCTTCTTCAATCATGTGGATGTACTGGTTGAGTTTTTTTTTGTCAAAAAACGAAATGCCGTAAAGCCGCTGGAGCTGCTCCCTTGTCTGGTCTGCTCTCCAATAGGCACCGGAGATTTTCAACAGTTTGAATCCCTTGATCATGCCGGTGTGGGGGATGTGGGGACCGCGGCAAAGGTCAATGAATTTGCCATTCTGGTACAGGGAGATTTCCTGGGTTTCGTCAAGTTCATTGATGATTTCGAGTTTAAAGGGGTTGTCTTTAAATATATCCAGGGCCTCTTCTTTTGACACCACTTTCCGTTGGAACGTGTTTTTGGCCTTGATAATTTTTTTCATTTCAGCTTCAATGGTACCCAGGTCATCTGTTGATATCGGAGCCATGTCGATGTCATAATAAAATCCGTCTTCCACAACCGGCCCAATGGTCAGTCGGGCATCCGCATAAATGTTTAACACGGCTTCAGCCATGACATGGGCGGAAGAGTGCCTCAGGATATCGAGCCCTTCTTCGTCATTGGCCGTAATAAAGCTGATGGCCGTATCTTCTTTGATCTGTCCACTTAAATCCAGAAGCAGGTCATTGATTTTCATTGCCACACAATTTCTGGCAAATCCTTCTGAAATACTTTTGGCAATATCCATTCCTGTGGGTATATTTTCAAAGCTCTTTATACTATTGTCTGGAAATGTTATGTTAATCATCTTGTTTTCCATTGTGTTTTGTTTTCTGTTAAATGTAAAACATGAATTTTAGAAGAAGTAGGGTAAACAATCAAGGGAAAATATTTTGAATTACAAGTTTATTGAATCAGAAACAGAACTTAAAAAAGTCTGTGATGATCTGTTAAAGGAAAAAACAATTGCAGTGGATCTGGAAGCGGATTCCATGCATTGTTTTAAGGAAAAAATTTGTCTGATCCAGATTGCGTCGGCAAAGGAAGCTTTTTTAATTGATCCGTTTAAGATAAAGGAGGCATCTTCCTTTTTAAGGGTGCTTGAAAATAAAGCGGTGATCAAGGTGTTTCACGGGGCTGATTTTGATGTCAGAAGTCTTGACAGGGATTATCAGGTACAGGTGAACAATTTGTTTGATACGGAAATTGCCTGCCGGTTCCTGGGGATTAAAGAACGGGGACTTGCCGCCCTGTTAAAAAGAAATTTTAACGTGGATGTCGATAAAAAATTTCAGAAAGTCGATTGGGCAAGACGGCCGCTCAAACCGGAGATGATTGAATATTCCGTGGGGGATGTGGCCCATCTGGTAGAGCTGCAGAAGATTATCCAAGGGCGGCTTGCAGAAAAAGGACGTCTCTCCTGGGCCAGAGAAGAGTTTGAAATACAGGCAAAGGTCCGGTATGAAAATAATCATGCCTTGCCCCTGTTTAAAAAGTTTAAAGGTGCGGGCAAAATTGATAACAGGAGCCTGGCCGTCCTTGAAAATCTATTGCTGATGCGGCTTTCCATTGCTGAAAAAAAAGATCAACCCCTGTTTAAAATCATATCCAACCCTTCTTTGATGACCATGGCCTGCGAAAAACCCGTGACCATCGATCAGATAGTTGGGATGCGGGCCTTGAGTAAAAAACAGGCTGGCATGTATGGACACCTATGTGTGGATGCTGTTGTCAGGGCCATGAAACTGGACCATAAGGCCTTGCCCGCATATCCGAAAACCCGGAGACCCCGGAAAGACAACCGTGTTCAGGATCGGATCGACCGGCTGAAAAAAATGAGAGAGCGGCTCAGCCAATCCATGGGGATTGAACCGGGGTTTTTATTGAATAACGCGGTGATGGGCTTGATCGCATTTAAAAATCCGGCCACCCTGGAAGATCTTTTAACCATTGAGCCGGTGAGACACTGGCAGGTGGAAGCAATGGGTGACACGATTATTTCAACCCTTGGATAGGGCAATTCAGGAGACAGAAGCATATGGAACTTGATTTTGTTAAAATGGAAGGTCTGGGCAATGATTTTATTGTTCTGGACGACAGAAATGGTGACATCGGGCGGCATGAACCCTATCCTGCATTGGCAAAAAGGCTTTGCTCAAGGCATTTCGGCATTGGGGCAGACGGGATTATCCTGATACTGGATGCCATGGACCATGATATTAAATTCAGGATCTATAATTCCGATGGATCCAAGGCCCAGATGTGCGGCAACGGCATGCGGTGTTTTGCCAAAATTTTGTATGAAAAAAAGATCATTTCCCAAAAAAAGCTAAGGGTGGATACAACTGCGGGAACCGTCATTCCCGAGGTGATGGTGGATGATCAGGGCCGGGTTGTGTCCGTACGGGTGGATATGGGCGAACCGCTTCTCGCCTGCCGGGATATTCCTTTTGAAAGCCCGAATGAGCAGGCTGTTGAAGAAAATCTGGTGGTGGGGGACGAGACCTATTGCATTACAGCCCTATTCATGGGAAATCCCCATGCCGTTATATTTGTGGCGGATGTTGAAAAAGTGGATATCCAACGGATCGGTCCCTCCATTGAAACCCATGAACGATTTCCTGAAAAGACCAATGTTGAATTTATTGAAGTGGTAAATGACAGGGAATTAAAAATGAAGGTCTGGGAAAGGGGTGCCGGTCCCACCCTGGCTTGCGGCACCGGGGCCTGTGCCGCTCTTGTCGCGGCCCACCTGACGGGCAGGGCCCGGGATACCGCCGTTGTTCACTTGGATGGCGGCGATCTGGATATCCACTGGGACAAAGAAACCCGCCATGTTTTTAAGACCGGTCCGGCCACCCTGGTATTTGAGGGCCGGATCAGGATGTAACGCTGAAGACCGAAAGTTGAGTACACAATAAACTGTCCTTGAAGAAATAATGTAACCTGACCAATGGTTCGCTTGACACATCCAAAGGCGTATTTAACCCGGAAAAAAGATTTGACATAAAGAAACGGGATAGATACATTGGGGTACCGTATGCACTTAGTGGAAATAAAAAGGATATTCAATCAAACGCTTAATTAATTTGATGCCTGTTTTAGGATAACGTCCATGCCAAGAAAGAAAATTAACATCAATCTTCCCCAACCCGTCTCAATTCGAGAAAAAGTGTGTACCACTGTCCGGAATAGCGTCCTCAGCGGGCAAATTGCACCTGGAGAAAGAATTGTAGAGGCTCGAATTGCCCGGGAAATCAATACATCCCGCACGCCGGTCCGGGAAGCCCTTCATATGCTCGAGAGAGAAGGCCTTCTCGAAGTGATTCCACGAGTGGGGTATCGGGTATTAACCTTGGATAAAGATGAAATAGAGGAATTGTGTGAAATCCGAATCGTAAATGAGACCCTTGCTGCCCAGTGGGCGATTGACCGCATAACGCCCAAAGAACTCAAAGCCCTGGAAGAAAATTTAAACAAGGCAAGAGCAGGCGTGTCAAATGGAAATCCTGAGAGGTTTGTCGATGATGATTTAAAGTTTCACGAAATTTTAAACCGTGCAAGCGGAAATAAACGACTGTTTGAATTCTGTCAGCTGCTCCGGGGGTATATGCTTCGGTATCGTATGAAGACCTTGTACAATGCTGAAACAGCCATTAGAGCGATTGAAGGGCACCAGGTTATTTTAGAGAGTATAAAATCAAAAAACAAGCAAGCAGCAGCGGTGGCTGTTCGTAACCATCTTGAGTGGGTCAAACTCGATATCATGAATAAAGTTTTCAATCATCCGTGATCAGCGCAGCTGTCAGATAGGTCCTCCCTGGATCCATCCGGACGTCCTTGTCTATTTTTTACTCACCCCCATGCCCTGGTGGGCATAACAAGAGACGCCCGGCCAGGTGACAAGGGGTTATATACTGCATAATGTTTGTAAGACGTTAAACCGTCTGTCTACAATTTGTTGAAAATTCGCCAGCATCTGTTCATCCATATGGTTGTATTTCCCCATTAATTGGGTTAAATCAGCAATGGGCTTTGGTTTGTTGATTTCTTTTGTTATTTTGTATTTACCGTCTTCACATTCCCAAAGGGGAAAAAAATTGGTGCGTACCGCAGCTCGGCATACCTGAATGGAGCTGTCCATGGGGATCTTCCATCCCACCAGGCAAGGACAGAAAACATGCACATAGGCAAATCCTTCTTTGGATTTTTCCTTGGCTTTGGTCAGTTTTTTGGCATAGTCTTCCAAATGACTCAACGTGGCTGTGGCCACGTAGGGAATGTCATGCAGACTCATTATGAGCGGTAAGTTCTTTGATCCTGTTTCTTTCCCTTTTCGGGCTTTTCCAACCGGTGTCGTGCTGGTCGCAACACTATAGGGTGTTGCACTGCTGCGCTGGATACCGGTGTTCATGTATCCTTCATTGTCATAACAAATGTAGACCATTTTCTCATTACGCTCAGCCGCACCGCTCAGGGTCTGAAAACCAATATCCTGGGCACACCCATCTCCGGTAAAACAGACCACCGTGGCATCGGTGCCGGCTTTCTGGTAGGCCCGGGTCAATCCTGTTGCACTGGATGCCACACCGGTCATGGTACAGGCGTAATGACCCATCTTATGCCAGGCCGCTGCGTTCTGACCGTTGAGAACCGGCGCTGAACAAGATGGTGTACCGACAATGACGGTCTCTTTGCCCATTATTTTAGAGACCATCCTTGCATGCAGCTCAAGGGTACACCCGGCACAATACGCCACGCCACTGGAAAATTGGTCCTCGTTTTGGAAATAATCACACACTTTCGGCAGTTTTTTTATCTTTGCAGCCATTTTCTACCCTCACTCATGCTATGGCAACCAGGTGACTTCCTGATAGGAGTTTCCTTTGGATGCACTATAAATATCATCAATCATCTTGTCGATATGCTCTTTGGTAATGTCCATATTGGCCAGTCCATCGATGAACCCCAACATGGGTATAAACTCACCGATGGTCGGTATGATGGCTTTTGTCTCCATGTGGAGCGGACCACATCCCCAGCCGAAACAAAGACTCCGGTCCAGAATGCCAATGGCTTTTTTACCTTTGAGTACCCGGGCCAGCCGCTGGATGGGCCATGGTCTAAACAGCCGGATTTTCACCAGGCCCACTTTTATTCCGGCTTCCCTCCTGGCATTTACAACGGTGCGGGCGGTTCCCACGGCACTGCCGGACGTCACCAGAATGATATCTGCATCTTCACACCGGTACGCCTCGAGCTGTCCACCATAGCCGCGACCAAAAGCCTGATCAAATTCCGCGTCAATATCATCAACCATTTGATAAACCCGGTCCAGGGCATCCATGTGTTTTTTACGCGCCTCAACAAAGCCTGGGCCAATACCGTGACTGCCGCAGCCAATGCCTTGCCCGGGAATCAATGTGGGCCTTTTCGGCTGGGTTTTAAGTATGGACAGATAGTCGTCCACCTCAGCAACCGAGGGAATGTTTACGGCTTCAGCAAGGTAAGAGAGGTAGTAACCGTCATAATTGAGGATCACGGGCAATTGAATGCCATGGTCCTCGGCCAGTCGGAAGGCCTGAATCGAGAGGTCCAGAATCTCCTGACAATTTTCGGCAATCAGTTGCACCCATCCTGAATCGCGAACACAAATCATGTCCTGCTGACCGGAGCAGACCGCATGAATCCCCGGTGGTTCCCGGTTGACATTTACCATTACCACGGGTGCACGGTAACCGGCGGTGTTGAGCATGGCATCGTACATGTAGACCAGTCCATAAGAGGATGTTGCCGTGTAGGCACGGCTGCCGGCCATGGAAGCACCGCAAACGACATTTTGAGCTGAATTTTCACCTTCAACGGTTACATATTCACAATCAATACTCCCGTCTGCGTGCCACTTTGCCAGCTGTTCGACCACTTCAGACTGGGGGGTAATCGGGTACGCAGCCACCACATCCGGTCGGCATAACCTTGCTCCGTGAGCTGCTGCAGCATTTCCGGTTATCACTTTTACGTGTTTATCTGCTAGGGCATTCATCTGCATATTCTCCTTCAGAGATCATTTTGATGGCCCCTTTGGGGCATTCTTTGGCACACACACCGCATCCTTTGCAAAAGTCGAGGTTGGGTGTGAATTTCTCACCATCTTCAGTGATGCATTGCGGCGGACAAAAGACAAAGCAAAGGCCGCAACAATTGCACGTTTCATAGTCGACAACCGGCCGCTGCGTCCGCCAGCTGCTTGTATCCAGGCATAGCAGCAGCTTGTCTGAATATGACCAGCAGGCTTCGGTTTCACAAAGACATTTTTCATTTTCTTTTATAAATCCCATGTTTGTACCTCCGTCTCATTGTATCCTCGGGTGGCATTCCGAATGTTTTTTTCAAGCATTGAACCGTCTAAATATTCTCCCAGTGCGGTCAAGAGCGACGTCAGATTCAGCCAGCCCGTGGTTTTGACCAGTGCGCCGAGCAGGCAGGTGTTGGGGATGTCCCTGCCAATTTCACACAAGGCAATATGGGTGGCATTGACCACACCTACTTTCTCTAAGTTTTCACTGGGATGGTCCGCCAGGGGTTTGTCACGGTTGAGAATCAATACCCCCCCCGGCTTTAACCCATCAAACAGGGTTGGCAGACTGAGCAGGGTGGGGTCGATGACCATGAGCAAATCCGGCGTGTAGATCTGGGTCTTTTCCAGAATCTGTTCAGTGTCGAAACGGGTAAATGCAATGACCGGCATACCGCGTCGCTCAAATCCATACATTGGAAAGGTTGCCACCGCCTTCCCCTCAATGGCGAAAGCCGACGCGAGCATCTTTGCCGCCATCACAGCGCCCTGGCCGCCACGGCCATGTAATCTTATTTCCTTTGCAGACATGTATTCTCCTTCCAGATTATCAGGGAATTGACCATCCATTTAAAAAAATATTTTTTGTCACGATAGGTTAAAAAAAATAATTGAGTCCAATATGACGTTGACCGGGTGCATTCATATCGGACGTTTTCAAGATACGGGTGAAATTGAAAACAGACTTCAGGCTACATAAGAGACGGCACCAGCGTCACAATTTTTGGGAAAACAATCAATATAATCATCAGGATTAAATCACAGATGAGAAAGGGGAGTGCTGCAGCGATAATCGAGTTCATCTTTGTACCCTCGGGCGCCACGCCTTTCATGACAAACAAAAGAATACCGAAAGGAGGCGTGGACATGGCCATTTCAAGGTTTAACAGCATCAGAATAGCGAACCATATGGGATCAAATCCAAGCACGGCAATGACGGGCATATAGATCGGAATAGTGATCATCATCATGGAGACCTGTTCCATAAAGGTACCTAATAATAAGACGATCAACATCATAATGATCAGCACAATATATCGATTCATTTCGATATTTGAGACAATGCCGACCAGATGGGTGGTGATGCCGGAATACGCCAGGATGGCACTATATGTCTTAGATGCAGCGATAATCATAAAAACCATCACGGTCACATGCAGGGTACCGGCCAAGGATTTTTTTAATAGTGACAGGTTAAATTTGCCATAGAACATGGTTAACAGGATGGTTCCGACCACACCTGTGGCAGACGCTTCTGTGGGGGTAGCCACGCCTAAAAAAATAACACCGAGAACCAGGACGAATATCAAGCATAGGGGCAGCAGATATTTTATAAAATCCCCTATCTTTTCAGACAGGGGAATATGCCCTATATCATAAACAGGTGCAATCTCAGGCCATATCCGACATCGACCGATTACGTATGTGCAATAGAGTATCGCCAGCACCAGTCCCGGTAAAGCACCGGCCATCAATACTTTTCCAACGGAAATTTGCGCCAGACTGGCATATACGATGGCCAGGGAGCTGGGGGGTATGAGCATGGCCAGACCACCAACGCCAGTGATAGGACCCAATATCATGGGGTCTTTATATCCCCGTAATTTCATCTCCGGCACCATGATTTCCCCCAGCATGGCCGTGTTGGCAATGGTTGACCCGCTCAGGGTTGAGAACAATGTTCCGCCTGTGATCACGGATAGGCTCAGTCGGCCGGGGAGTCTGCCGATCCACTTGTCTATTACGTTTAGCGTGTTCTTGGCCAAACCGGAATGCAATAACAATTCCCCCATAAACAAAAACAGCGGGACAGGCGCGATTGAAAAGCTTACCAGAGAAGAATAAATCTGCTGGACAGCAAGGTTCACCCCATTTATTCCTCCCATGACAACATATGCGCCGATAATATTGATCAGGAAAAATGAAAAAGCGATTGGAAATCCCATGGATAGAAAGATCAAAAGTCCGCCAATCAATAGTAAAAGAACACTCCAGGTTTCCATATAATTTTATCTCTTTATTAAATAATCCATTAAATTTTAAATCGTGTTTTTATTTTGTCATTTCCTGGCTGATTTTATGCCAGGTATCCCGTATGAACTGAAGGAATAGAACCAGACTGCCGAATGGAATGATACAGAAAATCAAGTATTTTGAAACATTGGTGGCGCTGATTTCCATGATATTGCGCTGAAACAGGTCAATCGTATGACGGAACGAAAAATAAAAGATAGTCAACGTAACCAGGCACCCCATGATGGTGTTTATAATTTCCAGTTTCGATCGAATCGTTTGAGGGAGGTTTGTGATCACCGTGTCTATCCGGATATGGCCATCCATTCGTTGAAGCCAGGCAGCACCCAGAAAAGTAATCCACAACAGCCCATATTCTGTGTATTGAAGTACCCAGAGAGGTGGTCTAACCTGCATATACCTTAACACTGCCGCATATGTTACCATTAGGGTGATAAACAGCATCATTATGCCTGCCAGAAACGCCATACCATCCAATAATTTGTCAAATGGATTTTTGCCTGCCGAATGTTTTTCCGTTTTCATTTTAATCCTCGATCATGGCCATGTAACGCAACTTTCGGGGTTGGCCATTTATGCTTGGGGTCAGGCTTTTTTTATGGGATTGTTTACCCGTCTGGTCATGAAATAGGGATAAAAAGCGTCATAAAAAAAGACGGACCCTGTCCATTAACGCTGAAGACCGAAAGTCGAGTCTGTAAAAAAATAAAAAGGGTGTACTGATGCCGCCTGGAAAACAGCCGGCATCAGGGGAGTTCCTTATTTTGTCAACAGCTTTTGTAATTGAGCGGTAAACTCGGATTCCATGTTCAACTGACCTTTCCATCCTTCACTATAGGCCATTTCTAGATATTTTTTCTCATCTTCAGGGGAAAACCTGATCACTTCCAGGCCGGCCTTTTCAAGAATTCCGGGTTCATTTTTCATGTTTTCAACGGATTGAGCATCAACAATGGCCGCTTGTTTCGTCAATACTTCCATTACAGCCGATTGTAAGTGCTCCGGAAGGCCGGCCCATTTTTTGGTATTGACCAGTATCGGATGACAGACTTTGTAAAAAGAAGGTCCGACAACATATTTGGCGACTTCTTGCCAGCCCCAGGGTCTGATACTGTAAAGGGGCCACATGAATCCATCTACCACTTTTCTTTCCAGGGCCTGGTAGACATCGCCCGGTTTGATTTGAATGGGAACCCCTCCCAGTGCTTTGATAAAATCGATATACATCGCAGAAGTCCGGATTCTAAGCCCTTTTAAATCTTCCATGTTTTCAACACGTTTAACCGTGTATAACTGGAACTGAACTTCGCTGCCCAGTCTGCCCAGATAGGCAGCATTGAGCTTGTCCCGGTGAATTTTATCGAAGATAGCGTCCGCACCTATGTTTTTTTCTTCAACGGAGTTCAAGTGAGACAGTTTTCCGGCATTGGCTGCAGGTGCAATGCCAGCATAATAAGCCGCAGTACCGAACATCATATCAGCGGTTCCCAATCTGATTGCCTCAGGCTGGTCTCTTGAGGGAATGACTTCGGGGCCGCCTAAATATTGTATTTTTAACTCGCCCGGATATTTTTCTGATAGATATTTATTTGCCGCTTCTATAAATGGAAGATAATCTGATGCCACTTCAGCGGCATTTGACGGCCAGGCACTGATCGCTTTTATGACATATTTTTCAGCATATGCTTGACCGGCAAGGCTAAAACAAATAAAAAATGAGACTAGTGAGATCAGTTTTCTGGTGAATTTTCTTTTCATCATGTATTTTCCTTTTGTTGTATATAGCTGATTGTTATGAATCGAACATGCTTCTTATCCATAGGGCTTGATGCTATCGATTTCTAATGCAACACCTCCTTTGTAATAAGTGACCATTTAAATTTTAAACAAAGTGACGTTTATATTTCAATATGTGCATACGGTACCCCAATGTACCGATAGTTTATATTTCTGTCAAATTTTTTTTTACTGGAAGCGTTTTCAGCGATGGATGATATATCGTCGTGACCGAAATATGATTGCTCAAGGCATTGCTCATTGAAGAATCGTCATTGGTTCCATATGCTTTTTTGGGTGGTGAGGTATAAGGCCTCGGCTTTCTTTAACTGTTTTCTGCCGAAGGGAATTACTTTTTCCCCTTGCTGAATTCGGGTTCATACCCCACCGTAAACTTGCGGGATGGGGTATTGCCCAGACTCAGAAAATGGGCATTGTTTTTATCAAAGGGGCAAATGGGTCCGGCACAAGGAACAAACCCAAATTTTTGATAAAATTCGGGATTCCCTAAAACGAAAAGGGTGTTTTCTTTGATGGCCGTCTGCCTCAGGGCAAAGCGGAGTAACTCCGAGCCGATCCCCTGGTTCTGGAATGCCGGTGTAACGGCCAGCGGTGCCAAATGCAGACCGCAGACGTCTGGGCCGTCATAGGCATTTGAAAAAGCAATATAGGCGATGACCCTGTTGGTATGGAGACACACCCATTCATGCACGGGTGTGCCGTTCTTGTGGAAACTTTCAACCAATTGGACTTCATAACGGCTGTCGGGGAATGCCTGCTGCAGCAATGCGGAAACTTTTGGATAGTTTTCAGTTGTGAGTTTGCGTATTTTCATGGGGGTATCACCACTCCTCAACTTTCGATCTTCAGCTTTAATGGACGGGGTCAGGTTTTTTTATGTTGCTTTTTATCACTATTCCATGACCAGACGTGTAAATAGGATATTATATAATGCCATCGTGAGAATCACAAGTTGTAAAAACGTGTCTTTGCCTGGAAGCATAACAAAAAGGCTGTGTTTCTTTGAAATTAAAGGAATAGGCTTTTTTAGCCGGGATGTCAGTGGTAGCCTTTTGTGGATTGGTTGGTCAGGACATAAGGTAAAATACTTTTTAGAAGACCGATGACTCTTGCCAATAGTGCTCGCTTTCAAGCCCGGGGTTGACTCGCAACATAAATAACATTAGTACTGAGCCTGGCATTACTCATTTCCCTTGTGGCTATCGCCCAAAAATATGATCGATTTTGAAAATCGAAATTGATGCAATATCGGCTGAATATCTACTTTGCCTGAAGGTGCACAATGCCTAAAAAATTCAACCCTGCAAAAAAATCTCAAAAACAGCATAGGTATATCATGTTCGGACGACCAAGGACTTAAAGTAATTTATTCTTGAAACCGTTGCGAGATGCATATTCAGGTCCAAATGAATTTTCCATGATCAATGCTCCTACGGTTTGAAATAACAACAATACATGATACCGTCATTTTATGCTTAAATTCTTGGATAAAATACCATACTCGATACTGATCGTTTTTACCATCATGATGCTGGCAGTTCCGATGAGGCCAATGTCACATGTGATTGAAAAAATCATTATGCTGACAAATGGTACCCTCACCAGACCCATTGATATTTTTGATTTGCTGTTTCACCTGTTCCCTTTGATGTTGCTGGTCCTGAAATTCATAAAAGATCGAAAGTAAAAGCCCGAGCCCGGGTGAAGTTGCATGGCTGAAAAGTTTTGCAAAAACCATCGTCCACCGTGTCCAAACAAAGTCTGTCACCGAGAATCAAAGGCCGGGGCTTTTACAAATTATCCCGCACTGAACCCCCGTAGCGCCGAAACAGCTTCCTCCGCTTTTTCTGCCGGCACAAATATATGATCATGATAATAGGCAGCCACCACGTTGGCACTGATGCCGTAAGATGCCAGTTTTGTTGCAACAGCTGCCGTCAAACCGACCGCATCCAGGTTCGAATGAACAGTCAATGTAATTTGCTTAAATCTACTTTCATAGGCAAGTTGGGCTTTTTCTGCGGCTTCGACCGGCACTACTATGGTTAATCCTTCTGATTCCATGAAGGTGGCCAGGGGATATAGATGGGCATAGTCTGCGTAGTCCCCATCAACGGAGCAGAATACATATTCACCGCTTTGAATTTCTGGTGACATGGATTTTAGCAACTCATCTAGTTCAACTATTCCTGCCATATTTTATATTTTCCTTGTTTGATATTCAGTCCCCACTATTTCATTCATACGAGTGGTATTACGGTTGAACTCATACATTGCTGTCGAAGCTGAAACAGCAACGTTCAAACTTCCAACCCGGCCAATTTGTTTTATCGTTACAGTATGGTCACACTTTTCCATGAATTTATCATCAAGACCGTGCTCTTCATTTCCGACAATGATAGCTGAATAATTTGGGAATGAAAATTCATCCAGAAAACATGTATTTTCCGCAATCTCAATTGCGATAGACGTATAGTTGTTTTCTCCGCACCATCCCAAGACGTCATACTGATCAGGTATGTGAAGAATGTTGCACTGATTTTCTAATTTTCTGGAAAAGGCCTGGCTCCCTTTTTTAAACTTCCATGGATGATCTATACCAGTGAATATCAGTTCTGAGCCACCATAAGCCACATGACTTCTCAAAATCATGCCAACATTTTGAGGGCTCTTAAGGGCGTTCAGAATTGTACAGAATTTGGTTTTCATATTCGACTATAACAATATCAAGAAATCAATCAGGGAGGTTCGGCTGTGGTTTTATTGAAATAGTTGTTGAGATTGTCAAACTTAGGTCCTCATGGATAGAAAACATGACGATGAAACCGGATTGTGCATCAAATAATGATCCTTTGTATTTAGGATCTCCGATCAAACGCCCTTCGTCCAATCGGATCAACGCAGCTGGATATTGTCTTGCAAAAGGAAGTAGTTTCCCCCCTTTAACATCTTTTTTTAAAGCGTTCTCTATCTGTTCTAAGAAGCCTTTTTTTTGCTCTGCCTGAAAGACCCCCATTTTGCTCCAAAATTTATATTCCATGGCCGCCTCTTTCTTTCGGACTGGTTTAATGAGAGGAAATGTAAGGCCAAATTATCCTGACAGATGCTCTGATTGCAAGCAGAAAGATAAATCTTTTGCCCCAACCGGTGTCAAGAATCTCTTTCTCGCCGATCTGACCACCACCATCCAGTATCATTTCCCCAGATGGCCCCAAGGATTAGAACCGACTCAATCCACCTATGCGCTATTACAAGTCCCTTTGTTTAATCAAGACTATTTTCCTTTTCCCTACAAATATCATCATGAGGGGTTTCAGCAACTTTTACATGAATGGCTTTGATTTTGCCAGCCTGAAATTTTGGCCGCGAGGACTACTTGTCCGTCAGGTCCTTTTTTTCGGGGAAACGACTTCCCCAGACTTTCCCTGTGAATCCGGGAATTTTTCGCAAAACCTACAACCACAATATGTGAAACCTGTCCTATTTTCAATATGGAGAGCCTAAACTGCATCAAGCAATTTACTTATAAACAACAGGGTTCTTGAAACATTTTTTCAAAAACCCCGTTATTCTATCTTTTAGCGAAAATGTTATTATTCTGGAAAATCAATCTCACACTGGTCACTTAAATGAAGCCGGAAAACATAAATTGCCAGTGCTATGACAGGTACTGCCAGTATAAATCCGAAAACAGGTAGCAGGGTGATCCCTATAATAATTAGGCCTGAGGCTGCAGCCAGCAGGAATGAACCCAGCATAAATTTGGATATCTTCTGAGGGACACATTCGGTTGCTTTCATGACGGTCTCCTTATTTTAAACACTTATAAAAAATGGCAGAACCTCAAAGAGGCTCTGCTTTAAATTTTCATCCGAACTGTATGTTATCCAGCCACATCAATTCCAGGATCACACCCCAAGTGTGTGTCGGGATTCTCACATTCAAAGTTGCTGTTTCGGGTGTCCACATGTCCTTCATTACTTTCTTCGTCACTTTCAACGTAACTCTCAATTCTATTTTCAGTCATTTTGTCACCTCTATATTTTTTATATCAATTTTTTTCTAAAACTCTTTCTCTCCAAGACTCTGCCTTCTAATTTAGAACTGTAACTCATCCTGCGACATCGATTCCGAGATCACATCCCAGACGTTCATCAGGATTCTCACATTCAAAATTATTCTGCCGGGTGTCTACATGTTCCTGAGTTCTCTCATTGTCACTTTCTATATAATTTTCAATTATAGGATTTGTCATTTTGGCACCTCTTCGTATTTGGATTAACTTTGTATTTCATTTAACAAAAAGTTAGTCATGCAAAACAAAATGTCAATAGAGGGCTAATAAGTATTTAATGATATACAATAACTGTCATTAAATTATACGAGAGAACCCAGATCAGCACAAAGTGCCTGGACTCTATGATAGCGTTACCATAACTGCCATAAGATAGAGCATCAACACCAGTTCAAATCTTGACAAGATTTTTGAACACCCTCTATACCATAGAGGTAAGGCCAAAGAGTTTACTTCTGGCTACAGTCATGGCTTTACAAGATTCAAAAAACCCCCCGGACTATTAATAATAGTCCGCCCCACATCAGAATGGGACCGTGTATTTTTTTTGTTTAATAAAAACCTGTTTTTATATTCAGCTCTATAACTCCAATAAAGAACCTTTTGGCATATTCTTCCTAATTAAATTATATTTTTACCAAAGTTGAATTGTTTGAAATGCCTTTACAGGCTTCAGAGATATTGATATGGGGCTACAGAATAGAATTTTTTAAAGCATGGGGTAACTTCCTTTTACTTTGGGGAATAAAAAAACTAAAGGGTGATTGTATGCGGTCTCGATATTCTGTCCAGATTATTTGCGTGTTCATTTGGATTTTTATGGCAACGGGTTTTGCTGCTGCCCAGGATGTATTGACAAAGACGGTGGAGCCTTATCCACCCTGGTATGATGTCAAACAGACATATGAGTACTATCTGGATGACCAGAACGTAGAGGTTAAACATGGCTCTGATATCACATACTACCTGATTTCAAGTTCCCAAACCTGGTATAAAAAGTCTGAAGAAATCTATTCCCATGGTGAGCTTGTCTCCTGGACAGACTGGTCATATTCCAGCACAGATCATAAACTGCGGAAGCTTGAGGAGGCAGTAAAGGAAGAGGGGACCTACACGATTAAAGTAACCGAGTGGGGGGATTATCCCGCATATGATCATGTAACGGTTATTGCCTACTATAATGGATCATCCCCTGGTGGCAGTTACATGCTGCATGGAAAACGGCTTCGCTATTATCCGGACGGCATAAAACAAAGCGAAGATAACTGGGTGTATGGGGTAGAAGATGGCATCAGCCGAACATATCATTCAAACGGGATTTTGGAAACCCAGACCGAGTATTGGAAAGGAATTAAAAACAATTATAAACGGCAGTGGACTCAAAGCGGTACGCTGATAAGGGAAACGCCCTATCAGAATGGCCTGATTCACGGCACGCAAAAAATTTGGACCGATGGAACAGACCCCTATGATCTGGGTTGGACCCCGGTTGAAGGGCTTCTGCTGGAAATTGTCCAGTGGCGTTACGGGGCCATGCACGGACCATACATATCCTACACGGACTGGATGTACGGCGCATATTCGGGCCTCAGGCTTGAGGAGGGCCGATATACCAATAACCAAAGATGCGGTGACTGGGAGAAATTGAATCTGGGCACCAATTATATTGATCCGGATTCTCTGGGACCCTTTGATCAGGAACGGATTCGATATGTTAAAACCGTCTATGGCAATTGCGAATCCCTGGAAATCCCTGAACCCAATCCCTACCCTGAAATTGATTCCCAAAATGCCCAGGTTCAAAAAGAGGTGAGGGGAAGAGTGACCGACCGTCAGACCAATGATCCCATATCCGGTGCGGTTATTTCAGCCGAGGGAGGGGGATCCACCACTTCGGACAGTAAGGGATTTTACAAGTTTACACTTCCTGGTGATGCTGCATACAAGATCACCGTGGGCAAAACTGGATATTACAGCCGGTCCGGAACAGTGAACCTGAAAAACATCCAGTATAAACGGCTGAATGCATCCTTGATAAAGGCTGGCGCCCGTCCGGCCATCACGGCCGTGGAGTCAAAGTACGGCAATTTTTTCCTGGAAGGGGTGCCCCTGACCAATGAATACAAGGTCCTGGTGAACTGGAACGGTGAGACCCCGGGTGTTGTCAAGTTTGCTGTGAACGGCAAGGTGTCTGAGGTTGCAGCAGCCGGCAGCGAGATCACCAAAAGTTTCAACATGGGACTGGACTTTAATGCAGGGCTTCGATACCTGACAAACAACCTACAGATCATAGCCGTTTCCAAGACCGGCATCCGGTCGAAAACGGAACGGCTTCATCCCATTGTGATTCCTCTGCCGGCATGGTCAGCCGCATTCGGTAAATTCGGCGATCTAAAAATCGAAGACAATTTGATCACCTATAATTTGAAAAAGCAGTGGCCGGAAAAGCCTGTGGCGATTCAGATCAATCCGGAAACCTTAGGCTCGTTCTGGAATCTGTGGAGCCTGTTTCCCCTTGTGGGGGGCAAAAATTTCGGGATACCGCCCACCCAGGCATTTTTAGAGATTGAAGCCAAAACAGACGGGTCCGGCAGCGTTATCAGCGGTGGGACAACGGGATTTGAGGCTGCCGGGCAGGAGTTGCAGGGAAAGCTTGGCGGCAAGGGCAAACTGCAGTATGAGCAGGGAAAAGGGCTGGAGTGGAAGGGCTCAAGCCTGATCTTGGGCCTGGAAGGCACCGTGAAAAAAGAGGTGGGACCCGTTACCCTGATACCGGCCCTGGAAAATGCCGTCAACCTGGGGTTTGGCGTGGGTAAGGTCATTGCATGGTTTAACAGCCTGGCCAAGATCGAAGGAAAGATCAAATCAGGGTATGATATTGATCTTGAACTGGTCAACACCACCGGGAAAATCGGATTTAAGCAGTCGGAAGGCATTATCAGCAACGGTATTGAACTGGGATTGTCCATGGGGGCCAGTAAAATAAAGGCTGAGCTTTCCGGCGGCGGGACCAACAAGGCCTATTGGCAGTTCCCGGCAAACCCGGGGTATATGAAAAAAATCGAAGCAGAACTGTCCGCTAAAATGGCCCTGGCCATATGGCTGTTTTCAAAGGAATTAACAGCAGACCATTCATTTGTTTACCCCAGTGACACCACCCCGGCAAGCGTTACAGACAGGGCTGTTCTGTCCCTGGCCGATTTCCAGCCAATCTCCCGGAATTTTCTAAATCATCCGCCCTACAGCAGTTTTACAGCAAGCGCCAGCGGGTCCAGAAGCTCCCTGGAAGTTCGGACAACGGCCGGTCAGATCGGTGATCCTGCCAAACTGATCACCAATATCTATCCCTACTCCGAGCCCGTGGTGGCAACCCATGGGGGTCATACGGCCATTGCCTTTGTATATTTTGATCCGGCCGACCCCACTCTCCAGGCCACTGAGATCTATTTTTCCTACAACAGCGGCTCAGGGTTCAGTATCCCTGCGCCCATCATCAACGACACCCGGGCTGAATTTGCCCCGGCAATTGCCTTTGACGGCCAGGGCAACCTCGTCTGTGTCTGGGAACGGATCAAGGAAATCGGTTTTACCGGCACCCAGATCGATGACATGGCAAAGGCCATGGAAATCGTTTATGCGGTTTATGATCCTTCTGCCAAAACCTGGAGTGCACCGGCACAGCTTACGGACAATGCCTGGCTCGACCACAGTCCGGTGCTCACGACCGGATCAGACGGCAGCCTCATGCTGATGTGGCAGAGCAACCAGGGCAATGATATCATCGGTGATGTGACAAATCCCACCTCGATCCAGTATGCATTATGGAACCAGGGCGGCTTTGGCGCTGTCAAATCCATTCCAGCACAGTTTGAAGACAGTTTCAAGTTTTCTCTGGCCTATTATGATGGCACAAAGGCGTTTTTAGCCTATATGAAGGAGATGGATGGCAACATGGCAACGGCTGAGGACGAAGAGATCTTCTATCTGACCTATGACGGCAGCTCCTGGACAGATCCCCTGCGTCTGACCAATGACCAGGAGGCAGATGTCAGCCCCCAGGCCATATACCGGACCGATGGCAGGATCGAGCTGGTCTGGGTTAAAGCAGGCTCCCTGGTGCGGTTGACCGACCTTGCCACAGGCACCCATGACCTTATCCGGGCCGATGCCACGGCTGCAGCGTTTACGGACATGAAACTTGCCCGGGACAAGGACAACCGTCTGCTGGTCTTCTGGCAGGGCCTGGATGAACAGGGAACAGACACCTTTTATGCGGTTTACGACCCAGGCCAGGATGTGTGGAGCCAGGACCTTCGTATCAGCCGTGATTCTGAAATGGAGCGGTTTGTCAATGGCCAGTTTGCCGGAGATGGCACCTTTCACCTGGTCTTTACCAAAGAGAATACGGCTGGTGCCACAGCCGGCTTTATCCCCTCAGATCTGTATCATTTAACCTATACCCTTGCCACAGACCTTGCAGTTTCAAGCGAGAACCTGTCTGTTCAGGACGGTGTTCCCGCTCCCGGAGCCCTTGTCACCCTTGAAGCCCGCATCGAAAACAAGGGAGATCTGCCCCTGAACAACAATACAGTGACCTTTTATCATGGGGATCCGTCCCAGGGCGGCACCTTGATCGGTCAGGCCGATGTTCTTCCCGCCACACTGAAAGCCGGCACCATTGGAACGGCCCGGCAGGAATGGACCCTTCCCGATCCCTTTGACAGTACCATGGTTTTTGCAGTGGCAGCGCCGGCATCTACCCTTGTGGAGACCGATTCCACCAACAACCAGGCATCTTTTGCCGTGATCAAACCCGATATTGAAGCCGTCCAAATAAAAATCGACAATCAGTCTGACGGCTCTTTAGACCTGATTGCCGTTATCCGCAACAATGCCGCCATACCCGTAAACAACATCCCCATCGCCTTTCAAGCCGGAGGCCAGGAGCTTGGTACCATCACCATACCTGGATTATTACCCCTGCGGCAGGCGGAAATAACCCACACCCTCCTCATCGGAACCACGTTTGCAGGTTGGCAGAACGATATCAGCATTCAGGTGGATCCCAACAATCTGATCATAGAATCTGATGAAACAAACAATGAGGCCTCAACCCTTTTCCAGCCGCTGGGCGTATCCCCCACTGTTCATGATTTTGAGGACATACCCCTTGGCACAACCTCGGTTGTGCAGCAGTTTGTCTTTACCAACCCGGTCAACACACAGATCACCCTTGGCACAGTGACCATAAGCGGAGCCAACAAAGAGGAGTTCGACCTACTCAATGATGCCTGTTCCGGCAAAACGCTTCTCAACGCAGAAACCTGCACCATGGATGTCAGCTTTACACCGGTGGCCCTGGGTATCCAGTCGGCATTCCTGAGCGTTTCAAATCCAGTCCCGGATCTGCCTATGATAACCGAGATTCCCCTTTACGGGGGGCAACGGATCGAACCAGGAGACATGGATGGAGACGGGGATGTGGATATGGATGACGCCATTTTGTCCCTTCATCTTCTTTCAGGCAAAAGCCAAACCGTCTATTCAGATGCTGATGTGGACAATACCGAAAAAATTGATGCCCGGGACACCATATATGTCCAGCAGAAATCCTCAAACCTGAGGTAGTAGAGGTAGCGGGGGCTTACCATGATAAAAGACTGAAATTGCCATCATCAAGGGAACAACCATCCGAAACGATGTCATGCAGATGCGGGTTGAAGTTCGAAAAATCACAGTAGGTCTGCACAGCAATACTGGTGCCGGTCAGCACAGCATTAAACTTTATTTTCTGATAAGTTTCATTTGGAGCATTACCCCACAGTGTTTTTTAATATATAATCATCCATTCTGAACATAATTTGACACCTTGGATGAAATCTTATAATCATTAGCTATCTATTCTTAAAATTATCGGTAATTACCCAGGATACAAAATAGGGGGAATATGGAAGATTATAACCCACATCTGAAAGCAGCATTTTTGGAAACGTTAGAGAATCAACTGGCTGATAATGATCCTCCAGAAACAAAGGAAACATTAGATCGGTTGATTGCTGAAGGAATCTCGGAAGACGATTCAAAGTTACTTATTGCTCAAGCTATCTGTGTTGAGGTTTTTGATATTATGAAACATCAGAAGGAATTTAATCTGGATAGATATTTGAAGAATTTAAAACGACTTCCTGATGAACCCGAAGAATGATACAGAATAGGAAGGTTGATATAAATACTGGGTAAAATTACACAAAAGGGTATAAATCCCCATAGAAAAATGGGTCTGCCTTTCCCTTTTTAATATTCTTCTTATTTCCTGAATTTCTATTAAATTATATGGACAGTTTTGGTGAGTTCCTTCAGCACAAAAAAGTGTCAGCTCATACGACTCAGTCGTATTTAACCATTACAAAACTTTTATGTTTAAGATCAATCATATCCGGAATCATCTGCTTGTTCGATTAATGTGTGAAACCGGGGCAAGAATCAATGAAATTGCCAATATCTGTGTTTGTGATATAAAACTCAAAGAAAAAGCCATTCTTTTATCTTGGTCAAAAACTACACCAAGACCAGTTTTTTTCACTCCTGAAACAGCCATTTATTTAGGCAAGCATCTGGAAACATCTTTTCCTAATCCTGAGAAAGATTCATTTAAAAAGGTCTTCCCGGGAAAAAACATGATTTACAAAATTATTGACAGCATGCTTAAAGATCTTGGCCTTAAAACAAAAGGTGATGGGCGGGGGCCTCATACATTATTCGTCATTATGTGGCAACTAATTTGCGCTATAATTTTAGGATGGATCTTGACCATGTTGCCCGTTTATTGGGCGACACGCAAAAAACAATAAGCTCCAGATATCTGCATCCAACCGCTGAAATGTTGCACAATCTTATGAACAATGCATCCGGTTGGTAAAAAGGATTTGTCATAACCCCAAGGTGTTTTCTTGGGGTTTGCTTTTTTGAGATAAAGGCTTTGAACACTGTTTCTGAATATCTCCAATTATGCAACGAGTTTTTTTTGTTGCGAGTTTACCCCGCCTGATCCCGCAGACCCCGCCCCTTATTTGAAAAATAATACCCCGCCCTCCTTTTCGTTTAAGCCGATAATAGACCGGAGGAGGTACCAGGTCTATGAAAAGAAAAATACGAAGATGCAGGTGCAAAAATTGTAATGATTTATTCAAGCCGGATCCCTGCAATTTAAAAAGACAAAAGTTCTGTAAAAAATCAGAGTGTAAAGAAGCCAGTAAGCGATACAGTCAACAAAAATGGTTACTGAAACCCAAGAATAAAGATTACTTCTCTGCTTCAGCAAGAAAACTGTCCGAAGTTGTTCTTGAATTCGCAGAACCACTGATAGATGCAGCTGACGGGACTGTTGATGAAGAGAAAGCAATTAGGATGTTGATCACTTTATGGAATGCATCTTTATTAGCAAAGCAAAAAGGTTTGGAAACAATAAGTCCAGCCTTAGATGATATGGCAAAGGGTGATCAAATACTTAGCTCAGAATTCCATAGCATATTTGATATGATGTATGAACGAAAGCAGAACTATTTCTCAACCGACAACCGATTTATTGTTAATTACAGTCTGGAAGAGAACAGAGAAGGCTTTTACTTGCAAGTGGCATCAACTCCAATGAAAATCTAACAAGTCAGTGCTGTTAACAGCCGGGCAAAGACGATTTGGCATGTCAGAAAAAGCGTTTCATCGATGAAACAACAAATTTATCTTAGTCTCCAATAAAGAACATTCCGGTAGCTCCTTCCTAATTAAATTATATCTCCACAAAAGTTGATAGATTGAAATGCCTTTACAGTTATAAAATTTATTGATACAAATTCTTGAATTCTATATTTTATATTAATCTAACCGCATATCCCTCAAGTTTATATGGTATGTTTTTTGCTAAATATATTGAAAAATATACAGACAATCAATAATTTAATTGTTCTTCAAAATTGTTCGCGGTTGTTGTGCCGGTCAGCACCACGATTCATCATACTTGCACAACAAGGGATGAATTACGTGATAAACGCTATTTTGAATTCTACTGAAAGAGAAAATTATGATTAAAAACCAAATCAATTGAGTACTAATTAAAGGATCATTTGTATGAAAAACATAGTCCGATTCGTTTTAGTCTTCAATTTTCTTTTTATGCTTCCGTTTGTTCTTCACGCGTTTGAAAGATGGCCTGATACAGGGCAGATGATTTCCTATACTGACCAGTTTGGTGAAGATTCAGATTATAATAACCTGCCCCAGTCTTATACCAAGCTTGGGCACGGCGGAATTGAACTGCAGGATACCACCACGGTATTTGATGGCTGGGTCATGACTCGAGATAATGTGACTGGGCTGATCTGGGAGGTAAAGCAGGATAAAGATAATGTGACCAACTACAATAATCCCAATGATGCTGACAATACATACACCTGGTGTGACAGAAGTGACGGGTCCGGAACCTGTGGGGACAATACAGACACCGCTGATTATATCAATATCCTGAACGCTATAAATTTTGGAGGGTTCAATGACTGGCGGATGCCAATGATCGGTGAACTTTCCGGTATTGTGAATAATGATAAATTTGATCCGGTGATTAACACCGCATTTTTTCCAAACACGCAATCGGCCCTTTACTGGTCTGATACCACCTCGTCCCCGCATAGTGTGTCAGACCGAGCCTGGAATGTGCATTTTCGCTTAGGCGAGACTACCGGTTATTCTGCCACCAACAATAAGGGCCACAGTATTTATGTGCGTGCCGTGCGGGGCCCAAAAACAAATGGGCCCACATTTATTGACAATGAGGACGGTACGGCAACCGACACCAGCACCGGCCTGATGTGGCAAAAACAAAAAAGTCATGCGGGCTTTATCAATTGGGACACGGCGATTGATTATTGTGAAAATCTTTCTTTTGCCGGGTATGATGACTGGCGGATGCCCAATAGAAATGAGCTGCAGTCCCTGGTGGCTGATTATTCAACAACCCCTGTGGTAGATCGTGTTTTTTATCCTGTCTGGGATTTTGAGGAATGGACATCAACCACCGTGCCACTTGGTACTAACGGAGCCTGGAGTGTGGATCCATTTTTTGGAATCGTCAAAACGATGGGGAAATTTCAATTGGGCCAGGTTCGCGCCGTTCGCGGTGGTCGGGCTGAAGTTTTTGAGGATTTGACAGAAGAGTGTTCATTTTTCCCCTGGTATCCTGAAAACGAGAGCATCCCATCAACCGTCATGACTGGTGGCAGGGCCGTGCGATGGTACCGGATTTTAAAAACGGATAATACACCGGTTTCCCGGAAAAGACTTTATTATAGATTCAGAGGATCAGAAAGGGTTTATGATTCTGTAACGGATCAGAACGGGTTTATCAGGATAATCACCACCGGTGTGACCAGCGACACTAAATTTGAATTAATTGTCACGGATAATATTGGAGAAGACCTTGATTTTCCAGTTCAAAATTTATCTGAATTCAGCGTGATAGTGGAAACCAGAAAATTTTCAGAACGCCATAAAGTCCTGTTTGGAATCGGACTTGAAAAGGGTTTCGGTGGGCCGGGATTCGAATTGGGTCCGGTGGAATTGAAAACAGCCGAGGCATCCATATATGGTGGGGTGAATATATCAACGGTCATTTCCCTTGATACGACGGGTAGCCAAACCGACCTCACCGTTGAAAACAGAATAGGTGAAGAACTTGGCCTTAACGCCTCTGCCGGATTATTCGGGGATGCCTGGAAGGATAAAACCAGCCCCCAGGTTAACATAGGACCCGAGTTTAACGGAGAAATATCAGAAGCCAAGGCTGTGTACTATGATTTTCCGGATTTTTATAATCAGGACAATGAAACATACAATCAACAACTTTTTGTATCGGCTGTTGCATTTTTCGAAAATATGGTTGCAGCCAATCCCAATCATCATATCATGCTGGATAGGTTATTATACATGTTGATCCAGCAGGTCTCAGATGTGGATCAGTACGAATCTGGTATCGGTCATACATTTTCAATGGGTGGGGGTGGTTCCGTGGGCTTAACCGCAACCATTGCAAATCCCCTGGAGCCGAAAAGCAGGAATGAATCATCGGGAGGCTCAGTGGAAGTAAAGACGTCGTTAATTGATGGCGATTATGTGTTTGAAAAAGATGTGCAGCAAGGTTTTGATGGCAGATTTGCCTCGACTCAGAAAATAATTTATAATATTGACCTTTTAACCTTTCACGCAGGATTTAATCAAACGCACGACCAGGCTACAGAAGGGATACTGTTCCCTTCCTTTGAATTTGATATTGCAGCGTTTAACCCTGATATTAAATTACTGGAGGGTGAACAACGGATTGAATTTACTGTATTACCAGATCAAAATAAGAGTTTTAAATATCGCTGTCTTACGGATCGGGAAGGCGGAAATGCTGCGCTCTTTGGGCTCAACACACCCGTTCAAGAAGATTACCTGGAATATATTGCAGACACCGAGAACGTGTTGGATGAAATTTCGAGAAAATCTGATACCATTAGAAACATCCTCAATAACGGCAGCGTTCATTTCAATCCCAAGGTTTATACGCAGATCCAGAATGCTATGAGGAATATTGATACAAGGGTTGTCCGCTGCGAAAACATTAAAAAAGAAACAAACCTTGTGTCCATTCCCTTTGATATTTCTCTCAGTCTTGGATTAAAACTGGGCCTTAATCTCAAACTGGATATCCTGTCTGAGCTTGAATACCAGGCAAACCGAGGTATTGTACTTCCGAATGCCGGCAGCCCTATCCTTCTGGAGATCTATAAAAAAGATAATTTCATTACAGATTATGTCCGGGGTATCAACTCGGTTCTTGAAGAATATGCCAATGCCTTATCTGTTCCGATAAAAGAATTTCTTGATACCATTGGTATTGTTGTTGAAGCGGGAACGGCTATCGTGGTTGAAACAGCCAAAAATATCGGTGAAACTGCTGCCACTATTAAAGGGGAAGCAGATCAATTCGTCACAGGGACTACAGTGTATCTGTCTTCCATTAATCCATTCAGAAAAACATACCGGATTTCAGCCATAAAAACAGTCTCCAGAAACGTTCTTTCGGACAATGACGAATTCCTTGCCTCAACCCTGGGCCATGTTTATATCATTAATGTTAAAGACAATCATGATCAACCAGTCAGTCAGTTTTCAAATCCCCTTGAACTGTCAATTGAATATTATGATGCGATGTTGATCGAAGCAGGTTTTCAGGTCAATGATCGAACCAAATTAAAAATATTTAGATGGAATGGCCAAACCGGTTACTATGATCTGATTGGCGGAGATATAAACACGAACGCCCGGACAATAACCGCAAATATTGACATGCCGGGGCAGTATGTCCTTGCGATTGATGAATCGCCTCCAGTAGCAAGGGATTTTAAATTGTCCAACCGAACTGCGACCCCCAAGCTGTCTTTTTTGCTTTCAGATACGCTCAGTGGCATTGACCCGGATACTGTTTTGCTTACCATTGATAATGTTGAATGGATAGACAAAGACAATTATGAAAACCACTTTGACATCACATCCGGTCTGTTTACATGTGACATAACCCAAGCGCTGATAAATGGAGAACACCATGTCCATTTTTCTGTCGGTGATTTTGTAGGCAATACAGATGCCTTTGATTTTCAATTCTCCACAAATGATATCAAACCAGAAATTATTCATACCCCCGTCACCCAGGCAGACACGGAATCAGGGTTGCACATTCATGCAAGTATCATCAATGACACAGGGATTTCAAATGTCTTTATATATTACAAGCCAGCACAGATTGATTCTGCCTTCACGATTCTTCCAATGATCTATTCTCAGGATGCGGCAGCCTATACCGGGACAGTTCCATCAGAATATGTAACCGATCTTGGTATCAGCTATCAAATAAAAGCATTTGATATGTCCGGTAATGAGACTTGCACCCCAGTCTATGATGTCTCGATAACAGATACCGCCGGACCGAGAATCTCAGGTACCCCTTTTCTGATAAGAGAAAACAACAATATAATATTAAAATGGAACCCTGCAGTCGATATTGATACAAAAGGGTATAAAGTCTTCATTGGGGAAAATAGTTTTTCATTGAATCTGTATGCTGATGTGGAATATTCTAATTGGCTCAAGTTTTCCCCTGAAGGCGGTCGTGCATATGTATCTGTCTTGGGCTATGACCAACAGGGAAATGAAGGAGGATTAACCACACAAGTTTTTTTCCAGACATATCTTGATCTGAAAGGTGATATCAATTTTGACTCCCAGATATCGCAGAAGGATGTACGCCTTGGCATTCAGCTCTTGTCCACAGTGCCGTCTGAAGCAACCGTGTATACGAAGACAGATGTGAACATGGATGGTGTTATTGGACCTGAAAATATAATCTATGACTTGCAGATATTATCCAATATCAGGGAAATGCCATAGTTTCATCGCGCTTGGGGCATGGTTTATGCTTGGAGTAACACCTTGGTTTTTGACTTATAAATCTCAATAGGTAACAACATGTTGGAGCAAGCAGCAAATGTTCAAAGTTAAAATTCAACTTTAATTTCTGACAATCTTAATCAAACCCATTCTTTCAAATTCTACTCTCTATAATAAATTTCCCTTTGCTGGGCATACCACAAACCAATATTGTTAATCGGGGGTTGGAAAGTGTTCAATGTAATAAGATTACCCACTGGTAGCAAATAATAATTTGTCCCACCCACAATATGTGGTATGGGACTGCGACTCAGAAAAACTGAGGACTGTTAATAATTAGGTTGCCAGTTTTTTTCTTCTCCAGGAATTTTTCAAAATTTATTTTCTTTGGATTTGCTTATTGTAAGCTGGATACTATTGGAAAATCAAACCTGTTATTCCAAAACTGATGACCCCATAAAAAGGGGTATAGATCAAGACTGTTGTAATAGTTGATAAAAATCAAAAAACACGAGACATTTTCATTTCTTTATGTTAGGGGAAAATGGGTGTAAATCATCCCTGTTGTAGTAATCAAGCAGCCAGTATCTGCTCAGTTCGATGATCCCAAAATTCATCCCACCATATCAGTCTTTGGTGACATACCAGCTAAAACAGCAGCACTATACATCTGGTCGACAACACTTTTATATGAACCCATTTTCCCGGCAAAAATTTTGAATTTTGAATCTAATGGCCGTACAAAGCCTAATCTAACATCACGCCACTTTATTTTTTTTTGTCTTTTTTGGGTTATTATATACCGGTGTTGTTCGTGTTTCACCCTTAATATGTATAATCTGGGCTGTACGAATTTCACATCCATCAAGCTCAACCAGC
>NZ_JAQYWD010000038.1 GCF_030145145.1 Desulfobacula sp. | reverse complement strand
CAAGCATCTGGAAACATCTTTTCCTAATCCTGAGAAAGATTCATTTAAAAAGGTCTTCCCGGGAAAAAACATGATTTACAAAATTATTGACTGCATGCTTAAAGATCTTGGCCTTAAAACAAAAGGTGATGGGCGGGGGCCTCATACATTTCGCCACTATGTGGCAACTAATTTGCGCTATAATTTTAGGATGGATCTTGACCATGTTGCCCGTTTATTGGGCGACACACAAAAAACAATAAGTTCCAGATATCTGCATCCAACCGCTGAAATGTTGCACAATCTTATGAACAATGCATCCGGTTGGTAAAAAAGATTTGTCACAACCCCAAGGTGTTTTCTTGGGGTTTGCTTTTTTGAGATAAAGGCTTTGAACACTGTTTCTGAATATCTCCAATAAAACGTAATGGAAGATTTGGAAATTTGATTTTGGCCTCTCCCATATAATGGAATTGGGAAAAAACAATATAGATACAACATCTTGTGCCCGGAAGGGTTTTCAAAAAGAGAGTCCTACACGTTATATTCCTTTCCCTATGGCCGGAAGCCCTCTCCCGCTATGATGTCGTATATGATTCCGATTCAGGGTGAAGATTCCTCTTTTGAATAGCAGCAATAATTCGATGTGCGCTACTTTTTGATATTTCAACAAGTTTGGCAATTTTTCTTACCGAAGCTTTAATCGGGCTGCAACCAATAAAAAAAATAATTTTTTGACTTCGTAATCGCAATAAAATAGAGCACCATCTCACAATAAATTATTATTTAATATCTGTGAGATCTATATTGAATGGATAGAATAAAATGTCCAGAATTTTAAAAAAAAAGCATAAAAATGTCCCGGCTTAAGTCGGTAGCCAAATAATAAAGCCATCCGGCAAGGGGGATATCAACAACCCAGGTAAAAAAAGCATAGGGAACGCCTAAAAATAGCAAAAGTGAAAAAACAACATTCCCAGTTAACCACCCAGCTCCCCACATATATTCCCAGTTGGTCAAATCTTCCTTTTTTAATTGATTTATTATCAGTTCTCGCCCTGCTGGTGCCAGAACAAGTGAGACAAAGGCTATGACAGCATGAATGACCGTCCAGATCAGCGTACTGAAAAGCATCAGCGTCACGGCAATCCCTTTGGAAAAAGGATAATCCCTTGCATCAACCGCCATCTGCCGCCAATTGATAATTGAAAAGGTTTCAGTATATTTTGCTCCCAAAAAATTAAAAATTTCGACAAAGGATGGTAATACCATGGCTGTCCCAATCAACAGCAGCACCGCAATAAAAAGATCGCCAAGCAGCAGTCCGGATATCAATATTTTGCTGGTGGAGTCGCATGACTTACGAGTTAAAAACCGGCTGATTTCAAAAGAGATATAATCAAATATACTATTAGCCAAAGGTAAAAGGAGTAGAAGAGTGATTGATACAATGGATAATGCCCTCCCAAAAACATCAATACCATCAATAACACTCCAAACAACAACAACAACAACACCACCACCAACACTACTAACAAAAACACGACTAACACCAACAACAACACCAATAACAACACCAACAACACCAACACCAACACCACCACCACCGACAACACCACCAACAACTACAACTACAACAAAAACACCAATAGTACCAGCAACAACACCACCACCAACAGCAACAGCATCAACAGCAAAAACACCACCAACACCAACAACAACACCAACAGCAAAACCAACAATTAGTTCAAAAAGAAACGATAAACTGCTTAAAATTTTTCGATTTTGAATTGGGATTTGCCTTATGAAGAAACCTGCAATAACCTCATCATTCCTCAACACTATTCCCGTAAAAGCAGCTAAACCAACGAACAGGAGTACCAGACCAAAACGAATAAAACCATTCTGCTGCTCAGGCATAAATCCCAAACCGCCCAGCATAGTATTACCGGAAATACAATAGCAGATTAAAAAAAAAAGAATCGGGTAGGCAAAGGCAATCAGCAGAATTCTAACGAATGATTTGCGGCTTTTCGGAGGTCCGAAAAAACGATGGATCACCCCCATGACCCTTTCAACGACGGAATGATATGTGGAAAGTGGCTTGTTTTCTTCCACCATAATAAGGAATTTTTGAAAACTGTCTTTATCTTTTAAAATCTGGAAATAAAAAAACGTAAAAATCGCCCCGATAATACCGAGAATCACACCGGCCGATTTAACAATATCATAATCAAGCATGACGACTCCCAATACAAGAAACCAGCGTCCATAGCTAAGAAAGGGGAAATTATCAATTTTCCCCACTGCCTATCATTGATCAGCACAAAACAGGGGGGTAGAGTCAAATACAATTAAGGTATGTCGATTATTTACAGAATCAAATCCTTAACGTCAAGGCTTTGATTTTATGATTATGGATCTTCTGAAATGAAACGTCGGTTTAGGAACATTCAGTTTGAACGAATCTCAATCCAAAAGGGATCAATAATGTTATGATTGACCGCTTTTGCTGAAATTTTTTAACCACAAGATTTTGTGGTGGTAGAGAAAAACCAAAATTCAATTTTTATTGGAGATAAAAGGAAGGGGCGATCTATTCTAATATGGTGTGAATTTTATCTATCTATAGTCGCTTCAAGCCTTTAATCCAATGGAGTTGACTTCAGTGCCCAAGGCAACAGATACTCAGTTGGGCAACTACTTGTATTCATATGGTTCACCCTAAATAAATTTTCAGAAATACTACATATGGTATCTGAGGTTTTTTGAGTTTTGAATTTCGATTCCATTATATGGACAAAGTGCATCTTCCCCCGCCATTTTCCATATTCAACTCTTTAATATATAAAAAATCATCACATCCTTATCATTAGTTTAGCCCTGTTAATAACAGCAGATATAGACAGTAACGACCACATCGACGCTTCCTGGGCTATCATCATTTCCAAAATAACCGGTATATCGGTTCAGAACACATGGTGATGGTATGCGGGGAAAAAGCCGGGGTTGATGCATCAGACTCTTTTGCCAATTCTCAGCTTGGCATGGGCCAAGATACCGCCAGAATGAGCGTCACTCCCGTGTTGGGTATGCTTGCCCTCATAACAAACGGAACCCCTTTAAACTGGGTGAAAACGATAGCAGGACAAGAGTGCATACAGCACGGTCACCCGGTGAAGGCGGCATGGAAAGACGGCATTGCCATCGAGGCCAAAGAGTCCGGATTTTCAGAAGAAGGCCAGGCAGCATTGATCAATTTCCGGAAAATGTCCCACAACCTATATCACCATTTTGCCAGGAACCTGGAAGAAGCCATTGCAGCATACGAGAAGGCCGGACAATCGTTACCACAGATCACCATCCAGAATGAAGAAGGTACCACGAGGATTGATCTCAGGGCAGCGGCGGACCGTATGGGGGATCTAAGGGGCTCGTACTTTCCCCGTTTAAGGAACTCCGGGAAATGGCGTATCATCGGTACCAAAAAAGGCGTTTCGAATCAGATGCAATTTTTTGATACTCGACGCCTTCCCGGGGGAGCGAACACATATCGGGCAGAACTGGAAAGAAAGGGCTATCAGACCCAGATTAAGAAGGTTGGCAAGTTTTCAGAGGATCTTTTCCAGTCTTTGGAACCATTATTGGCACAACAGCAGGTTTTGAACAAGGCCATGAAAGACATTTCCAATGAAGACAAACAGCGGATACTTGAGGATGCCAATATAAAAGGTACATGGCAGGGTGATACTTTCATCCTTTCCGGGGCCCTTAAAGATGACATCATTGAATCCGTCCGGCACCTGGGCGGGAAGTTCAAGGAAAGATGGAAGGCAAATACCTATCGTCCGGAGATTGCCTTTGAGAACATTGGCGACCAGGACCCTTATGAATTTGAGAACAAAGTAACGAGTGCCATTCTCCATTCAGGCGGGCTTGAAGTGGATATGGATCTTGCCTTTGCAAACGCCATGGTTAAACAATACGATGCGATCTTGAAAGGCAGGGGCGCCCGGTCAAGGATGCTGGCCAGGTCCGATAAAATGGGCAAGGATGTTGTCCAGGGGTATGAACTGGACCCTGTGACCGCGATAACGTCAGCCATGCAAGCGGCGGCGGGGAGTGAGGCTGGACTTATGTGGCACAATCACGATTAAGGGCATTATTCTTCCCTTGGTGCTGGAATGAATATAGTCACCTGGGAAAAGATATAGGCGATTGTGAACGGGTCTTGGATGCCTTTAAGCGATGGTGTTGATTGGCATGGGCTGAAAGAAGCATTTTGAAGATCAGGTTCTTTTTGATGATGATGCCATGGGTGATGAGACGGATTGAAAGTGTTTCTGTCTTTTTTGGTGATGTATGGCATCCTGGTTGAGTATCTACCTTGAAAAAATAATTCTGTGCAATGTCAGGAGCATTTAAAATGCGATTCAAACCAAGGTGCCCCTATTCCTCCTGTAATGTTCATCGATCATAATTTGGATACCCTGTAAAGGTGGGTGGCTTCACTATAACAGGGGAAAGTATAGGCGGCATTGATACCGGGAAGATGAAGACCGGAATCTAACAAAAGAATACATTGGGTTTGTTTGTGTTTATGCTCAAGGCTATGAGATTGAAATCATTGGGCATGATCAAGGATTTGGGCTTTATCCTTCCATGGGTGTCTGACATGAAGGGTTTGCCCTGGGGATTACACAAACGGCTGCAATGGGGGTGTGGGGACCTTTAATGGTGGTGTTGATTAGTATCCGTTGAAGATGTGTTTTGAGGTTTCGGCTTTCTTCTGGGGATGGTGTTCTGGGAACTTCCATTGCTTTTTGTTCCATATAGAACCATTCCCGTGATACCTGCCTTCAAAGAATAATTCTATGCAATGTCAGGGGTAAAAAAGGTCTGGTTATAATTTTGGCCGGTTTTTTTTGTTGGCTCAACACCACTAAAAGTGGTCCCCAATTTGGTCCCCACTTACCATTTCCCCATAAAAAAAGACCTTCAAGGAATCCTTGAAAGCCTTTGTTATCAGTGGTCGGGACGGCTGGATTTGAACCAGCGACCACTTGTCCCCCAGACAAGTGCGCTACCAGACTGCGCTACGCCCCGAGCATTTTTGCTGAACAAAGCGACTTTTACCACCCTTTGAAATGTGTGTCAAGAAATATTGACGGAAAATTCAAACTATCCATCTAACCATTCCGCTCCAATGGTACCGGAAGCGTCATTCAAGTTTATTTTATGATGGTTTGAGGTTTCTATAATCAGCCCCAACATCCGCTGTTAACCCGTCTTTTAATGCACCAGGACTTTTTTTAATTGCACTATTGACATATTTACGGTACCATTCGCGCATGTTTAATCAAAGCCAATTAGATGCCATTGATGCTGCCATTCATACCCACCTGATCTCAGCCGGACTGGATCATGTGATCTTTATGGATATGGCCGGTAATACCATTGCTAACCATAATAATGGAAAAACCATGCTGGATTCGACTGCCTTTGCTGCACTTGCTGCCGGTAATTTTGCAGCCGTTGATGCAATGGCAAAACTAGTGGGTGAGTCTGAATTTTCTTTGCTCTTTCATAAGGGTGAAAAATCAAGTATTCATTTCAGCAAGGTCAACAATGAGACCCTTTTAATTACAATGTTCAACAAAGACATCTCCCTGGGACTGGTAAGGTTAAAAGTGGCTGAAACCATCCAAAGAATCAATTCCATATTGGCCAGTGACAAATGATCACTTTGCCGTGTTCAGGTTTGTTTGAAGGGAATGGGACGTGGCGCTGATCAATGTAAAAACCAAGGAAGTTCAGGTCAAGATTGTTTACTACGGCCCGGGGCGCGGCGGGAAGACAACAAACCTTGAATATATCAATAAAACATACCGGGATCGAATAAAAACAGAAATGGTCAGTTTGAAAACCCAGGATGATCGAACCCTTTTTTTTGATTTTTTACCCTTTGATGTGGGTCAGATAAAAGGATTTGATGTCACCATTCAATTGTACACTGTTCCCGGACAGGTAAAATATAATGCTACCCGGAGACTGGTGTTAAGGGGCGTTGATGGGATTGTTTTCGTTGCAGACGTCCAGAAAGAACAGCGGAAAAAAAATATTGAATCTCTCAACCAATTATATGAAAATCTTGAAACTTACAACCTTGATTTGTTCAACATACCGTTTGTCATGCAATATAATAAAATAGATTTAAAACAGTCTGCCATCCCCATTGTATCTTCCCAAACCCTGCAAAAAGATCTGAACGGCCTTCTGCGGGCTCCGGCATTTGAGGCCACCGCTTTAAGGGGGGGCAATGTTATCCCGACCTTGAAAAAAATCATATCCATAACATTGGCATCCATTCAAGACCAGCTTTTTTAAGGAGGTTTTTTTGAATTCGCTAACTGAGCTTAAAATAATCATACAGTCCATGAGCGAGACCATTACAGACGATACCATGGCAGCGTTTCAACGACAGCTGTCACAACTTGGACAAGAACACAAAAATACTCCGGCAGTACCTTCGTTTTTAAAAATGATGCAATCTTTAGGAAAATATCTGGGCTCCAAAAAAGATAAGGCGCATACGGATTCAATACCGGTCTTGACCTCAATGGCAAATCAGCTGGAGAAAATTATCACGCAACCGGATCTTAAAAAAGACGAAACCAGCCGGATCCTGTTTGACGAACTTGAAAAATATAAATCTTTAAAACATAAAATTACGTCCAGGCCTTCGATTACGAATACTGATTTGAACGATCTGAAAGCGGTTATTTTAGCCATCGACTGGGAAATTTCCGATACCACCCTGCAAAATTTTGAGGCCATTGTCACACCATTATTGACTAAGTTAAAAGGCAATAACCTCCAGCATACTTTTTTAAAAATCATTCACACCACCGGGCGATATATTGGGATCCAAAAAGCAAATGCCCCCACCGATTCCATCTCTTTTTTACGATCAGTTTTTGAAAATTTTGAACAAATCGTTCATACGCCCGGCATGGCTTTAAAGGACAAAAAAAAAGTCCTGGAAAACGATATTCAACGATTTCATGATTTTAAACAGACCATCTCCCGAAAAAAAGGGGTTGACCTGACACCCGATTCCTCCGAAGAAGATGCAATGCAACCGGCACTTTCTCACATTAGACAACCCCATCTTCCTTCAAAAAATGATAGCACCCTTTTAACCCCGCTGCCTGAGCCGGAAGAACTTCTGGATACTGAAAAGGAAACTGACCCTGACGTCCTGGTGCCGGCCTTGACAGACAAAAGGCCCTCACCACCAGGTCCAAGAGATGTCATGGACGATCTTTTCAGTTTAAAAGAGTCTCCGGCAGATGAATTATTAGATGCCATCCATCTGCTGGATGTTCAGGGCCAGAACCCGTATCAGGACAATAACAAGGATAACCGGACAAGCACGCCACAATCCGATGGGATTAAAGATTTCACCCCCCTGCGACGGGATAATGATCCCATACCGGAAATCGGAAGTCGGCTGGATGAATTTTTCAACCTGGATGACCCGGAAACAAATGGCGGTGAACCGGATGACCACAAGGAACCAGCGGTGGAGATCAGAACAGATACTGCGGATGAGTCGGCAGACGGGATAGTGCCATTCCAATATGAAGATGAAGCCTTTGAAGCCCCCCCGCTGCCAAACGATGAGTATAAACCCGAGTCCAGCAACCCGGATTTCGACATCTTAAACCGGTTAAAATCCACCATTGAAGATTTAGAATGGCTCCAGTACGAAGCATCCATGTTATCTGTCACCGAAGACATGGCCTATCTTGAAACCCGCTGGCAAACAGATCCGGACAAAACCTGCCTGCTTGAGATCATTGCTTCCAACATCCATCTGTTGAAAGCCCAATCTGAAACAATTCAACAGATAAATGCAGATATGGCCGCCAGGGAATCAGAAACAGATGCTACTGATACCTCCGGGGGGAACCCACCGGGACTTTGGGGAAGAATTAAAAAAATGTTCACCGCTTCATAACGCGTCACACATAAAATGATTTTTTTTTGCGAAGATTGTGGGAAAAAAAATGTTTTGTCGTCAGAACAACTGAAAGACGGGAAAGTTGTGTTCCGATGCAGCACCTGCAACTACTGGAATTCATATTCCGTCAAAACGGTTAAAGCACCGGATCTGAAACGCGCAGATGCCTTTTTAAAAACACGTCTACATTTCCCGGAAATTATCGGGTTTTTTCTCTTCCACACAGCAACCGGTGTATTAACGAATAATATGCCCGATATGTTAAACAACAGCGACTTGGAAGTGTTGGGAAACCTTCTGATAAAAACGGTTTCTATCGGTCGGTCTCAATACCCGGATGTGAAAGAAATATCCTTAATCCTGTCCAGCAAAAATATCACCGTAAAAATGATCAATAAAGATTTAGCGGTCATTATTGTTGGGAAAACATTTCCTCTATCCAAACCCCTCAGGGATCAATTGGACCGGATAGGATCAATCGACACCGCACAAAATGGACACCTCAAATGATACCCCGGAAAGCGTTCATGCAGATTGCCACCGTAACCGGTGTGGATCAATATATCGTTGTAGATCATATGGGACAGATTATTGCCCATGACATTAAAGATCCTGAAAGATCTGCCGGCATGGTGTTCGCCTGTGGTCGAAACGCCTACGCCATTGGCAAGACGCGATTGAAGTATGTTCTTTTTCCCCGGGAAAATCAAAAAAATTTTTTTATTTTTCCTGTTGGCAATTATTATCTTGGAGTGGTAAAAGAACACAGTATTGACAATTCGGTTCTGACGGACAATATAATGACTTTTCTAACCGGTCTTCTTAAAGTAAGGCCTCAATAAGAGGTGGATATTCATGACAGCACAAACCATCATCCTGATTTTTACACTGGTAATATATCTCATTATCATATTTGTTTTCAACAAAGCCCGGATCAAGTATGCCGGTGGAAAAGTCGGGAAGGTCATCAACCTGATTCTGATAACGGTCTGTCTCTTGTTTTTTGCCGATTACGTGATCATTTTTGATCAATTTGTGGATACAGATGTCCTGGAAATTATAAAGGCATTGGTCAGAACCGCTGCACTTTCCTTTTTAGCCTATGGCGGGACAAAAGTGGCAGGTTCCTGAGCCCATCCATTGTCTGTTATCGAGAAAAAAAGGAAAAAATGCCGCCTTTGGAACCGTTGTTTTTATCGATTTTAAATTCCGAATGAATGTTTGCAATGGCATGTTTCATGTCATTGACGATTTTACTCTTTTCTTTGGAACCGGCCTGATATTTTTTAACATACCCCAACACTTTTTCAATATCCTTCAGGATTTTGATCAATGGGTGGGAGCCCAGAATTTCTCCTACTTTTTTCAAAACCTGCACACAATATTCGGTAAATCCGGCAATTAAAAATTCCTTGGGATCTTCGATGGATTCCATTTGATCCAAGGCACTGCTAATGGCCTGAAGGTTTGAATTTTTATGATTATCCGGGTGATATTCCTTGAGCACGTCTTTAACATCAATGACAAGACCGAATTTACTTTCTTCAAACAAAAAATAGCTTCTGTCCCCAAGCTCATCCGCAACATTTTTTTTAATGGTTTTCAAAATGTCATTAAACACCGTCAGGATGGCAGAATAATCATTTCCCCCTTCCTGATCATCCAATTGCACCTCATCTTTCTGCTCAATCAAACCAGAGGAAATAACAGAGAAAAAAATCTTAAACACTGCAAATTCATCATACCCGCTTTCATTGATAATTTGCCGGACCGTACGGGTACCGTCAATCAAAGAAAGAATCCGCCATTCATTGGCATTGAGTTTAATTTCTTCCTTGCTTTGTACCTTTCCCGACATTTTAAAGACCAGTTTATCATTGGGGATAAATTGCTTGAGAACGGACAATTCATCAATCCGTCGGGACGCTTCAAGGATCAACTTCATGGGATTGAGCTGGGTGATGATCATGCCCTTTAAGTTCAATCGGGCATCTTTATATTCAAACCGGCCCTTTTTCCAGAAAAGCAGATTATATAAAATCGTTTCAACCTGTTTGGTATTATACTTTTTCAACGTATCAACGGAAACGTATCCTTTTTCCACCAGGATTTTGCCCAGGTGCATTTTTTCCTGTCGGGCAAGGGCCAGACATTTCTGAAGCTGCTTTACGGAAATAATACCATCATTTCGCATCAAAAATCCCAATCTTGCTTCCTTTAACGAAGCCGACGCATAAACAATGGTTCCCTGGTCAAAAAAAACCCGGCTTTCCTCATCATCACAGGTTACCGTCAGCACCCCTGTCTTTTGATCATTGCACAAAAGCTGAAGAATACTTGCCAGAGTTAACCCTTCAAAATCACCCTGAAGATTCATACTATCCCTTTTCGTTCAATCACCCTCTTTGATCTGCACTAAAGCCATTCAACCCTTTTGAAAGACCATTCATCTGATACTATGCCATACTCTGTTGGCGAATACAATATTATCCTGCCGGGGTTACCCCGGAGAAAATAACAGATTAAATTGACAAAACAACCCCCATCATTATATTAAAGATCAAAAAAACCTCCAACCAAAAGGATAATCGGCGGCTGTCCATCCCCACGTTTCAACGGGCAGGCGACCGGATAAAAATCATGACATTATTCAACCCAAAAAATGAAAATTTTGACCACCTGGATCCCGAATCCAAAGAAATCATGACAAAAACCATTGCATTTTTTGAAAATCGGGGGAAAAAAAAATTAAAATCAGATTATCACAACCGCATCTGGTATGATGATTTCATTGAATTCCTGAAACAGAACCAGATCTTTGCCACCCTGCTCACACCATCAAAATATGCATCCGGCAATAAAAATGCCCGGTGGGATACCAGAAGAATCTGTGATTTCAATGAAATCCTGGGGTTTTATAATCTCTCCCACTGGTATACCTGGCAGGTCTCTATTCTGGGGTTGGGCCCCATCTGGATGAGTTCCAATGAACCCATCAAACATACCACTGCACAATTGTTAAAAGACGGCCATATCTTTGCGTTTGGCCTGTCGGAGAAAACCCATGGTGCTGACCTTTACGCCTCGGATATGTCGCTAACCCCGCTGGGCGATGGCCATTATGTGGCCGATGGCGGAAAATATTATATCGGCAACGCCAATAAAGCCGGTATTGTATCAACATTTGGAAAAAACTCTGAAACCGATGCGTATGTCTTTTTTGCAGTGAATCCGGAACATGAAAACTATGACCTTGTCCAGAATGTGGTGGACTGGGAAGGATACGTGGCTGAATACGCGTTAAGCGGATACCCGGTGACCGATGCGGACATCCTGTCAACCGGGCAGGATGCCTGGGATTCAGCATTGAATACCATTAACGTGGGAAAGTTCAATCTTGGATGGGCCGCCATCGGCATCTGCACCCACGCTTTTTACGAAGGACTGAACCATGCCGCCAACCGGAATCTCTATGGCAAGTGGGTCACGGAGTTTCCCCACATCCAGCAGATGTTCGTCGATGCCTACACACGGCTTACCGCCATGCGACTGTTTTCCCAGCGGGCTGCCGACTATTTTAGAAGTGCTTCCAAAGATGACCGACGATATCTTTTATATAATCCCATGGTCAAGATGAAGGTGCCCAGCCAGGGAGAGACCGTCATTAACCTGCTATGGGATGTCATCGCCGCAAGGGGGTTTGAAAAAGACGTCTATTTTGAAATGGCGGCAACCGATATCCGGGCACTGCCAAAACTGGAGGGAACCGTTCATGTGAACATGGCACTGATTATTAAATTCATGGCCAATTATTTTTTCAATCCAGGAAAGTTTGCCGAAATTCCCCGAAGAGATGATGCGGCCTGTGATGAATTTTTATTCCATCAGGGCCCCACAAAAGGCCTTGGGAAAATCCAGTTTCATGATTTTAACATCGCTTACAACAGTGTAGACCTGCCAAATGTCACCCTGTTTAAAGAGCAGATAAAACTGTTACAGGAGATGCTGCTTAAAGCCACCCCGGACAAACACCAGGCCGGGAACATGGACTTTTTGCTGTACCTGGGTGAAATGTTCACCCTTGTCGCCTATGGCCAGCTGATCATTGAAAAATACACCATGGATCATTTTGATGAGGATCTGCTGGAACAAATCTTTGACTTTATGATCCGGGACTTTTCAGCGTATGCCCTGAATCTCTATTCAAAAACAGACACATCTGATATCCAGATGGCCTATTGCCGGAAGATCATTAAAAAACCGATCACCAATAAAGAAAGATTCTCAAGGATCTGGGAAACCCATGTATTGGCACTGAAGGATACGTATGAAATGAACCCGTGATCGTTGGGTATCCGAAATGATGATCACGGGTTTTCTGTCCGTCAGGCATTGCGTAAAAAATTGCACCATATTGATTTTTAAGGTTTATCTCTATCATGAAAAAAAGGCTCTACCCTTCCAAAAGACCCTATAAAGCATCAGGAAAAAAACCGGACATAAAACCGATGCAGCCGGGATCTGAAAGATCCCTGCGGCATGTGTTCGGAAAGATAGGGGTGCCGGATCAAAAGCAGTTTACCCCTGACCCGTTTCAAGTTCAAGCCATTGAAGCCATAGAAACATCCGATTGTCTGGTCACAGCGCCCACCGGTGCCGGGAAAACCTGGATCGCTGAACAGGTGGCGCAAAAAGTCATACAACGGAAAGGGAAAGTGTGGTATGCCACGCCTTTAAAGGCGTTGACCAATTCCATCCATGCCCAGTTTTCAACGCTTTTCGGCAAAGAAAATGTCGGCATTCTCACCGGTGATATTAAAGAAAATCCAGACGCCGCAATTGTTATCGGTACAACGGAAATCCTGAGGAATCAACTCTATGATGCCATGGATACCGGAGAAAATTTAACCTGTGAACTGATTATTCTGGATGAAGCCCACTTTTTAGGCGATGAACAGCGAGGGGTGGTCTGGGAAGAAATCATGATTTACCTGCCGGTTCGAATCCCTTTGTTATTACTCTCCGCAACCATTGGAAACCCTTTTCAAATCGCAAAATGGCTGGAATCCATCCGGGGCAAACGATGCCATGTCATCCAGAAAAATGACCGGCCGGTGCCCCTTTTTCCTCTTTTTTTACACCCGTCCGGAACCCTTTTCCCCTTGATGCAATCCCAGGGTCCGGGCCAGCAGCAAACCCTTCATAAAAAAGTGTTTAAATTTAATACAGCTAAACGAAGACCCCAGATGGCGCCTGCCGGGAAACTTCCCCCATTTGGAGATATCCTGCATATTCTGGATCGATACCATTTGTTGCCGGCCATCTTTTTTTTGAAATCAAGGGCAGAATGTGATCAGGCCATTAAGCTGTGTAATTCAGACCTATTATCCAAACACCCTGAACGAGAAGACGCATTGCGCCACAGACTTGATGAGCTGGTATCCGGCAATCCTCATCTGGAACACCACAGACAGCGCCCCTTTCTTGAACAGACCGCCACGGCAGCCCACCACAGCGGTCATCTGCCGGCATGGAAGGTGGTGGTTGAAACCCTTATGGCAGAAGGATTGCTGGATGCCATGTTTGCAACCTCCACTGTGGCGGCAGGGGTTAATTTCCCGGCACGGTCCGTGGTCATCCTGAACTCTGACCGGTTTAACGGGGTTGAATTCATGTCGCTGACCCCCAGTGAATTTCAACAAATGTCCGGCAGGGCCGGGCGACGGGGCATGGATAACATTGGATTCGCCATTCTGTTGCCGGGTAAATTCATGGACTTAGCGTATGTCTCAGAATTGATCAACTCTCCCCCCTTAGACATAGAAAGCCAGATCACCATCAATTTTTCCATGGTATTAAACCTGTTGCTCTCCCATACACCGGATCAGATAAAAATAGTGCTGGAAAAATCCTTTGCCTCCCATTTGATCCTGTCCGGAAAGAAAAGAGGCAAAACCGCCCGGAAAAAATTTGGCAAGGACCTGGAACTGCTCTGGCTGGATTTTTTAGACCACATGGCGTTCCTGACCGCTGAAAATTTTGTTACCAAGGAGGGAAAACTTACCCAGGATGGTCTCTGGGCGTCTAAATTGAGAATGGATGCCCCCCTGCTGGTGGCCCAGGGCATACGGAAAAAATGCCTGCCCCAGACCGACCCGGCTTTATTGGCCGCCATTATCAGCGCCTTTGTCAATGAAAAAGAATTCACGGATGACCCGTTATACCATAAGGCCCTTCCCCAACGCCTGAAAGAGGCATTTTTAGGTGCCAGAGAAGACTTAAAACCCTTTGCCATAAAACTGCTGGAGGATGGATTTGATGCCCCCAATCTATTTATTCAACCCAGCCTGCTGCTCTATTTATGGGCCCATGATAAACCCTGGGAAGAACTGGTCAGCCAGTCAGATTTTGCAGAAGGCGATCTTGCCCGATTGATCCTGAGAACCGGTGAAAACTTACGACAGATATCAAAATTGGAAGACACGTTTCCGGGCATTGCCAAAACGGCAAAAGAGGCCATAGATCTCATATTAAAGGAACCGGTGGTCACCTTTTACAAATAGAACCCATTCAACAACTTAATAGATAGGATAGGAGAATGTCTTATGTCAGAAGATACAAAAAAAATAATCTATTCCATGGACAGATTGAGTAAATTCCATGGTCAAAAACAGGTACTCAAAGATATTTCCCTGTCTTATTTTTATGGTGCAAAGATCGGTGTCCTTGGGCTAAACGGTTCCGGTAAAAGCTCATTATTAAGAATCATGGCCGGTGTTGATCCAGAGTTTTCAGGTGAAACCACCCTTGCCAAAGGATTGACCATCGGGTTTCTAGAACAGGAACCCCTTATGGACAGCCAGAAAACCGTCCGGGAAATTGTTGAAGAAGGCGTTAAAGAGACGGTTGAGTTGTTAGCTGCGTATGAAAAAATTTCAGAAGACTTTGCCACGCCCATGTCAGACGATGAAATGGACAAGCTGATTGAAAAACAGGGTAGAATCCAGGAACAGCTGGATCACTTGAATGCCTGGGATCTGGATTCCAAACTAAAAATGGCCATGGATGCCCTGCGGTGTCCGCCGGGAGATACAGTGGTCAATGTGATCTCGGGGGGTGAAAAAAGACGGGTAGCCCTTTGCCGACTTTTACTGCAGAAACCGGATATTCTATTGCTGGATGAGCCCACCAACCATCTGGATGCAGAGTCTGTCGGCTGGCTGGAAGAGCATTTAAGCCGGTATGAAGGAACCGTTATTGCCGTCACCCATGACCGGTATTTCCTGGACAATGTGGCGGGATGGATTCTTGAGCTGGACCGGGGGGAAGGGATTCCCTGGAAAGGCAATTACTCTTCCTGGCTGGAACAGAAACAAAACCGCCTGGCCTATGAACAGAAAACAGAATCCAAACGTCAGCAGACCCTTCAACGGGAGTTGGAATGGATCCGCATGTCCCCCAAAGGCAAACGGTCCAAGTCAAAGGCCAGGATCAAAGCCTATGAAGACCTTTTGAAAAAAGATGTCAAACAACAGGAAGCGGATCTGGAAATCTTTATTCCACCCGGGCCAAGACTTGGCGAAAAAGTCATTGTGGCCAACGATGTTTCCAAAGCCTTTGACAACAAGCTCCTGGTGGAAAACATGACCTTTGTCATCCCTCCCGGCGCTATCATCGGGGTTGTCGGACCCAATGGGGCCGGCAAAACAACGCTTTTCAACATGATCACAGCCCGGGAAACACCCGACTCCGGCACCATTGAACTGGGCCAGAGCGTCAAACTGGCCTATGTAGATCAGGAACGGGATACCCTTGATCCTGAACGAACCATTTTTGAAGTAATCTCCGATGGAAACGAGAAGCTGTTCATTGGTGGCAGGGAAATCAACGCCCGGGCCTATGTGGCAAAATTTAATTTCTCCGGTTCTGACCAGCAAAAAAAGGTCAAAAATATCTCCGGTGGAGAAAGAAACCGGGTGCATCTGGCCACCTTGCTAAAGCTGGAAGCCAATGTTCTATTGTTGGATGAGCCCACCAATGATCTGGATGTCAACACACTTCGGGCTTTGGAAGAAGCCCTGGAAAACTTTGCCGGCTGTGCTGTCATTATCAGCCATGACCGGTGGTTTTTAGACCGGATTGCCACCCATATCCTGGCCTTTGAAGGCGATAGCCAAGTCCTGTTTTTTGAAGGGTCTTATTCCGATTATGAACGAGATCGGAAAAAACGACTGGGCATAAAAGCAGATCAGCCCACCCGGATAAAATACCGCCAGCTCACCCGGTAATGGGTTTCATTTGAAATCGGTCTCCAAGAACAAAGGGATTGCACACATCCATATGGCTGTTCTCCTGTTCGGGTGTGCCGGTCTGTTCGGAAAGGTTTTATCGTGCAGTCCGTTTTATATTGTCCTGGGCAGGACCTTTTTTGGGTCCATTGCTTTGTTTGTGTATGCACGATGGTTTTCAAAAACCGTATTGTTTGCCTTCGGGAAAAAAGAATATTTGCTGTTTATCCTCCAGGGCATCCTTCTGGCCGTTCACTGGTGGAGTTTTTTTCTTTCCATTCAGATGTCGAGTGCGGCCGTGGGCCTGGTCACCTTTTCCACCTTTCCGTTGTTTGTAACTTTTTTAGAACCCCTGGTGTTCAAAGAAGAATTGAAAGCCAAGGACATCTTTATGGCCGGTGCCGTGTTTATCGGTATTCTGCTGGTGATCCCGGAGTTTGATCTGTCAAACACCATCACCAAAGGGGCATTTTCCGGCATCCTGTCAGGATTCACCTTTGCTCTTTTGACCCTTGTCAACAGGAGAAACGCAAGGATTTCCGATGCCATTGCCGTGGCATTTTATCAGAACCTTTTTGCAGCCCTCTTTTTAGTGTTGCCCATCCTGACCCTGCCCATGACCTCCCCGCAACTGACCGACCTGCCCTATCTCCTCTTTTTAGGCGTATTCTGCACAGCCCTTGCCCATACGCTGTTCATTTCTTCCCTGACCGCTATACGGGCCCAGACCGCCGCCGTCATTGCCGGGCTTGAACCGGTTTACGGGATTCTTCTGGCCTTTATCTGCCTCAATGAAATGCCGGGCATCAGAACCCTTGTCGGCGGGGTGATCATCATTGGTACGACCCTTGTGGCCAGCCGCAAATAAAATCAAATATTTTGCACTTGACAATCACCACCCGTATACAATAGGTATCTAAAAAACTATTAAAAGCGGGTATCATGACGGACAACGAATTAAAGAAAAAAGTTTATAACTCCCTTCGCCTTGACATTGTATCAGGCAAACTGCCAGCCGGGACAAACATAACAGAAACAACGATTGCCGACACGCTCAATGTCAGCTGCGAACCGGTAAGATACGCATTGCAGAAACTTTCCCAGGAAAGACTGTTACGCTCAATCCCCCAGGTCGGGTACAGGGTGGAAGATCTATCCGATAATGAAATCCAGGATCTGTTTACCACACGGTCGGAAATTGAACAGATTGCCATTCAACGGGCAATTGAACATATCACCGTTGAAGAGTTACAGAACTTGCGTGACAATATAGAGGAAACAAAAGCCGCCATCAAGTCCGGGGAACCGTCTAAAACAACCGACCTTGACATTGCGTTTCATTCCATTATCTATCGAGCCACAAGGAGCGAGGCCCTTTTTCAGGTATGCAATAATCTAAGTGATTTAATCATTAAATACCGACATGGTTTGAATTTTGTTCCACACTTAATGGATGAGCTGATTGATCAGCATACGATCATCTATCAGGCCCTTCTGTCCAAAGACAGGGAAAAAACCACCCAGGCCATGGAACAACATGCCCAATATACAAAATTCCAACTGATGGCGGTTATGAAAAAGCTGCGGCCCGGCACTGCCTCCCTTTAATACCGTCCCAGGATTCTCAAATTCTCTGATTTCTCCTGGAGTCGTTCCATGACCGGGGCCAGCTCCGGGCTTTCGATATCCGCTTCAAGGTCTGCGTAAAACATGTATTCCCAGGGTTTTCCCAACATGGGCCGGGATTCCAGTTTGACTAGGTTGATCTGATATTCTGAAAACACTTTCATTACTTCAAACAACGCACCGGGTTTGTTGCCCGTGGAAAAAATAATGGAGGTTTTATCCACTTTTTTATGCCCTTTGACCTCTTTGGCAATAATGGCAAACCGGGTGTAATTCCGTGGATTGTCTTCAATGGACTCCTCAAGGATGGTCATTTCAAAAATACTGGCGGCCATGGCGGATCCGATGGCAGCAGCGTATTTGTCTTCTGAGTCTTTGACCTGCCTTACCGCACTGGATGTGGCGGTTACCGGGACCAGTTCAATATCCGGATATTGATCCAGGTAGTTTTTGCATTGGGAAAATGCCGGGGGCGGTGCAAGGATTCTTTTGATGTCCGTCTTTGAAACACCGCCATGGGCAATCAAGGCATGCTGCACCCGTATGGTAATCTCCCCGATGATTTTCAAATTATATTCCTGGAGCAAATCAAAATTCTCATGAATGGACCCGGACAGCGAGTTTTCCAAGGGGATAACACCATACTGGCAATTGCCGCTCTGCACGGCATGGAATATATCCTTAAAGGTTTTCATGGGAACCGGTGTAATCTCTTCTCCGAAATACCCCAGGCTGGCCTTGTGGCTGTAAGCCCCGTATTCCCCTATAAATGCTGCGGTTTTAGAGTCTTCCGCTGCCAGGTTATTGATCAGCTCTGATTTTTTCAAATAATCAAAATCCAGCTGTTTGCCCACAACCGGGGCAATCACATAAATATCCCGGGTCAGTTGACCAAATTGTTCAGGGTACAGACTCTGAGGTCCGTCGGAAAGGGCCTGGTCCGGGTTGTTGTGGACCTCGATCATGAGGGCATCCGCTCCTGCTGCCACGGCAGCCCTTGCCATGGGGCTGACTTTTTCCCGGATGCCGGTGGCATGGCTGGGATCAATGATAATGGGCAGATGGGTTAATTTTTTAAGAACCGGGATAGCGGATAAGTCCAGGGTATTTCTCGTATAGGGTTCAAAGGTTCGGATGCCCCTTTCACACAAAATAACATTGCTGTTTCCGCCGGCCATAATATATTCCGCAGACATCAGCCATTCCTCGATGGTGGCAGCCAGTCCCCGCTTCAACACAACCGGTATGTCCATGCGGCCCACACATTTTAACAGTTCAAAATTCTGCATGTTCCGGGCGCCGATCTGGACCACATCCACATACTGCAGCATCAGGTCTGCCTGGGACACGGATGTCATTTCTGTGACCACACCCAGTCCGGTTTTTTCCCTGACATCGGCCAGGATCTTGAGCCCTTCTTCCTCCAGCCCCTGGAAAGAGTATGGTGAAGACCGGGGTTTATAGGCACCCCCACGGAACAGAACCGCCCCGTATTTTTTCACCTCCCGGGCAATGGTCATGGCCTGGTCATGACTTTCCACGGCGCACGGCCCGGCCACAATGACAATCCGATCTCCCCCCACCACGACATTGCCGATCTTCACCCGGGTATCTTCAGATTTGAACTCCCGGCTGGCCAGTTTATAGGCTGTCTTAATGGGAACAGCATCCACCACCCCCTCCATTTGTTTGAACGCCTCCAGGCTTGTCCTGGTTTTACCGATAATGCCGATGACATTTCTGCCGGCATCCATGATTTCCCGGGTGATACACTGTTCATCCGACAGCCGGTTTAAAATGGTGTTCTTCTGGGGCTGACTAATTTTGTTGTCAAGTACAAGAATCATTGATTTTCTCCCTGTTAAATAATTGAACCATTCGGTTTAAAATAAAAAAGGCCCTGGAAAAATTTTCCCAGGGCCTGAAAACTAAAAAAGCCCCGGGTGGCTCAATGTCCACCCGGGGCTCTATTTAACTAAAAAATAAAGCGTCACACCGGATGAACGCTCCTAAAAAAGAAACGTCCAAAAGTAAATATGTTAATGTGTGTCATTTTATTCATTTTTTTATCCATTATTAATCTGAAATATTTTTGTACTCTATAGATCCTTTCCACGCGTGTCAATACTAAAAAAAATAAATAAAACTATTTTGTCCTGTTCAGTTCCAGTACCATTGCGGTTCTTGTGGGCAGGTAAAGACTTAACAGGTTTTTTTTGTCGGATTTTTTTGAATCAAAAAAGGTAAAATGAACCTGATCCTCCTTGAGCCTGCCCTTCCCCCCCACAATAGGGTCATCTGAATTGAAAACCATGCGGTACTCACCCGGAGGCGCTTCAAACATATAATCTGTAAACGACTGGGAGGGATGAAAATTAAACACAAAAATCATGGCATTTCTTTCAAAGGCGATCACTTTGTCATCCTCATGGACATACAAGAGTGTGATCTGGGAGCAGGCAAACAGGTCCCGGGTTTTAACCAGGAGAATCATTCGTTGATCAAATTCATCCAATGCAGAAAAATATAGATCCGGATCATATTTTAACGACCACTGCCGCCGGGCATAGTGATAGGAAAACTGGTTTCTCTTGGACGGGAAATCCACCCATTCCGGGTGCCCGAATTCATTGCCCATGAAATTCAGGTAGCCCGAGTCTGCCGTGGCAATGGTAATCAACCGGATCATCTTATGCAGGGCCACGCCCCGGTCGGTGATCATACCGGCATGGTCTTTTTTCATGGCCGTATAAATGGTGTGGCCCATGAGGTGCATCATCAAGGTTTTATCCCCCACCAGGGCCTGGTCATGGGATTCAGCATAGCTGATGGTCTTTTCTTCACGCCGCTTTGTTGTCAGCTCATGCCAGAGGGTGCCAAGATGCCAGTGTTCATCTTGAACATCTTTTAGCAATTTGATCCAGAAATCGGCAATCCCCATGGCATACCGGTAATCAAACCCAATACCGCCTTTTGACGCGGATGCAGCAAGCCCGGGATATCCGCTGACATCTTCGGCAATGGTAAGCCCCCCCGGTCGGATGTCATGGATCAGACGATTGGCAAGGTATAAATATGACAGGGCGTCCCCATCCACATCATCGCCATAATAATCGGCATAGCAGGTAAAAGACCGTCCCAGCCCATGATCCGCAAAAAGCATGCTGGTGATCCCGTCAAACCTGAATCCGTCAACCTTAAATTCCCAGAGCCAGTATTTCAGGTTAGACAAAAGAAAATTCAGAACCTCGGGCCGATGATAATTAAAACATCTTGAATCCCATTGCCGGTGATACCCTTTGGGACCGTCATGGAAAAACTGGTAGTGTGTCCCGTCAAATTTTGAAATCCCTTCCGTTTCATTGGTGACGGCATGGGAATGAATGATATCCATCAATACCCGTATGCCACTTTTGTGGGCCGTATCAATCAAACTTTTCAGATCTTCCGGGGTTCCAAAACGGGAAGAAGGTGCAAAAAAATTAGACACATGATACCCAAAGGACGCATAATAGGGATGTTCCTGTATGGCCATCAGTTGAATCGTATTATACCCGGCATGGATTATTTTCGGCAGGATATGACGTTCAAACTCTTTATAGGTTCCGACCCTGCCCTCCTCCAATGCCATCCCCACGTGGGTTTCATAGATCAACAACGGCTCTTTAGGCGGCGAAAATCGTTCAATTTCCCATTCATAGGGCTTTTCCGGGTGCCAGACCTGGGCGCTGAAAATGAGGGTATGGGGATCTTGAACCACCCGGGTGGCAGCGGTTGGAATACGATCCCCTTCCCCCCCCGGCCAGGCAAGCCTCAGTTTAAAAAGATCTTTATGCGCAAAGGTCTCTTTGGGAAACCGGCCTTCAAACACATGATTCACTTTTCTTTCAAGGGCAAATGCGTCCTGTTTCTGCCAGGCGGTTCTGTCACACAGGATAAACATCTCACTGGCGTTGGGGGCCCATTCCCTGAACACCCAGGAATCTGCTTCAAAATGGAGACCGAACCGCTCATGATAATTCGCAAAAGACGATAATGTGCCCCTGTCGCCCTGTTTCAGTTTTTCTTCAAGGGCAATGGCACGGCATCGCCTTTTTGCAATAACCTCTGCATAGGGCAGCAGACCGGGATCATTGAAGATTCCCGGATCAGACAATAAAGGGTCGTTTAAGCATTTTTTCATATAAATTTATATACGCTTGTGCACATCTGCTATGGTTAAATTCCAGAACACTCTCAATCATAATCCGTTTAATTTGAATTTCCTTGATATCCGGGTCAAGGAAATGAAACTCCATGGCCCTGTCCAGGGCCCATTTGAACCCATTGGCATCATGGACATTGAATAAAAACCCGTTCCCGGTATTATTTTCAGGGTTTAGTTGGCGGATGGTATCATGCAATCCCCCGGTATCATGAACAATAGGTAAGGTGCCGTAGATGCCACCCACCATCTGGGGAAGACCGCAGGGTTCAAAGGATGACGGCATCATCAAAAAATCACTGGCAGCAAAGGCCTGGTGTGACAATTCTTCATTAAATCCGCAAACGGCAACCCGTTTCCCAAGACCGTGAAACCGGACAATATCATGAAAATGTTTCTGGAATTCGCCGCTGGCCACAAAGACAACCTGGAGATTGGCAGCCCAGTATTGGGATACCAGATCGTACAGGATCTCTGCCAGAAGCTGACACCCTTTCTGCACCGGGTCAAGCCGGGACGGCCAGAAAAACAGGGCGGCATTTTCGTCAGGCTCAAGATCCAGTAACTCCTGGAGATATGCTTTATTTTCAGTTTTCAGTCGCCGGTGATTCTTGGGCCCATAGTTATACCGGATCATCTCATCCACAGCCGGATTGAATTCCGGCTCCGGGGCATTCAAGATCCCCGTGGCACAACCGGCATGATATTTATGGGTCAATTCATTTTTCAAACAATTTTCAACAAACGGATGACGGTTTTCCACAATCTCCGTTAAAAACGTCGGACTCACTGTATTCACATAATGGGCGGAAAATACGCCGGAGGTTAGAAAATCCACCCGGTTCCAGTCCCGGCTTTCTTCATAATTCTGGGGGGGGATTTTCAAAAACAGCCATTGCCAGAAGGATGCGGCATCAATGCCCCGGTCCTCAATTTCCGCCATGGTGGAGGTCATGGTATGGATATTGTGAATCGTAAACAGGCAGGGGATTTCCATCTGTCTGGCCATGGCCGGTATTAAACCGGTCATCCAGTCATTGCAGTGAATGATGTCCGGATTCACCCGGGGGATGATATTGTTAATGACTTCCCGTTGAAAGGCCAGGGAAACCTTGAGGTCTTTGTCCGAATACCCTGAATAGACATTATCCAGGTAATAAAACGCCCGGTCCGCAGCCAGGTGGATCCGTTCCTCATCCAATCGTTTTCGAATTTTTTCAAGTTCCCTGTTGTGGGTACTTGTGGTGTACCCATTAAAAAGGGAGCGATAATCCGGCAGGGCCACATGGACATCACAGCCAAAATCAAACAATGCACTGATCAGGGCAGCCGACACATCGGCAAGGCCGCCGGCCTTGGCAGAATAGTGGGACTGCTTCCCCATATCCTCTGGAAGATAGGTCACTTCCGGTGTCACAATCAGTATTCTTGGTTTTTTTATCATTTTCTTTTTCATAGGATCGATCCGCGATTACAATGGAACAACAACAAAATGGAAGCGTGATGTTCAATACGCTTCCTGGGCCCAGGTAATAAGGTGAGGGGTATTACTCAAGACCTCATCTCCCTTGGGAATCACCCGGGCTGTCACCCCGAACCGACCTGAATCCGAGCAGGTGATCGTACAGGCATAAATGTGCGTACCCGGTGCCGTGGTTTCCTGCAGCCACATGATTTCCGACCGGCTTCCCTCAAGGAGTTCTGTTGATCTTAGTTTGCCGTGATACACCTGAACCTCAACTTCTTCCGGGGTCAGTTCACCCAGAAAGACCTCAAGGGTAATCCGGAAGGTATCCCCCACCGTAAAATCAATCCCTTTGGTCAATTTCGGTTTTGATAATCGAATACTGCTCCACAAGGCTATCAATCGGGACTGTTTCACGGCAAGTGCTTTGGCTTTCCCGGCCCCATCATCGGTTAATGTCTTAAAATTTCTGGCTGCCGGCATATAAAATCTTTCCGAATACTCCCGGACCATCCGGTCACTGGAAAAATCATGGATCGCCATTTTCATGGCATTCTTCATCATTGTTATCCATTTTAACGGTGGGTTGCCTCTCTGCCGGTCATAAAACAGAGGAATGACTTCATTTTCAAGGACATTGAACAAGGCCTGGCTTTCAACTTCATCCTGATAATCATGATTATCATAAAGATCTCCGTTTCCAATGCGCCATCCCCTATCCTCCCGGAAGCCTTCGCACCACCATCCATCCAGGATGGACAGATTTAATCCGCCATTGGCAGATGCCTTCATACCTGACGTACCGCAGGCCTCATTGGGTCTTCGGGGGGTATTGAGCCATACATCACATCCCTGGACCATATACCTTGCTATATTGATATCATAATTTTCCAGAAAGACCACCCGACGTCTGACCTCAGGTATCCTGGCAAATTCAACTATCTGTTTAATGATATCTTTACCATCGCCGTCATTGGGATGGGCTTTTCCGGCAAACACCAGCTGGATGGGCCTGTCCTCATCGGTGATGAGTCTTGTCAACCGGGGAATATTTTTCAACAGGAGACCCGCCCGTTTGTACGTGGCAAACCGCCGGGCAAAACAGATGGTCAGCACCCGGTGATCCATTGCACTGGCAATGTCATCCAGCTCATGCCGGGGGGCATTCCGCCTTTCATACTGGGCCAGTAACAACTGCCGGCATTTTCTTGTCAAATTAGACCGGTCCAGTTCATGGACATGCCATAGATCGGCATCTTCAATATTGTCTATTCTCGAAATCATGGTGGCGTTGGACAGTCTGTTGGACCAGTCTGCGGACAGATACCGTTCAAGTAAGGCACTTTTATGCTGGGACAGATAAGAACAGATGTGGACCCCATTTGTGATATGGGAAATCGGGATTTCTTCTACCTGTCGCCCTGGCCATAAACTCTGCCACATCCTCCGGGACACCTGGCCGTGAAGACGGCTGACACCATTAATATAACCTGAAAAATGAGCCCCGAAAATAAACATGGAGAATTTGTCTGCATTCACCATATCCCTGGGCTCTCCCCAGGAGAGCAGTTCCTCTTTGGAAACAGCAAATTTATCCGCATAAGATTTGATATAGGGACGGACCAATTCTTTTGGGAATTCATCATGACCGGCTGCCACAGGGGTATGGGTGGTAAACACGCAGGTTCTCTGACCAATTTGAAAGGCGCTTTGAAAATCCAGGGTATACTTGTCCATTAAAATAGAAACGCGTTCCAGGCTGGCAAAGGAACAATGCCCTTCATTCATGTGACAGACCTTGGGAAATATATCCATCATTTTCAAGGCTTTGACACCACCAATCCCCAATAATATCTCCTGGGCAACCCTTGTCTCCCCATGGCTGGCATAGAGCCGTGATGTAATGTCCCTGATGGTTTTTGAATTTTCCGGTAAATTTGTATCCAGCAGGAACAGCTTGATTTTGCCCACCTTTAATTGCCATACCCAGGCCTTGATCAGCCCCTGGGGTCCCGGGATCTCTATTTTTATATCAAACCCCGAGGTATCGGTTACCTTTTGAAGCGGGAGGTCAAACACATCATTGATGGGATAGGTTTCCTGCTGCCACCCATTATGATCCAGGAACTGCCGGAAATATCCTTCCCGGAACAACAGGCCGATACCGGTCAAAGGGACGCCTTGGGTAGACGAGGCTTTCAGATGATCCCCCGCCAGAACCCCCAATCCACCGGCAAAAATAGGCAGCGATTCATGAAGGCCGAATTCCATGGAAAAATAGGCAATGGTCTCTTTAGACCCCAGATCAAATTCTTTGACCGGGGACACATAGGAAAACATTCTTTCAAATTTGGCCTTTACCCGTCCAAGATGCCCTAAAAAACTCTCGTCTGTTGCCAGTTCTTCAAATCGTCTCTGGGATATACTAGACAGGAACGCCACAGGATTTTTCCCAACTTTTTCCCATTGTCCGGGATGGATTCTCCGGAACAATTCAATGGCTTCATGATTCCAGCACCACCACAGGTTCCTGGCCAGATAATCCAGAAAGGCCAATGATTCGGGTATGGCAGGATATACTTTATAAATCTGCATCTTTTCCATATACAAACAACGCTCCTAGAACATCTTAACTCAACTTTCGATCTTTATCTATAATGAACGGGGTCAGGCTTTTTTTATGGTGCTTTGTATCACTATTTCATGACCAGACGGGTAAAAAGTGCCATAAAGAAAGCCTGACCCCATATAAAAATAGACGACTCCAAAAGTTGAGTCCTTAATTTAATAACTTGTGCATGACCCTGGCAACCTCGCTTGATCCCCAGGCCTGGGCATCACACCCCCTTGGCGTATGCGGAAAATCGCCGTCAAGGATTTCAGGAATATGTCCAGCAGCCCCTTTTCTCATTAACGCCATCACACTGCCCAGCCATGCCAGGCCCGTGGGACGACTCTTTTTACCGAATGCAGCTGTCCAGGCTTCACAAAATACTGGAAACTGCCAGGTCCAGGCGGTGCCATTATGATAGGCTGGTTTTCGTGCGGTATCTTCGTCCCCTTTGTATTCCCCGGAATAGGGGAAATGGGGATCCTTTAACCGTTTTCCATGATAAAAAATATGAAGGGGTGATTCAAGCTTTCTTTTGGCCAGGCTCCTGATGGCACCGGGCACCAGCAATTCCTGGCATGTTTCAACACATTTTCGGACAACCTGTTTGTTTTCTATCACACCAAGGGTAAATAAAAACAACTGATTGGGCCTTAAGGCATCGTCTGGCGCGGCAGTTTTTGCCCCCCCGGGACCATCTGAATGGAGACAATCTGAAAAAAAACCAGCCGTGTCAAGGTAAAAAAGATCCAGGACAGACGTTTGAACCTGCCGGGCTTTTGTGAGCCAGTCTGATGCATGGTCACCATCAATGGCGGCCAGCAGGACCAGTGCATTATACCATAAAGCCTGAATCTCAACAGGATACCCCTGACGGGGAGACCCTGCCGGAAAGTTGGTATCCATCCACGTAAAATGAGAAGGGGAATACAGCAACTGGGTTTCAGGATCGACAATCACCCCTGTTGGGGTGCCTTTTATCAGGGAATGGGCAATGGACAAAAGAATATCTTTAACCGTCCGATGATCCAGCACCTCGTTTAAAAAATCTTTGCTTTTCTCTTGTTCAATGAGGTCCTTGCAGCAGGCAAAGAACCATAATGGGGCATCTGATGTCTCTCTATTTTGTGCATCCTCACCGCAGATCATATTGGGCAGGGTGCCATTGCTTTCAAATCTGCCAAACAATCGCAATATGGATTTTGCATCGGAAAACCGACCCAGCTCAATCAGGCTTCGACAGAATATCAGGCTGTCTCTTCCCCAGTCAAGAAACCAGGGGTATCCGGCGATGACACTTTTATCCGTGCCGCGATCCACGAGAAAGGCATCAAGACTTTTGTATACGGCCTCTGAAAATGCCATCCCCGTTACAAAGGGTTTTGATTCAGACTGCAGGGCCTGGTTGGTCAAGTCGATGGTTGAATCCATGGTCTCCAGGACCGCTGCATCAATGGCCACCGTATCCCCCCCCAGGCAGGAAACCGTAAAATACCCCGGGCTGAAAAGATCCGATTCCGGATCAAGCCCTCTTTGGACCTCCAGAGAACGGTGGGTCATGTAGTGCCATTCAGGCTCATGAACAAAGTCCCCCCGGGAGAGGACCATTCGCAGGTTGTTCCCCCGGGAAAGGGAAAAAACGAATCCATTGTTAACCAGTGTGATGGCCTTTGGCCATTCTGTTTCGGGTCCCTTGAACGCTTTAACGGTTTCATGAAAGCTTCTGTCTTCAATATCCGGCCGGATAATCAGGGTCACCCCTTTATCATCCTCCAGAAAGGCAGGATTATTATCCGGTGCTGCAACCCTCAAAAGCGTCAGGCGGACATGATTTTCCTGGGAATCAATGGCAAGATACAGCTCCAAAGCATAATATTTCCCTTCCGAGGTGGGCACATGAAACCGCCATTTCCCGCCATGATCATAGGAAAATGTGACCTTTTCAAGGCAATCCGGTGCCAGTTCCCTGGAATATCCCTGGAAAACCGCCCATATTCTGCATCTTGACAGCACCATCCACCGGTTCTCCGGGGTGGTATTGTCCATATTGGCCCCCAAAAGGGCATCATACCGGCTGTCAAGCCGGCCCCACCAGGCAGCAGCTCTGAGCATGCCCCCTTTTTTGGTTGTGGCCAATAGTTTTAAAAAAGGGGTTTTGACGATCTCCTTTCGCGTAAAGGAAGAACTCATATATAAGGTCTCAAAAGGAGCAAGGTATAGCAAAGATATTTTTTCAATCCGTGTGCCGGTAATTTCAAATACCCGCAGACGTAAGGTGTATTCTTTATGTTGTCGTTTTATGACCTTTGGGAAGAACAGGGCGAAAAACCCCTTTCGGTCCCGGGTTGGAATCCCTTCTTCATATCCCAGGGATGTTTTAACCGGTGTTTTTTCATCAAAAATTTCTGCCCGGAACCCACTCGGGCATTTCACCAATAAAAAGAACCCCGGCGGGATCATCAATTGCCGTTTCAAATCTTTTTCCCAATCAAAAACAATCACCCGGCTCTCTTTTGACACGGTGTTAAACGAACGAATAAATTCAACCGGATCAAGGGCAAAATCCCAGGCCGCCTGTTCACTATCAAGGCGGTTTATATTTCGGTATCCGTTGAACGCGGTATGAATCGCCAGCACTTTTGTCTTTAGTTTCTGCAAATAGACCCTGTCAGGAATCCGGGGTTGCCGACGCGGGTTCCGGTCCGGGCGGAGGATATCATCGGGATCAGGTGACAGTGCCAATGCCTCTCCCGGTGAAAGTCGCATGACACTATACCCGTCGACACTATCGATTTTCACCGTTGCACCGGTAATCAGGTCATACAATACCGTTCCCGGCATATCTGCATCTGCTCCCGGCCAGGATGCCTCATTGGGGGTTTCACAATCCAGGTTAATTAAAACCAGCAGTTTTTTATCCTGCTGTTCATTGTGCCGCAGCAGTACCAGGCATTCGGATGGATTTTGCTGAATCAGCGACAGCCGGGTCTGTCCAAAATAAGTTGGATGATGGGTTAATATCCGGTTCAATGTTGCAATATGATCCACCTGGTTGGTTTTATTTCCCCAGTTAAGACTGTTTGATTCATGAACATCAATTTTTTGCGTGGCAAACCATTCGACGCCATTGACAAAGCCGAATCCCCCGCACACTGAAAAAAGCGCGCACAGAGAGGTTCTCATTCGTGCATACCGCGTTGAAACAGATGCCAGGCGGTTGTTGTCATGGGTTTCTGCAAAATGAATCATATGGCCGCAGGTGTTTGATATCTCATAAGCCATTGGCAGGTAATCGGAGATTTCCTGCCGTGTATAATTCTGGAACAACTCAGAATATGCAAAATTAAAATTCGCCCGGCCCAAAATTCCCCGGGTGGTGGCAATGGGCCCCCCAAGTCCCTCCAGAAAAAAAAGCGTTTCCGGATATTCCCCCCGGACTTTGGCAACAATATATTCCCAGGCCTTCACCGGAATCATATAGCCGGCATCACACCTGAATCCGTCCACCCCTCGATGACACCACAGCAAAAAGACATCTGCCATATATGTCCACAGATCAATGTTTGAATAATCCAGTTTTGTTAAATCCGCCCATACAACGCCCCAGGCACCCGGGGCCTCTATTCTCCCATCGTCTCCCCTGACCAGCCATTCCGGGTGAGACTCATGGATGGACGCAGCCCATCCGGTATGATTAATGGCAATATCCATGAACAGGTACCCATTATAAAAATGAACCCTGTCCACCAGTTCCATAAACTGTTCAAGGGGAGTCGCGGAAGAATCAAACTCTGCCAGGGCCGGATCAACCTCTGTAAAATTCAAGGCAGCATACGGACTGCCGAAACGACCCATCCGGGCGTAGGTAGTGGGAGTGGGGTGGATGGGCAGCAGATGGAGAACCCGACATCCGAGACGGGAAAAAATAAAGTCCACTTCCTTTATAAGATCCCTGAATTTTCCGGATTCCGGGATGACGGTATACCCGTTTGCATCCAGCCGTTTAATGATGGATGACAGATCCGTATCTTCAGTCACACGGGATTTGGTTCTGCCGAACTGCCTGACAAAGGCATTATAGATAATATTGGCACAACAGGTGCCGGCAGGTGCTACACTAAAGACACAATTCTCCCCCGGCGGCCAGACCGGTTTTGCGCTTTTCTCCGGTCGAAAAAAACATTTTGCCTGAAAAAATCCGGTCTGGTGCAATGGCAGGACAATGGTATACGCCAGATCGTTTTCCGCCTCCATCTGGATATCATACCAGGCTTCATCCAGTTTGATTTCATTTTTTTCCACCCGGTTGATGATTTCTTTTCTGGCAATGGCCGCCGATCCCAGGTTGGTTCTCACCCATGCGGTCCCTTTGACCCGGGTTGACAACGTCAGATTAAAGACAACACAATCCCCGCAATACATGACCCGGGATTCCCCTGGTGGCGGGGTCTGTGCGATGCTGAGCTTTGATTCCATGGCTATCTTTTCCATCCGCCAATCAAATGAAGATGCAGATGAAAAATAACCTGCCCCCCCCCTTTTTCAACATTGAATAACAATTTATATCCGGACGTATGGATGCCCTGATCTTTTGCCATGTCTCTGGCAAGCATGAAAAGACCAGAGACAATGGTTTCATCTTCCTCGTGCAGATCATTGATACTTCTGATATGTTTTTTGGGAACGACCAGCAGATGAACCGGTGCTGCCGGATGAATATCTTTAAACACAACAAAATCATTATCTTCATATAAAAATTCAGTAGGGACTTCCCGGTGGACAATTTTACAGAACAGGCAGTCAGTGGTCATTGAAAGCTCCTTTAACCAATCATAATTTATCGATTTCTTCCATCAATCGTTCCATGGCAACAGTGGCCTTTTCCTTGAGGAAAATATCCGTAACAGAAGCCGTATACTCAGACCTGTGGGGATTGATCTCAATGATGACGGCACCATTTGATTTTGCAGCCGACGGAATCATATTTGCCGGTGCCACAGACCCTGTCGTACCAATCAAAAGAAAGCAGTCCGCCTTTTTTGTTTCATTAAACGAATGGGTTCCGGCAGGTTCGGGAATGGCCTCTCCAAAAAAAATCACATCCGGTTTTAAAATCCCGTCGCATGTTATACACCTTGGGGGCAGAATTGCCAGGTCAATTTCAGAAATGGGATACTTTGCCTGGCAATCAAGGCAAACCAGGCGCTTTAACGAGCCATGAAATTCATGGACGCGCCGACTGCCGGCGTCATGGTGAAGGTTATCCACATTCTGGGTAATCACGGACTGTAATCGGTTGTTGGCCTCAAGTTCCGCCAGAGCATAATGAGCTGCATTGGGTTGAACCCGTCCAAAAAGGGTATAAAAAATTTCCCGGATAATTTCCCAGGACTGCCGGGTATGGGTGTAAAAATACCGGATATCAAAGGTTTCAGGATCATATTTGTTCCAAAGCCCATTTTTCCCCCGGAACGGCGGAATACCACTCTCCACAGAAATGCCTGCCCCTGTAAAAGCGGTACACCGTTTGGCGGACATAATCATTTGTGCCGCTCTGGCATACATAAAAGATCTCTCCTTTATGGTCAACACATATAGGGACCCATAATTCAGGTCAACGCCACGACCTCAAAGGTATTGGTCCATAATTCCGCAATCAGCAGTTTATTGTGAAGGATATCCCCGCGGTTCAAGAGTATTTTAACGCACTCAGATGACTGGATTGCTGCCACAAACATTGCGCAATAAGCGATATTACCCGTCCGTGTTTCAACCCCTTTTGATTGTTCCCGGCTTTTTTTGCCATAGATCAATTCATACCCGAGATCTTCCGGAAAAATACTGGTCACCTGACCGGTCACCCCTGCAATCGCGCCGGACACAATGGGAATGACGGCTTTTTTTGCCGCATCCTGCAGTTTGAATCTTGTATCAATGGAATCCAGGCAGTCCATGACCACATCTGCATCCTTGATCTGTTCATACAGGTTGGATTCATCCAGATACGCCACCTGGTGTGTTACATTCACCTCGGAATTAATAGCGGCCACACGGTTTTTGGCTGCTTCGGCCTTGGGAACCCCTATAAGATGTTCCTGGCTTAACAGCTGGCGGTTTAAATTGCTGACCTCAAATGAATCTCCGTCGATCAGGCTTAGATGGCCCACTCCGACCCTTGCCAGCATCTCACAGACACCGCCGCCAAGTCCCCCTAATCCGATGACAACCACTTTGGATGCCCCCAGCTTTTTTTGTTCCTCCGGGGTAAGGGTATTAAAATTTCTGGCATACCGTCCGTCAAGCGGTGAAGTTCCCATGATCTATCCGCCTCCAACCGGTGGAAAAAGACCCAACCGGTCATTGTGTTTTAATGGATAATTGCGATCCTGCCGCTTCCCGTTGACAAAAATCAGTTTCACCAGCTCCAGCGGGATACCCAGATCCAGAATCAGCATCTCAACAGTAGTTTGTTCCGGGATTTCAAAACTACCACTATTTTTAGGAAGATATTTTGCCAAGGTGACAAACAGCCTGAGATCTATCTTTATCATTATATGTGTTTACACTTTTTGCTTCTGCTGTTATTTAAGATGACACATTATATGGCATAAGTGAATTATTTTGTACATCAATTTAATAAAAAAACAAAGAATTATGGACCCGAAAAAAAAAGAAACCCTTACCTTGGACAAATTGTCCCAGAACCTGGCAACCTTTGCCATTGACAGGACCGATATGAAAGAACTCATCGCTGCCATACCTGAAACCAGCGATTTAAACCTGACAACTCTGGAATATGAACTTCAGCTGTTGAAAATCTTGAGTGTTGGCTGGTCAATTTCCTTTTTCATGTCACCGACAGACAAACACAAAGGGCCTTTAGCAGAAGCCTTCTGGGAATATATCAGGGAAATATCCCGCAACATCTCAACCCTTACCCAAACCACCACCGGCCAAAACATTGATTACTTTGAAATCTTAAAAGACCGATTAAATACCTACTTGAAAATGATGCAGGAAAACCCTGAAGAAGCCCAGAATCCAGCCAATATAATGGGACCGGCCTTTGCATTTACCTGTAAGTGTAAAAACGATCCCATGGCCATTTTAACCGGGACCAAAATGTTTACCCTGACCTTGGGCGCCGTTAAATCATATTTAAACGCGGTGGAAATTGATGATATCAAACTGAATTGATGTTGGGGTATTTTTCGTGTGCATGCCGCGTGAAACCACAGGTCCCATTACATGACCAAATCAAAATCCGTCACCCTGCCCATTGACAGATCTCCTGTCAGCATCTCCCGTTTCTGTCGGGGCTTACCCCTTCGGTCTTCAATATACACGACGGGATGATCCGTTTTTTGCACCAGGGATTCCTGGGTTTTCAAAAGTCGTTCCACACTGATATAGTGATTTGCAGGATGGATCAATACCATGCCTGACTTTCCCGGGTTAAAAAAAATGAGGTTTTTAGTTGGCAAATAGCCTTTCATATCCGTCTCCCGAAATTATGGAAAATATCGTTTCCGAACAAAACAGACCGCACATCATCCGTTGGAGAGCATTGAGCCTCTCTAGGATAACGGCTGATGGAAATAAAGACCGTCAAAAGCGGTTCCACCGGTCCATGGATTTCCATTCACATCTGTCTTCCCAGCCGTTTCTCCTGTCTTTTTTCTTTCTTCGCTCTTTACCGGCATATTCAGTACCAACGCCTAACGAACGCCTATCCAGAAATGACCGTCTATCGATTACCGATCGTTTTACATATTCTTTTTTTAAAACCATATTGTCATACAGTTCATTATAACAAACGGACATAGTTGAAGCGTTGGTTGGCATCTGATAGATCCTTTATGCTGAATAAAAAAACATGCCATTGACAGTCTGGACGATCACAATACACAAATTAGTACTGGATTTTATTTTTATTGTAAATAGGGGAAAGGACTCATTTTTATCGGGAAAAAATCCTGGTTGGAACCGTTTCCCAAAACCGATGAAGGGGTATTTCCCGAAAGATGGATAGCGGACAGGATGTTATTCTTTCCAGAGATCCAGATCAATCAAGCCGAGCCTGGCAGCATACCGAGCCAGTTCTATCACAGTGCTGATATTGAGTTTTTTAAGGATGTTGGAACGGTGATTGTCCACTGTTTTAGGGCTGATAAACAATTTGTCTGCAATGTTTTGGGAGGACATCCCATTGGCCACCAGGGCCATGACTTCCTGCTCTCTGGCGGTTAATGCATCATAGCCTTTAACCATGTCAACAGGCTTTTTACCCGGCAGCTCAGCCAGTTTTTTTACCACCTGCTGGGATACCGACGTATCCATAAAATAATCCCCTTTTAAGGTTTGCTCAATGCCGGTGATGAGCATATCTGCAGCGGACTCTTTGGTGAGGTAGCCACTGGCACCGGCCTGGAAGGCTTTGACGATATAGTCTACCTTGGAATGCATACTCAACACCAGGATGAGGATATCCGGGGAATCTTTCCGTATATCCCGGATAAGGTCAAACCCGCTGATATCCGGAAGGGAGATATCCACTACGGCCAGATCCGGCCTGAGATTTCTGGCCAAATTGAGACCCTGGCTTGCATTCCCCGCTTCACCAACCACCTCATACCGGCTGTCGCTCTGTATGATGGTTTTAATGCCTTCCCGGAAAAGGGGGTGATCATCAATAATTAAAATTCGCTTTTTTTGATCCATTTTGGTTTATCCTTTAATGGCAGTTTAATGACGATTTGCGTCCCCTTATTCAACTGGGAATGAATTGACATTTGACCTTTAAGCAAATTCGCCCTTTCTCTCATGCTTCGCAGACCCATTCGTTTTTCATTGACAATGGAGCGTTCCCGTTCTTTTACATCAAACCCTTTGCCGTTATCTTCAATTCGAAGGATAACATTCGGGTATGCCCCCACAAGCCGTATGGTCGCTTTATCTGCAGCAGCATGCTTCCGGATATTGTTCAACCCTTCCATCACCAGGCGGTATAAATTAATTTGAGCATCAGGGGTCAGTTTTGATTCATGGATACCCGCAGCCTGAAAATCAACCCGGATATCATTTTTTTCCGCAAACTCTTCGCAAAAGGCATCAAGGGCAGCAACAAGCCCCATATGTTCCAGGCTGGGTGGCCTCAAATCATAAGCAAGATCCCTGACCGCGGTAATGGTTTGATCCAGGAGCCTGGCCGCATCTGCTGATAACGCCTTGATGTCTGATTCAGAAGATGACAGGGCGTTAAACAGCCGGCTGGAATATAGTTTTAATGTGGAAAGATTCTGGGCGATGCTGTCGTGCAGTTCACAGGAAATCATCTGCCGCTCGCTCTCCTGGGCCTGCATCAACCGTTGGGAAAGATCCCGCACAAGATCTTCTGCATGCTTCCGCTCCGTAATATCCGAGATAACCCCCACCAGGCCACTAACCTTACCGGTGGTATCATGAAGACAGGCTTTATCAAAAATAACATCTCTCACCTCTCCACTGGTTCTTTTCAGTTTCCCCTCATAGCGCTGCTTGTCCTTTTTTTTAAAGAGCGCCACATCCTTTTGATGGTAACGGTCAGCAATCTTCTTAGGCTCCATATCATAGACTGTCTTGCCAATGATGTGAGACCGCAACCGGCCGGTTAAATTCTCAAAGGCCCTGTTACATCCCGTGTACCGCCCCTTTGTATCTTTATAAAAAATTGGACTGGAAATTGTCTCCAGCAGGGCATTCAAAAAATCCGTTTGTTCCTTGAGTGCTTTTTCAGCCTTATTCCGTATGGTAATATCTAATACAATGCCCTGGTAATGGGTGATATTGCCTTTTTCGTCTCTGCAGATGTCTGTACGATCACTAATCCATTTTATTTTGCCGTTTCTGGTAACAATACGATAGGGGGAGTGAATAAATCTTTTCCGGTCTTTGTCACGACTGAAATGGGCCACCTCTCCTGCTACAAGCACCAAGTCATCGGGGTGAACAACGGTTGTATAGAGCAGGTTTCCCAGCATAAAATCGTCCGCAGAATACCCCAGTAAATCCATCACATTTTCCGACACAAATTCAACCGGCCATCCTTTTGTATTTTTCCAAAGAAAAACCACGGCCGGGCTTTGCTGAATAATATCATAAGCCGCTTTCAAGCGCTTCTCTGTTTCGAATCGCTGGGTGATATCCATGACCACCATCAGGCATTGTGTTGAATCACCGAATTTATCCGAAACAACCGTGCTTTCCAGGTGCACATGAAATGGTGGACCCCCTTTTTTTTGCAGTTGCAGTTCACAAATCTGTCGTATTTTTGAATCAAAAAGATGTCGCATATGCCGGTAATAGATATCCTGGTCTTTAAACACAATATGGTCTGTCAACGACTGGTTTATCAGGTCATTTCTTTCAATGGACAGCATATGGGCAAAGGTCAGGTTGGCATTTAAGATCACTCCTTTTGAATTGAGCGTGACATAGCCTATCGGTGCAAAATCGTAGAGTTCCGTATAGCTATTTTGGGATTCCATGAGGGCCTGCTGGGAGCGGCGGAGTTCGTCATTTTGCAATTCCAGCTCAATCTGAAATGTCTGGAGTTCATGAATTATTTTAAGCGGATCTTCTAAATCGACCGGTGGTCGGATAAAATTCTTATCTTTTATCCGTGTTCTGGCCTGGCTGCGTAATTGATCAAACTTTTCCCGGATTGATTTGTTTTGTTTCATCCAAACACCCTTTCATCGCTAGGATACCATGCATTTCTTCTTTTTCATCCCTCAGCGCTGCGGTTGACATCTCTTTCAGACCGGGTCTTGCTGTTTTAAGGATGCAGGATCGCTTGCCCCCACCATGAAAAATTGGAAAATGGATTGATTTTACCCCATTATTGCTTATTTTCAAACTATAATTTTTAAAACCAGCAAGTCTCATTATGACTATAACCAAACCGGGTCAGGCTTGTTATCACCATAATGAGAATTGCTGTTTAAAATCAGTCTTATTGACTTTATCAAGGATAATCTTTATAACGCCGAATCAGCATGACACACTATAAACGACATAAACCGTTTTTCACCGCCGCCATTGTCCTGAAGGCAATTATTTATACCAATGTCATCATGTTTGTGGTCAGCCTGGTCTACAGCGGCAACAACATGATCCTGTCCCTGAACCCGTTTTACATGTTAACCCCGTCCCTGGACGTATTAAATTTTTTGGGGGCATCGGGCCGTCTGCCCATTGTTAAATTTGAAGCCTGGTGGTCTTTGATTACCGCCAACTGGCTCCACGGTGGTCTACTCCATATCCTGTTCAACATGATGGCCCTGAGAACGGTTGCCCCGCTGGTGATGCAGGAATTCGGCCTGGCACGAATGTTTTCCATCTATACCCTGGCCGGGATAGCTGGATTTTTATTGTCCTATGTCGGCAATGTTTATCTGACCATAGGCGCTTCATCCGGGCTTTGCGGACTCATTGGCGCAGCCCTCTATTTCGGCAAGTCCAGGGGAGGGCAATGGGGACAACTGGTGTACAAACAGACCTCCGGCTGGGTGGTCAGCCTGGTTCTCATCGGTTTTCTAATGCCCAACATCAATAACTGGGGTCATGCCGGAGGATTACTGGCCGGCATTGTTTTTGGATGGGTACTGGGATACAATGAGAAACGAAAAGAAACGATTCTGGATCATGGCTTAGCCCTTTTCTTTGTGGGGATAACCGTGTGGCTTTTGGCAAGATCAGTTATCACGGGCTTTTTTCTTATTTTCACCTGACTCAACTTTCGGAGGCGGCCATTTTTACACAAATTTTACACTGCTGCCTTGAAATCCATTGGGTTCTCAATTATATGAGCCCATATGAAACTGCACACAAGACAAAAATTCGGTAAAATTGCCGTTGTGGCAATGGCCGGGATATTTCCCCAGGCCCGGGATACCCGCCATTTCCTTGACAATATCCTCCATAAAAGAGATGCGGTGATTCAGGTACCGGACCATCGATGGGTCGGGCCTGTTAATGATTTTATCTCCCGGCAGACCCTTCCGGACAAAGCCATTTCCAGCAAAGCCGGCCTCATTGAAAATTTTCAATTTGATCCCAACGGTTTTCTGGTGGACAAAACCCTGTTAACGGCGCTCGACCCGGTACACCAACTGGTGCTGCAGGCGGGCAGAGATGCTTTTTTAAACTGCTCGCATACCCGGGAGGATAAAAAACGAACCGGCGTTATCCTTGCCGCCATTGCCCTTCCCACGGACACATCTTCTTTGTTCTCCTGGCAGGTCCTTTGCGATGGAACCATAAAACGCCCCGGTCCAAAGGATTTTTCCCGGACAGCCGTGGTCTCACTTCCTGCCGCAATCCTGGCACGGGCCATGGGATTTGAAGGGGGGAGCCATACCCTTGATGCTGCGTGTGCATCCTCCTTATATGCCATCAAACTGGCCTGTGAACACCTGCAGTTAAAAAAAGCGGATATCATGGTGGCCGGTGGGGTTTCCCGGCCGGATTCATTGTATACCCAGATCGGATTTTCCCAACTTCAAGCCTTGTCCCCCTCGGGCAGGTGCTCTCCCTTTGACCGGTCAGCGGACGGACTGGTGGTGGGAGAAGGCACCGGCATCATCGTGCTGAAACGACTGGAAGATGCCATTGACTGCGGCGATACGATCCATGCGGTCATTTCCGGGGCCGGGGTATCCAATGATATTGAGGGAACCCTTGTGGGACCGGCCTCGGAAGGACAGGTACGCGCCATGATCCAGGCCTATGAGCAGGCCGCCTGGTCGCCTGGCGATATCCAGTACATGGAATGTCATGGGTCAGGTACCCCTGTGGGGGATCAGGTGGAATTGTCCAGCATTCATACGTTACGCAGTCTCTTCAACTGTCAGGAGACGCCCCTTTCCATTGGATCTGTCAAATCAATGATCGGCCATCTGTTGACGGCCGCCGGTGCAGCCGGATTCATTAAAACCGTTTTGTCCATGAATGAAGGACTCTTACCACCGTCTTTAAATTATTCCGCCCCATCTTCCACCAGCCTTTTAAACGACAGTGCAGTCACGGTTCAAACCCAAGCTGAACCGTGGATACCCGGCGCCCCCCATGCGACACGGAAAGCCGGTATCAGCGCTTTTGGATTTGGCGGAATCAATGCCCATCTGCTGATTGAAGAATTTAACCCTGGTGCCGCCCCCCATCGGGTAAGCGCCAGGAAAAAAAAAGCGGTCTTCAAAACGATCCCCTGCGCCATCATTGGCATGGAAACCATTACAAAAGAGTGTCTTTGCCTGTCCCAATTTAAAGATCTGATGTTTGATAAAACCCGTTTAAAGCCCGAACCGCCCGGATTAAGGTGGAGAAGGCCCCAGCCTGAGGCTGCCGGAGAAATGCCGGGATTTTATATGGATCATGTGTCAACCCGGCTGGGCGAATTCCATATCCCCCCCAATCAGATGCACGATATCCTGCCCCAGCACATCCTCCTGCTTAAAGCCGCCAAAGGGGCTTTGGAAGATGCCCGAATCAATCCAAGACCCGCCCCGGATGAAGCGCCACGGCATCATATCGGTTGTGCCATCGGCATTGAATTTGATTATGGTGCCACAGACTTTCATCTTCGATGGAAAATCAACTCTCTTGAAGAGACATTGAAAAACCGAATTTCACCTCCCTTGACCTTTAACCGGACCCTGGGAGCCCTTGGCGGAATTGTGGCCTCCCGGGTGGCAAGGGAATTCAAACTTGGGGGCCCCTGTTTCACCCTGTCTGCCGGCGCGGCTTCCGGTATCAAAGCCATTGAAGCGGGAATTCATTCTTTAAGTGCCGGGGAAACAGATCTGTTTATCTGCGGCTGTGTAGACCTTGCAGGGGATATCCGCCAAGCAGGCCTCAATGACATGGCCAAACCCCATACCGAAATGATCCTGCCGTCGGAAGGGGCGGCCGCCATGGTTTTAAAACCACTGGACCAGGCCATTGAAGACAATGACCGGATTTATGGGGTAATCACGGGTGTGGGCGGTGCCGGCGGGGACCTGATCCCCGGGGAAACAGCCCCTGACCCGGAACGATCAGCGGCCCTGTATACCCGATCCCTTGAAACCGCTCTCAACGACGCAGGAACCCATTTTAAGGACCTTTGTCTTTATGAGGCCTGTGCCTCCGGGATAATGGAACATGATGCCACGGAGACCCGGGTGTTAAACACGCTTTATTCAAAAGCCCCGGGCACCCCCGCCTGCCATGTCACTTCAGCCGCCAGCCGTATCGGAAACACCCGGGCGGCATCTGCCTTATTCTCGGTTATTAAAACAGCGTTGTGCCTCTATTACCGGGTGATGCCGTCCAATAAAGCCATGGCCGCCTGTTTTAAAAATCTGGACAGAAACCAATATCACTTCACAGACACGCCGGTTGTTTTGAACCGTCAGGACAAAGACACGATCCTGACGGCCTGTGCGGCATCCATCACCCTGGATGGCGCCTGCGCCCATGCCATCCTTGAAGAGTACAGATCCAACGACACCCTTTCTCCGGCAGTCTCCTTTTTTGATGAACATGTCCCGGGGTCTTTCACCCCATCAACAGATGCGTTTATCCTGAAAACCAATCCCCGACAGATTTCAGAAGCAACCATCCGGAAACTCCAGGACCATCTGGCGGGGAAGGCCATCAAGCCCCCGGATTTGGCACCGACGAAGCCCCGGGAGGATATCCCCCCGCTATCCAATACCCCTGATTCTGGAAAAACCGCATTGCAACATGACCCGGTATTTGATCCGGCCCTGATAACCAAGGGTACCCTTGCCACATCCCAGGCCCATGAAAAATTCCTTGAATTTTCAAATGAAACCATGGGGCTGCTTGAAAAACAGTTTGCGGCACTGACCCGCCTGGCCGGCGGGGTTAACCACCAGACAGAGAACCAGACCGAGGCGCGCCTGCTGCCTGACGGGAACCGTCCTGACAACCCATTAGAACCACTCCCTGCAATGGTTCAACAACAGGACACATCCACACAGCGCCCCTTCCTGGATCGGGCGCAATGCCTTGAGTATGCCGTGGGAAAAGCCGGCAATGTGCTGGGAAAAGACTTTGAGATTATCGATACCTATCCTGCCCGGGTGAGGTTGCCGGATGAGCCGTTGATGCTGGTGGACAGGATCATGGAAATCCAAGGCGAAAGGCTCTCCCTGACATCGGGAAAAATCATTACCCAGCATGATGTCAAGGAGGATGCCTGGTATCTGGATGGCGGGAAAACACCGGTTTCCATTTCCATTGAAGCGGGCCAGGCAGATCTGTTTTTATGCGCCTGGCTGGGCATTGATCATGTGGTCAAGGGTACCCGGAAATACCGGCTGCTGGATGCCAGGGTAACCTTTCACCGGACGTTGCCCGAACCCGGAGAAACCATTGAGTACCACATTGAAATTGACCGTTTCTTGAAACAGGGAAAGGTATACCTGTTCTTTTTCCATTATAAGGGATATATTCGCGACCAATTGTTCATTTCCATGCGGGACGGGTGTGCCGGATTTTTTACAGAACAGGAGGTTGAACATTCAGGCGGCATTATTCTAAAGACCGAGGATGTACAAAAAATCGATTCCCCCTGTGACTTTATCCCCCTGGTGCCGGTAAAAAAAGAAAGCTATTCCGATGAACAGGTAGAGGCTTTGAGAAACGGCAACCTGGCTGCAGCCTTTGGAAAAAACTTTGTTAACAGGCAACTGGGAGACCCCTTAAAGCTTCCCGGCAAAAGGATGCATCTCATTGACAGGGTTCTTGAGTTTGATCCGGCAGGCGGCCGGTTCGGGATGGGGTCCATCATTGCCCAGGCAGACATCCACCCGGATGCCTGGTTTCTCACCTGCCATTTTATTGACGACCGGGTCATGCCGGGCACCCTGATGTATGAATGCTGTGCCCATACCTTAAGGATTTTTACCCAGAGAATAGGCTGGATCAGTGACCGGAAGGATGTCTTTTATGATGTTGTGCCCCATAATGAAAGTGATTTAAAATGCCGGGGACCGGTAACACCTGACACAAAAAAAGTAAGGTATGAACTGGAAATAAAAGAGATGGGGTATGCCCCGGACCCTTATGTCATCGCCGATGCCCACATGTTTTCCGATGATTTGAGAATTGTCCTGTACAAAAATATGGGAATGAAACTGGTGGGTCTGACAAAAATAGAACTGGAATCTTTCTGGAGAAAGCAATGAAATATTCAAAGGTATTTATAGAATCATTCGGCTATGAGCTTGCCCCCCATGTGGTGACCACGGAAGCGCTGGAAGAAAAACTGGCCCCTTTTTACAAGACAATGGGATTTGATATCGGTCAGCTGACAACCCTTACCGGCATCAAAGAAAGACGATACTGGGATGAAGACCACACCCTTTCCGACCATGCCGCCATTGCCGGACAAAAAGCCCTGGATGAAGCCGGGGTCTCCCCGGATCAGATCGGCGCCCTTGCCTATTGCGGGGTGGGCCAGGATGGATTTGAACCCGCCACCTCCTGTTCCGTTGCCCACCGATTGAACATGGGTCGCGACGCCCATATTTATGATGTGAAAAGCGCCTGCCTGGGCATGATAACCGGCATGGTCCATGTGGCCAATGAAATAGAACTGGGCCATATCAAGGCGGGTCTTGTGGTCTCCTGTGAAACCGCCCGGCAAATTGTGGATGCAACCATAGATGACATCAATACCCATAAAACACTGGCGTTTTATAAAGAGGCCATTGCCACACTGACCGGTGGATCAGGCGCGGCTGCCGTGCTGTTAACAGACGGCACCATCGGCAACCCGGACAATCGAAAGCATACCCTTAAAGGGGGGGTTGTAAAAAACACCATTGAACATCACCGGCTCTGCCACTGGGGATTTGAGCAAAAAGGGATGCCAACGGATTCAAAGGTCATCATGCGTACCCAGGCCCAGCGTGTTCTTGAACACGGCCTTGACCTTGCCGGTAAAACATTTGAGACCTTTAAACAGGAATTTGATCTTGCCCCGGGCAAACCCGATAAATTTATTGGACACCAGGTCGGGGCCCTGCACCACCAGAAATTCTACGAGGCGTTGAACGAGGATATAAAAAAAGACTTTGCAACCTTTCCGTTTCTGGGTAATATGGGGTCGGTATCCCTTCCCATGACAGCTGCCATCGCTGATGAGAGGGGATTTTTGCAGCCCGGAGATTTTGTTGCCTTTATTGGGGTTGGATCAGGACTGAACTGTTATATTTTAGGTGTTGAATGGTAGAAAAACAGATTAATGGCACACGGACCTCCACACGCGCCTTTGAAGCGCTCTATCCCTTTGATTCCAACTTCATCTCCCTTAATGGGCATGAACTTCACTATATTGACCAGGGAAAAGGAGCACCCGTGCTCATGGTGCACGGCAATCCGACCTGGTCGTTCTACTTCCGACACCTTATCGGTCATCTTTCAAAAGAATTCCGTACCATTGTACCCGATCATATCGGATGCGGCTTTTCCGACAAACCCGATGGAAAGAGCTACAATTACACCCTTGAATCCCGGGTAAAGGATTTGGATACCCTGATCCGTCAATTAAATATCCATGAAAAAATCAGTCTGGTTCTCCATGACTGGGGCGGCATGATTGGTCTGGCCTGGGCCGTCGACCACCTGGATAGAATCGATAAAATCGTTATCACCAACACTGCCGGGTTTTTCCTGCCAAAGGAGAAACGATTTCCATTCCTGTTGTGGCTCATCAAATATATCCGGATTTTTGCGGTCCCGGCTGTCCTTGGTCTTAACGTGTTTGCAAAAGGGGCGTTGTATCTGGGCAGTCACACCCGTTTGTCCAAAACCGTCAAAAAAGGCCTTGTTGAACCCTATAATTCCTGGAAAAATCGCATCGCGACCTTAAGATTTGTCCAGGACATTCCCCTCAGCAAAACCGATGAGAGCTACGCCATTGTCGATCATGTGGATCAGCAGTTAAAACATCTGAAGGAAGCGGATCTGATGTTTTTATGGGGCGCCAGGGATTTTGTGTTTGACCTGACCTTTTTAAATGAATTTAAAACACGGTTTCCCAGAGCTGTCACCCATGTTTTTCATGATGCCGGCCATTACCTGTTTGAGGACAAGCCCGAAGAAACGACCCACCTGATCAAGGCCTTTTTGAACAAATGAGACAACCACAGAAAAGGATTCTTTGTTTTGACATTTAGCTAATGCCTGGGGTAAAACACCATCATGCTTGGATTTGGGAAAAAGAAAAAAAAAGACACACCCGCATCACCGGAAAAGACGGTACCGGAAATCCAGGAGAAAAAAACCAGGCAAGACGATTCCAGTACCCAGACGGCATCTGTCAATACCATACCGGGGGGGAAAAAATCTTCCTGGCGGTCAAAGAAACGCATTTTTTTTGTCCTTTTGGCTCTTGTGGCGCTTGGCACCCTTGGCATGGCCTCATATTATGGCTATGCCCTGTATGTTGCCGCCAAAGACCCTGATGCCGGAAAAGCCATCTATTCACCCATTGAATTGCGCCATCTCAATCTTCCCGAAGAGATGGTCCGGTTCAGCTTTAAATATTTTCCGGATCTCTATGACACAATGATTTCTTTTAACACTGTAATGACCCTCATTGACAACGAGATTGCCCGAATTGATGCCATTGCCCATCAATATCCGGATCAAAAAAAGATAGCAGACAAAGAAAAAAAGATTTGGGAAAAAGAAAAAAAGGCCCTGGAAAAAGCCTTTATAAAAATTGAAAACCCGGTTAAAGAAACCTATGTTTTATTTCGGGTCAACAAAGAACAGGGTCTGGTTCAGATAAATGTTATAAAAAAGGAGTTAACAGACCTTGCCCATGGTGCGTTAGCCCCTGCCCAGGAACTGACCCAAAACTTAAAACCCATTGAAACGGTTCCCCAGGGCTTTATCAAAGGGACCCTTTATAAACTCAAAAAGAAATTTTTATGACAGCCTATACAAATATTTCACTTGGTCTAAAAAAAACACAGGAAACCCATCCCTATAAACGTGCACTGGTTTATCCTGCCGGCAGGGATAAAAACGGCAGGGTTCTCTACAGCCAGATGACATTCGCCCAGCTGGAAAAGCAATCGGATCAGCTGGCCTTCGGCCTGGAGCGCATCGGTATTCTCCGGGGGACCCGAACCATTTTAATGGTGCCGCCGGGGATGGAATTTTTTATCCTCATCTTTGCCATGTTTAAAGTGGGGGCCATACCGGTTGTGGTGGATCCCGGAATGGGGATCGACAGAATGCTGCAATGCCTGCAGCAGGGAAAACCCAAAGCCTTTATCGGCATTGAAAAAGCCCATCTGCTAAGAAAACTCAAACCCGGTTTTTTTACATCGGTCAACCGATGGGTTACGGTGGGCAAACGATGGTTCTGGGGGGGATATACCCTTGACCAGCTGATCCTACCAACAGATGATCCCTATCCAAGGGCCCACACCCGCCGGGATGAAACCGCTGCCATTGTTTTCACCACGGGATCAACCGGCCCTGCCAAGGGGGTGGTGTATACCCATGGAAACTTTGACGCCCAGATCAAACAGATCCAGGAACACTTTCAGATTGATCCGGATGAGATTGATCTGCCCACCTTTCCCCTGTTTGCACTTTTTGATCCGATTCTGGGCATGACCGCCGTTATTCCGGATATGGATCCAACCAAACCTGCCCTTGTGAATCCCCAAAAAATCATTGAGGCCATTGAAAACCACGGTATCACCAATATGTTTGCCTCCCCTGCCCTGCTGAATCGGGTGGGCAAATACGGCAAGGAAAACAATATCAAACTGCCCTCCCTGCGGCGGGTGGTATCAGCGGGTGCACCCGTGACACCTGCCAACATTGAACAATTTTCAACCCTGCTGTCTGGCGCTGCCCAGATCCATACCCCCTATGGGGCAACAGAGTCTGTTCCGGTGATCTCCATCGGATCCAATGAAATCCTGGCAGAAACCAAGACGCTTTCCGAACAGGGATTTGGCATGTGCATCGGCAGGCCCATCTGCGACACCCAGGTAAAAATCATCACCATCAGTGATGCCCCCATCACCCAGCTCCATGACGACCTTGAGGTCCCTGAAAATCAGGTGGGAGAAATAACCGTAAAAGCGGACCTTGTGACCCAACACTATTTCAACGACCCTGAAGCAGACCTGCTGGCTAAAATTCCTGATTCAGACGGCACGGCCTGGCATCGGATGGGGGACCTTGGATGGCGGGATTCAAAGGGAAGGATATGGTTTTGTGGCAGAAAAGGCCACCGGGTCATCACCAAAGAGGAAACCCTGTTCACGATTCCCGTGGAAGCCATCTTCAACAATCATAAACATGTTTTCAGAAGCGCCCTTACCGGCGTAGGCCCCAAAAACATGCAGACACCGGTTGTGTTCATCGAACCTTTTTCAACCGTAAACAACCTGAAAGAATTGATCAATGAACTGCTTGAACTGGCAAAATCAAACCCGTTAACCGCAAAAATTGATCATATTTTTATTGAAAAGTCGTTCCCTGTGGATATCCGGCACAACTCGAAAATATTCCGGGAAAAACTGGCCGTTAAAGCACAAAAAAAACTGAATCGGTGACAGGTCTGATCATTGCCAATGCCGGCAACTATTTGGCCTTTGATGCAACGCAGTAGATGGGCCAAAAGGCAAGCTATTTCGTTCAATTTATAAAATTTGCGGTCCTAAGGATTAATCCGGCAGCAAATCATAAAAATACGTCATGGCATCTGACCGGGTAATAATCCCGATAATTTTATCCTCTTTCATGACCGGCAGACGTCCGACGTCATGTTTTATCATCAATCGGGCAGCTTCCATGGCGCTTTTATCATGGGGGATACTGATGACATTCCGGCTCATAAATGCTTTTATGGGCGACAGCATATGATTTGATTTTCTCACTTTCTTGAAATCCCGTCGAGAAACGACACCCACGATATGGTCTTCGTCATCCACAACCGGCATCCCCGTGCACCCCATGTCCCTTAAAATCATGGCCACCTCTTCTACCTTTGTGTCCTCATTCACCGTAACGACGGGATAGGACATGATGTCTACCAGCAGGACCGACGAATGCTGGTTCCCGGAGATGAGTTCAATCAGGATATCTTCAATTGCGTCCGGGTTTGCTGCCTTTAAAAGTGCGGATCCCGCACCCGGATGGCCACCGCCACCTATGCTTCGCATTAACAGGCCGACATTGATTTCATCGATATTACTCCGGCCGATGATCATGCATTTGTTCCGTTCAACATCCCTGAAAATACCAAATGCAGCATCCACATTGACAATTTCCCTGTACATCTGAAGGACCATGGCAAGATTCTGGATTCGTCCGTATATCTCCATTTTGGAAATACTGATGGAAAACCCGGACACTTCCTTTCTTTCTGCCTTCTGTATCATTTCAAAAAGAATATCTTTTTGTTTTTTTCCGTAAGCCTGCCGTAAAAAGGTGGTCAGGATATTCAGGTCTGCTTTTCTGTCCAGGAGAAACCCGGCAGCATGGGCATCCTCGGATAAGGTTGAGGGAAATGTCAGGTTACCGGTATCTTCATACAATCCCATCAAAAAAAGCGTGGCTTGAATCGGGGTAATCAGCTTTCTTTTTTTTTCAATTTCTTTCACCAGCAGGGTAACCGTAGCCCCTGTTTCTCTGATGGTTTTCCGGTCGGTTTCAATATCCCCTTCACTATGGTGGTCCCATATGATAATCTCCAGATCCTTTCTTGCCTTCAAGGAATCCATTCCTTCCAGTCGGTCCCAGGAATGGGTATCCACCACCACCAGGGTTTTGACATGGGCCAGTGTAATATCATTGGGGGAGTAGAGGTCAAAAAGATCTTTATGAATGGATAAAAATGCCTTTAAATTTGCATTAATGGATGTGGGCAAAACCGGTTTTGCCCCGGGATAAAGCAAGGTCGCCGCCACCAGAGATGCCAATGCATCAAAATCCGATCCTTTATGGGTGGTGATAATCTTCATAGGTCCCTCTTTTCGTTACGCTTAAGTTGAATATAATCCTTGCAGATCTGTATTCAAGATTTGATTGAAATCCCAAGGGAAGACATTCTTTTTCGAATACTATCATAATGAGACCCTCTCCAAAAGACGTTTTTGCACTGCGGGCATCGAAAAAACGTATTAAAATATAGTTTGGTTTTGGGTTCCAGAAGGGGCATCACTTCGCTTTTGGCCACGGTTACAAGGGGGACATTACACGCTGTGCAGCGTGAAAAGAAATGAATCATGGGCTCCAAGCCAAAGAAACAAACCGTTTCAACCAGCTGTTCATAGGGTAAATCAGCCATGATTCTCCGGGCAAAATCAATTTTTTTTCGCTTTAGCAGATCGGTATCCCGGGTCAGGATAATTCGATGTTCTGCTTCGGCAATATCGGCAATTTCATGATCCAAACAGGAGGAAGAATAGTGGACATCAAATCCCAGCAGGATCAAAAGACGTCCTAACCGGATCACGTTCACATCTGCAATAAATCGGAACCTGTCGAGCGGTTTCGGCCTCAGTACCGATGGTGACCGAACATCAAAAGGTGACGGTATGCCCTTGACGTCCACTCTTCCCGGAGAAAATGGAATGTATGAAAAATCAATCACCTGGTAATTAAAATAAAGATGCCCCACTTCCGTATGGGGCACCCCAAGGGACTCAATGATATCCTTGACAGAGGCATTTCGATTTACGTCATATACCAGTCGCCGGTCTTGTCTGCCCTTTGTCTGGAAAAAATCAAATTCTTTTCCAAAGTGGATGAGAATCTTCATAGCAGTAAACTTTCACCGACTTACACACCCCGAAAGTCTTAATTCCCGTTTTATTCGATGATCTGTGACCATTAGAAACAAAGATTTTTTTTGCCTGGACCCTGTTTTTCAATACCTTGTTTTTGATCACAAGTAAAGGAAGTTTGATTGTCACCATAATAAGAATTGCTGATCAATTGCCTGTTCCCTTTAGGCACAAACTGATGATATAATATGATCATGAAATGGCCCTTCAACATCAAAAGTATTCTCTGTCTGTTATGGGTGGTGTTCTACTCCCATGCCTCAGCGTATGAACTGACCCTGAATCAGAATCGCATCACCATCCACGCAGATCAGGTAAAACTTCATGTCCTGATGAATGATCTGGCGAAGAAAACAGACATTAAGGTTTACATTGACCCGGACCTGAATCCGGATATCTCGGCTCATTTTGAGAACCATGACCTTCAACGGGGGCTGGAATCCATTTTAAATCCATTGAATCATGTTCTGAAATGGGAATCAGCGCCGACATCCAGCGGCACCCGTGTCCGTCTGACAGCAATCCATATCTTCAAATCCGGCAATACCGATACCATCACACCCCCTGGAAAAACTTCAAACCTGGATATTGCCCGTAATCCGGAAGATGGTTCCCTGTATGTCCAAGGAGAAATCCTGATCCGCCTCAAGCCGGACATAGACCCCGAACAGGTGAATAAGATTTTAAAACAACTGGGGGGAACCCTGATCTCAGAAAACCGGACACTGGGCATTTACAGAATAAAAGTATCTGACCAGGCAAAAATTCCCGCATTGGTCAGGCAAATCAAAGGCCTCCCCGGTATTGAGACAGCAGAACCCAATTATGCATATCCCATTGCCCTGCCCCATCGATATGTGCCGGACACAGAAACCACACCCCAGCTTGATTTCAATCCACCGGCTGAAGGCGCTGTCCCCATTGCCGTACTTGATTCCGGCCTTGCCCCGGGTGCCATGCCCGACGGGCAGTTGCTTGCAAGCCAGGATGCCTTAAACCCGGACGCTATAATTTCAGATACATTGGGACATGGGACACAGATGGCCCTTATTGCTGCAGGTGCTGTCACACCGTTCGGGGTTACAAAAACCAACGACAGCAACAATCCGGTGATTGCCATCCGGGCATTTGATGATAACGGGTTCACTTCCAGCGTTGCATTGATGAACGGCATTAAGTTTGCTTTAGCAAATGGTGCCCGGGTGATGAGCCTGAGCTGGGGGTCACCTACCCCTAGCAATTTTATTAACGACACACTCGAATATAGTGCATCCAAAGGCCTGATCATTGTGGCATCGGCCGGCAATGAGCCCACGGGAAAACCGGTATATCCGGCTGCATATGCATCCGTCATCGGCATTGGTGCCCTGGCACCGTCCGGCCGAAACTGGAAAAATACAAATTATGGTGATTTTGTGGACGTTTATCTTCCCGGGTTTGCCGACATGCCGGTGGGATACAAAGCCGATCCGGGTATTTATGCGGGCACGTCCATTTCAGCGGCATTTGCTGCTAACCAGACCGCGGCCTTCCTGTCCAAAAACCCGCAGGCAGGCAAAAAAGAAATCCTCGAGTTTATGCGGTCAAGCTTGGGGCATTTATAATCTGTCCGAAGTTTTTGGTAGAATTCAGTAAGATGTTCCCGAATATTAGTGTCCCCGAATATTCCCGAATATTGGGGAATACATTTAGATTTCGAATTCATCACCAGATTGCATAATATTACATTTAATACCTAACCTTTCTACTTTGAGCTTGAAAAATTCTTCGTCAACAGAGAGCATTCTTTTGTTAAAAAAAAACGGAATATTATAATGGCAGGGAATAACAATCTTCGGCGCAATTATCTTGATTGCGGTTAAAGCCTCATTCGCATCCATAACAAGGGTATTGTTCCCCAGACCCCCTATTGGGATCATTAAAATATCTGGATTTAAATTCTTCCATTCGTTTAAGAATAAGCTATCTCCCAAATTAACAATGATTTTGTTTTCAATCCTAATCTCAAAACCGATTGAACCGAATCCGAAACGCTTCCCCGGTCCGGGTGAAATCTGCAGTTTCATGGCCCAAATAGACATGTTTATTGTGCCATGCAAAGTGGGAATCCCACGAACTGTGAAATCATTAAAATCTATTGTTTCCCCGATTCCCAATGGAAAGACTGTTCCATTAAAGGCATCAAATTTAAGATAATGCGACCGCGGTCTCAAAAGCTTAAGAGACTTTTCAGACTGTTTGATCATTGTTTTGTTCAAGATTAAAGTTGCATTTGAAGCAAGAGTTATCCTATCAGCTTGCCAGTAGTGGTCAGGATCTCCATGTGTAATAGCAATATGTGTAATATCATTCCATTCTGCTTTTGGTATGAGGCTATTGAATTTAAAAACCCACATATTTTGGCCCGGATCAACTGCAATTTTGCTCTTCCCGGATTTTATTAGAAAAGAGTTGTAACCAAAATATTGTATTTTCATTTAATAAATTTCGAATCGATTTCGCATCATTATAAGTTGGGAATATTAATTTTTTTCGACAATTAATATTCCCATAATATTTTCGATATTGGAGGCATCTTCCTCAATCGACTGTGCCGTGTTTTGCAACTTTAATAGTTCTTTACTTTCAAATGGATTCCAGTATAGAATAAATCACACTGCGGATCAATTAGTTATCATCAAAAGGGGCCTAATAGAAAGATGATTAACGTATCAATCACAGTTGTTAACTTATCAAATTTGAGCCAGCTCACGAATCAAGATCTAAAAGGGGTAAAAAAATAGTAGTATAATATTCAACATGGCCAGATAGATGAAAACCTTTATAAAAAAAAACAACCTGATAGAATTGTTCTTCGGTGATAATCTTAAAATATCTAATCCAAGAATAAATAGACAGAAAAGAAGTCTGCACCTGATTTTGTTTTCTTGTGCAATGGTCTTCTTGGTTACATTCTACTGGTCAGTTTTCTTTCTCATTAAAGGATTTGTTTTTCAAGGCTTTTCCCTTCTTTTCCTTTTATCTTTTGTCGTTTTGGTTCTCTACTTTCTACAAAAAAATCTCATAATCTTATCAAAATATTTATTATTCATATCGGTATTAATTCTTTTGTGGCAAATGTTTTTATTTGTTGAAGGCGTTGGCGTAAGAGAAGTTAATGCCAACCAGTTTTATTTTTTAGTCATGATTTCAGTGTCCTTTTTTTTATTTTCCGATTCAAATTATTTTGTGAAATATTTTTTAATGACTGTTGTTGCAGTTATGTTTATTATTGTTCAGTATCAAATAATATTTCACCGCCCCTATTTTTCCATAAGCGATGAAACCCATCTATTAGGAAGGCATTTCGTTTTGATTTCTGCATATATAATTTTAGCAGGGATAACGCGTTTATTTGTCGAAAGTATCACCGAAACAGAGATAGTGTTATCCAAAGCCAATGATTTACAAAAAAAATATTGGAAAAAATATTCCCAAAAGGCATTGCTGAACGAATCAGGCATGAAGGAAAAGGTTTTATAAACAAACATGAAAGTTGTTCGGTCTTATTTGCTGATATTGTCTGTTTTACAAAATTATCCGAAAGCATGGCACCGAGTGATCTTATCTCTTTTTTAAATGAAATATTTGGTCGCTTTGATGATCTAACTGAAAAATTTGGTTTGCAAAAAATCAAAACCATAGGAGACGCCTATATGGTCGCTTCCTGTTCACCAAATTCAAATAGTAAACACGCAGACGTAATCATTCAATTAGCGCTGGAATTTTTAACTGTGATAAATTCCTACGATAATATTTCTATAAGAATTGGAATTAATTCAGGATCTCTTATCGAAGGGGTTATTGGGAAAAAAAAATTTACGTACGACCTTTGGGGAGGAGCGGTGGATATCGCATCAAAAATGGAGTCTACTGGAATACCGGGATCAATACAGATAACAAAAGATACATATAAACTGCTTAAAACCAAATATAATTTTTTAGAAAAAAAAGTGCATTTAAATCATAATAATCATTTTGTTACATATTTGTTTGATTTGTCTAATAATTTAAAATGACTATTAAAAAAACCAAGTTTGAATCAAATTTTATCTTTCATGATTTTTTATATAAAAAAAGAGAAAAGGAAAAATTAACTCTCTTTTTCTATTCATTCGTCGTTATTTTATTTCTCATTTCCTGCGTATGGATAAGCATCGCTATCCTTCATAGTGTTTTTCCCCTGTTAGCAATAAACCTTGCAATTTTGGCATTTTTAGCAATTATATTATGGCTCTTAAAAAAAGGAAAGCCAACGCTTGCAGGACATATTTTATCAATTATTATTCTCTTCTGGATAGCGTTTATTTTAATTTTTATCCAAGGAAATCATAAAATTCATCCAATTAGCGTCCATCACTGGTTGCTGGTGTATATCTTCGGCATTCAATTTGTTCTAATTGGAGAAAAAAAACGATATGTTTTTATCCATTTTTTCATTGGGTTATGCATGTTTATTTTTTTTGAACTTAGAATCATTGAGTTTGAACCCATTATAACAAGCCAAAAAGCGGATTCTTTTTCCTATTTATTTACCCCATTGGCAATTCTTTTTTCACTGATTTTGATAAATTGTATATTTGTAAACAAATTAAACAAAGTTGAAAATCAATTTTTCAAATCCAATGAGCAATTGGATATCTTATTAAAAAATTTACTGCCAGATGAAATTGTAAAAAAAATTACTGAAGAAGGGAAAACGTTTGCAGAAGCCTTCAGTGAATGTAGTGTTATGTTTGTAAAAGTTGTTGGGTTGGAAAAATCATATGACAATGATAACCATGGTAAGGCAATCTCTATTTTAGATGACATTTTTTCAAAATTCGATGAAAAAACTGAAAATTTCCAAATTGAAAGAATAAAAACCATTCGCGATTTATATATGGTAGTCGCCGGGGTTCCCAAAATCACAGAAAATCATGCCGTCATCATCACCAAAATTGCATTGGAGTTCATGCAAATCATCAAAAACTATGAAGGATTAGATTTAAGAATAGGTATCAACTCCGGTCCAGTGGTCGCAGGATTGATTGGCAAAAACGGATTGATCTATGACCTTTGGGGAGATACAGTTAATATCGCTTCTCGGATGGAATCACACGGCGTAATAGGAAAAATCCAAATTTCTCAGGAAACAAAAGAAATGATAGGAAGACGGTTCTTTTTAAACGATAGAAGCCCTATAAGAATCAAAGGCAAAGGATTTGTAAAAACTTATTTTGTCAGTGGGTATAACCCCATTGATAAACAGAAAATTTAATCTGTGAAAGGAGTTTCTTATGGTATGGGTAGTCTTGATTTTTTCTTTTATTGTATTTCCTATTCATGCATATGGGCATGGATTTGCTAATTATGCCCAGGGTCAAAAGGCATTTGCCCTGGGTGGCGCATTTACTGCTGCAGCAGATGATCCATCGGCCATTTTTTACAATCCATCTGGAATACTTAAATTAAAAGACGTTCAAGTTCAAACAGGGCTCACCTATTTTTTTTCCGGAAACGCAGAATTTGTAAGTAATGGGACGTCTAACATACCGGGCAGCAAAAATGGCTTAATCACAAAAACCGATAGTGAAAATCATGTAATCCCTTATGCATATGCAACCTGTAAAATAAATGATACATTCTCAATGGGTCTTGGTATATATTCACCTTTTGGTCAGTCCAGTCGGTGGCCTGATAATTGGGAAGGTCGATTTACAACTGCCGGTATAGAATCCAGTATAGAATCATATCGAGTGGAACCGGTAGCGGTATTTTCCCCCACTCCAGGAGTGTCAATAAGCTTCGGCGCTTTTTTTCAAAAAGTCGAACTGGAGATAAAACAAAAAAGTTGGCTTCCTGGAGAATTTGAATCGATATTAGACGGCAGGGATTCAGGCGTAGGATGGTCAACGGGAATCCTCATTGATATTACAGACAATTTTTCTTTGGGTGTTTCTTATAAAAGCAGAATCAAACATGAATTTAATTCTATGACTGTGAATTTAGAACCTGAAATTCCCCTGCTGGGGATATCTGATACCACTGCAAATATGAAATTTACTACTCCCAGCATGCTTTTTATGGGAATATCATATTCATTTCGGAAGTGGAATTTTTCATTCGATACTTATTGGACTGAATGGTCAGTCCAGGACCGATTAATAGCAAGAAGCGATAACGTTTTATTAGGGGATACTGTAGTTATAAAAAATTGGGAGAACACCTTAACGTTTGGACTAGGGATACAATATGCTTTCTCAGAGAAATTTCATCTTTTTGCAGGGTATATTTATGATCAATCTCCCGTTCCCGCAGAGACGCTGGATGCAATGGTCTTTCATGGTGATTCACAAGTTTATTGTACTGGTTTTGATTTCACCTATAAATCTTTTGTTATAGGGATCACATATGGTTATATTGTTGCCAACGATCAACCTTTTAATAATCCAGTGGGCGATACTTCCAATCCAGGAGGCGGACGAGTCACTGGAATCTTTGAAAATAGCACCCAGAATGTTGTATCTATTAGCATGAAATTTATGTTCTAATTAGATTTTCGGCTTGTAATTACAATATATCTTTTACAAGTTACGTCCAGAGGATGTTTTTACTCGTTTTTTCTCTCAATTGGCCTCTTTGTCCATCACCAAGCCCATCATTTGTGTAATGCGGATTATGGGATCTGGGTTCTAATCACTATTTTAATCATTTTTTATGATTTTCCGTTTTTGACGAAATAAAAGAACACATACTGAGGATACCGATGAAATAAAAAATATAACCTTAGCGATTTCCTCATTCATAGAACTATCAAGAAAAAACCCTGCACAGAAGCCTAAGAAAAGGAACAGGATGAATGTTATACCAAAAATTTGTATGGTTTGGTTCATAAAATCATTAATTCTATTAATGTACATACGGTATTCCCTTTTTTCAAATCACCAATTTGAATCAATAAAACGAACAGTCTTACCAAAAAAAATAACACAAAATGACCCTGATGATATTTAAGCAATAAGCAGACCAGACAGAACAAAATGTTTCACCCCCCCCAAAACAAAAGGCTTTTATACTCTTTACGAAATCAGAAAGCGCATTCCTAACGAAAATTGCTTGGTTAAGGAACAAAAAATGTCACAACAAAAAATCAAACCGTCCGCTGATCAACGACCTCAGACAAAAGACCATGATTCCCGCTCCGATATCCCCAAGATAGGATTTACAACTTTTTGTAAAGAACATAGAGGTTACTTTTGCCTGATGATTTGGGTTAAAAAAACAGAAGGTGTTAAATGGATGGATGGGGATCAGAGTCATCGACTGTCACATGCCGGTATGATGAATTTACACGCCGTGATCCCTGTAAAACAGCCAACCCGGTTGAGAGGCTGAATCCCTTTGGTTGTAGCATGTCCGAAACTCTTGGTGGGTTAGGTAAGGTGTTTCCATAACCGAAACTCTTGGTGGGTTAGGTAAGGTGTCCCCATAACCCCCATAACTCACGCATAACCGAAACTCTTGGTGGGTTAGGTAAGGTGTCCCCATAACTCGGAAACAGAACTTATGGTCAGTCAAGTAGGTTGATCTCCCTTTCATAGCAGTGCGGACAGATCCCGTGTGAGGGCAAGGCGCCAGAAATATCACTGACATATTTTTCTACCGAGACCCACTTGCCGGTTTCTTCGCGGACCTTCTTGCAATAACTGCAGATCGGATAAATCTTACTCAAGTCATTAATCAACCGATCCCGCTGGTCAATCTCCGCTTTGGCTAAAACAATGCGAAGGGACAGTTCGATCATCCTCTTGATTTGCTTGACCAGCCTGATATGCATTTCATTATGAGCGTTCTGCTTATTGTCAATGAAACATACCGTCCCGAATTGTCCTCCGTTAGGACGTTCAATGGGCATGCCCAAATAGGAGATCATGTGCAGTTGGACTGCGGCTGCATTGTCTTTCCACTGGGGATCATTGAATGCATTTTCAATCAGGTTTACCGTCCTGCTCCGCAGGGTATGCTCACAATACCAGCCGGAATCCGGGTACTGTGAAGTACACGGTACTAGATACGGGTTGCCATCGGTCTCACTTGAAAGGAGGATCTCAATTTCCTTGCCATCAACGCGCGTGATCAGGCCCGCAGGAACACCAAGGATCTCAGCCGTCTCATTGAGCAGATTCTGCCATTCCTTCAAAACGTCTTCGGTAAGTGTTTTCCGATTGAACGGGTTTGTATCCATATTTTCCATGTTCGCTTCCCCTGGTTTTTCCATAGGATAACGCGGTTAAAATACTGAGCTTAGCCAATTATTGCTGACAGAAACATCATGTAATTTGGCGAATTATCCGACATGAAACAATTTAAAAAGGAGTCTATCAATATACAAAATGCATGTAAAGATATATTCAACGATACAGTTGATGGCAAAATAATCAATCGAATAAATCTCCTATGAAACTATTTGCCACTTATTGCTATGTGGCATAGGGGTATACCCAAATTTGTTGAATTTGACTCCTGACAGACGGAGCTCTATTATTGCTTGCAAAAAAATTAAATGTGATTTTTTTATATTTTCGAGTTACAAGACATTTTGAAGTAAGGAATAAGAATAACTCAACTTTCAGTTTTCACAGCTTTAATGGATGGGTTCAGGCATAAATGACCAACCCCGAAAGTTGAGTCATTTATAATTCCAATCTGTAAAGAAAAGTATAGAATGCTGGTTTTGGTTCATATAGAGTAACGGTTAAGCTCAGGGACCGCCGAGCGCAACCGAGGGGATTCGGGGTGGCAAAGCCGCCCCAAGCGGTCTGGTGCAGCGGGTGTTATGTGTTTAGCCATTGATATCTACGATAGTCCAAAAATCAAACATGGAACATCTCTATAGATCAGGTGTAATAATTAAAATTTCCGATGCCGCTTCATATTGGGTTAAGAAATTACCAATCGTTGTAAATGTCGTTGTTTCTGGAGAACCAGGATGATCAGATGTTGTCACATCTGCCGAGAACATTGAACCTATTAGGAGCTTTAGCGGATTAACATTTACTGCTTGCGGCTTAAAATAAGCCTTTTCATTAGCTTTGATAATTTTTATATCATTTGTTTGATATATGGCTGCTATTATCAAATCAAGCGTGTGTTCTGTACAGTTTTGAAAATCTAGAGTGAATGGATTGGCAAGGACTGAATAATTGGGATTATGCAGCTCTTTGTATGTTGGCGATGCCAACACTTCCAATAATCTTTTTTGCAGTAGGGGTGTCGGAATTATAAGCCCCGCTTCCAGTGTCTTAACTCCGGCAAAGAAATCCACCGGGTAATCCTGTATCAGGTCACTTACATTCGGTTCTTTAGCTCTTTGATAGAGATTATATATGGCATATCCAGGAATTTTTCTACCGTCATTCGTGGTTATTTGAGAATATACTATAAAGGCAGCATGGGTAAAGTTTATTCCTTCTGGCAGATTTTCTCTGGACTGACCAACTCTCGCAATAATAGCAATCCTTGCGCCTTTTTGGGCCAAAGTCTTCTCAACTTTTTTTGCAAACTTGATGATAACTTCTGGTTCAAAATGTATTTCACCACCAGCTTGGCTGCTGCCTGCATGGAGAGGGGCTACAGAAAATAGCTGGATCGCAATAAAAATTGCAAAAATAGTATTTTTTTTCAAATATTTCATGGTGTCTCCGGTTTTGGTTGGGTGTAATAATTCCTATAAATCAGTTTTTTTGTTTGTCTTCAATACTTCATTGGGTGGAGGTCCTGCTGTAACAGATTCATCTGTAATTTCTAAAGGAGTCCCAATGGGAGCAGTAGCAGCATCCATCAATTCATTGGCAACTTCTGTACTCACAGCACCAACAGAACCTGCAACCGATAAGGGTACAGCAGAGGCAGCAGAGGTGACTTGGCCGGAACCCACAATTGCATGTGCTGCGCTTGCACTGCCATGAGAACCAGCTTTGCCAGCTTGTTCTATGGCTTTTCCACTGTGGGTGTCCCCTGAAAATGCAATACCGTTTATTGCCAAAACCAATACGCCAGAAATGATCAAAATCTTGATTTTTTTCATAAAGAATCTCCTTTGGTGAATTAAATTGTATTTTAGAAGCCTATTCTTCATATTGTGCAGATCTGGATATCATATAATTTTTAATGTTATCCGACATGCAACAATTAAAAAATTTGATCTGTAAATCAGTATCAATGTTTCAAATTTGTGTAAAGAGCTATTCAATTGGGAAAAAGCAAAATCAATAAAATTCAACACCCATTCAACTTAATTGAAATAAAATATCACACAGTATAGATATTGGTTGGAAATACTCTGAAGGTTGGAAGTACGGTTGGAAGTCTAAATCCAGAAACAAAAAAAGGGTCTTGGAAAATTTCCGAGACCCTTGTAATTGTTTTGGTAGCGGGGGAAGGATTTGTCCCACCCGCTTATTTCAAAAGCCTGAAACACCCGTTTGACGCTTGTTTCCGTTAATGTCTAAAATTCTATGTACCACCGTTGTGGACAAGAAGTCAAGTTTTTTGTCCACAAGATATAACCCAATTCAAAATCATATCCAAATCAAGGCCATTTTTAGCCCGTTTAAGAGCTATAGGCTTCTCTTTGATGTGGTTTGTATATATATCAGACTAAAAATCGATATGTACCACTTTAAATCAAGCGTTACGATAAGTAATGAAAGCTAAAAGTAATAGATTCGTATTAATTAGAAGGATTACAGATTTTAATATACATTTTTGTTTTACAATATAATGGGAGCCTTTTAAGACTCCCTGGATTTCAATATTCAATCTATCGTCGGTCGGGGTGAATCTTTGCCTTTAATATCTCTATTATCTGATTTGAGCTTAGCAGTCCAGAACCCGCTTCTGCTCTCATTGGCTCAAATACATCATACATTCTTCTGTGAACTTCAATAGATGGGCAATGTGAGTTAAGGCCCCTCCCTTCAAAACAAAGAAAACTTTTTAAGTCATTAATGAAAAAATGAGCTACATTGAGATACTCAGATTCATTATTTCCATCAAAACCACTGAACTTTACATGCTCTCCAAAAGGTTCTGCCTCTTCTTTAATTTGCTTTTTCTCATCGTTCGACGTTTTCTTGTATGAGTCTTCAATAAATGACCACATGTCCAAGATATTAACAACTTCTTTAACTAATGCTGGTGTTTCTTCTTTTTCAAATGGAATGCCGCTATATTTCCATTCTAAACCCCACTCGTTTTTACTAAAAATAGCCGATCGAATAAATCCCGGATCTAATTCCCCTTCAACACCCATTTTTTCATAAATTTCACTAAGCATTATCAAAATGAGCTTTTCTCCATTACTTAATTGCATTTTATCTCCTCATTAAATGTTAATTTTTTTATGCCTCCATAAGCTTCTTTTAAGCGAACAAAGTATAAAGTATTTGGACAGGTACTTTTATTATTTTGGATATCCCATGGAATCAAATAATAGTAGATCCGAAACAATAAGGTATGAATATGAATTCAGTATCAGTGTTTAGACCTTCTGTAAAGACTTGGTTCATTCTAACTAAGGTGTTGAAATAAAGGACCGGGGAATACCGGTTGGTCTTATCCGCTTAACGATCGCAAGCAGACTGTACTTTTAATACGGTTCCATGAAAGGTGCGAATAATATTCGCACCTTTGGCAACAATTATAATTCATTTTCATAAACGCTTTTAATCTCTTCCGGCTGAATGCATAAATAATCAAGGGTCTGGCGTTGGCTTGAATGATTAAAGCATACCATCAATTCAGGCAGGCCCACGCCAAACGTCACCCGCTGATGATATCCCCAGGTCTTACGTAATGTGTGACTGGCATAATTCCCTTTCAGGTTGGCATCCTGGCACCACTTCTTCACCAATCTGGACAATGACGGCACTGTCAGGCCGTTACCTCTTTGACCCCTGAATAGCGGCCCTTCCAGTTCAAGGGCACCATTGGCCTGCATCTGTTTTAAAAGGGGTTGTATGGCGGCAATGGTGGCCCTGTTCAGTGTGATACGCCTTGGCTTCTTTGTCTTGATCTCATTCAGGGTCAGTTCATCGCCTGGTTTAGCTCCATGCACCTGATGGACTTTGATATTCAAGATATCACTGGCCCTCAAGTTGGTATTGATCCCGGTAATAAACAAAGCGTAATCCCTGGGCTTATCTTTCAGCATGGTCTTAATCAAATTCACATCTTTTATTTTCCGTATCGGTTCAACTGCAATAATGCTGCCTTTTACCGGGTGGTTTTGGTTGCGGTTTGTCATGTGGTTTCCCTCCCTGGATCATGCTAAGTTTTAATGGTATGAAATTAAAACTTAGCATGATATTTTGTGCAAATCAAGAGCTTATTTTTCTGTAATGCTGGAAACCATTGTGAATAAAGGCTTTAGATGTATTTTCTTGGATATAAAATTCGCTAACTATTATACAATAGTTGTCGTGTTTATGTTTTAGGGTAGATTGGAGTGAGCTTGATTGGAGCTTTTTCCATGGGCATGGGCAAGACAAAAGTAGAAAGATATTTAATTATATATAAAGATTCCTTTGCCGTAATTTTTCAAAATTTACTATAACTCCAATAAAAGCTGAATCCCCTCAACCAAATCATTCAACTCTGTGATGTATAAGCATGAATACAATTCATTATATTTGTGAAATTTATTACCTATAGTATAGTTACTTTTTGTAATAATATAACATTTATTTTATAGGAATTTAATTACCCTAAAATCCTGAAAATACATTGAATTATGGCTATTGCCTTTTTGAAAAATTGGAACACTTTTTGCATTATATTTATGTTAAATCTGTTATTTAACAAAGGAGGACAATATTATGAAAATACTCATTGCATTTTTTTTAGGAGCCATTTTAACAGTAATTGCTCCTCAATTTGCAAGTGCTACCTTAATTGACTTTGAGAATCAAGGTCTTGTGGCTTGGGAGGATATTAATGGAAAATATGTTGCTGGACAGTATTTTTCAACACCATCTGGTGAAATAATAGTGAATGATAAAAATGCTCGTGGTGCCGCCTATGCTTCTTTCCCTTATTCAATAATACACACCTTTCAAACTACCCAACAAAATGACGGATTAGGACTGATTAGAGTAGATTTTGATGCGCCTGTCAATTATGTTCAAATTACTGGGGGTGATGATGGCGGAGATGACGATTCATTTTACCTTGAGGTTTATAATAGTAGTAACTCTCTTCTAGGGAAAGCAGAGACAGGAACTTTTGGAGGCAATCCCACTCCCCCAAATGTAACACCTTATGTAGATGTGGCAACTCTTAACCTCAGTTTCCCTGGGATTGCTTATGCAATTTTTAAGGGTACTTCTAGCCCTACCCCGGGGGGAGTAAGTTTTGATAATTTGATTTTCGAATATGATGATGGCTCAGGCCCGGGACCAGGTTCTGATGTTCCCGAACCAGCTACAATGTTCCTCTTTGGCATTGGCCTTTTAGGACTTGCAGGAGTTAGCAGAAGAAAGAAATAATATCAGTTTGTCATAGAATCATCTTGAAAGGCAGGTCTATTGATTTAGTTCCTGCCTTTTTTATACCAACTCCCCTAATTAAAAAATATGAGTAAAAAACTCCATCATAAATCATTCTACCGCAGTAATTTATATATATAAAAAGTTACAAGCTGTTAACTCCCTTCATGGGCATTGGGTTTTGAGGTATGGGATAACTTTATAAATCAGACAGTTTTTTTATGTGTCCATTGGATACCATGGCAGGCAAATTAAATTTACCAGCCTTAAATAATTCAAAGCGTTTCTTACCCAGAACTTTTTTTACAAAGGCTGGATCTGTTTTAAGCTGTTCTTTTAACCATGTCTGATATGATCCGGTGTATCCCGTTGTGACTTTATCCGGGGTAAACTTCCGGCTTCTGGTGCCGTCTCTATGGTTTACCCACCTTTCAGAATGTGTTCCTGCTGGCCTTTCCCCTGTGGCAATGGAATCTTCAACAACTGGAATGTATGTGCAACGACAATTGAAGTGTTGCGGCAATACCGGCTTATATTCATTCAGTTTAAAAAGTCTGTGGTCATCGGCACCGCATACAAGGCATGTCCTGCCATCCAGGGTGGCCAAATACCGCCATTGCTTTACCACATCTGAATAATTCTCTGTTATGAGTTCATCCTTGGCATAATTACTG
>NZ_JAQYWD010000082.1 GCF_030145145.1 Desulfobacula sp. | reverse complement strand
GAGTCTTTGGGGGAGCTTTGTGACATAGTAAACAAGGAAAATTTTTTATACCCCGGGACAGAGCTGAAACTGATATTTAAGGCTGCATAAGCTGCATTTAAATTTGGCTAATGTCAGGAGCTCTGAAATTGAAATCAAAAGAAAAACGCCCCAAGGACTGGGCAGCCGAAGAACGTATTGCAGCAATAATTAAAACGGGTTCCATGACTACTGAAGAATGCACTGCCTGGTGCCGCAAAACCGGTATTTTCATCCATAATCTGGACCAGTGGAAAAAAGATGCCATATCAGCAATGATTCCAAAATCAAATAAAGAACAGATTGAAAAAGACAGAAATTTTAAAAAAGAAATCGCTGCTTTAAAAAAAGACTTATCCCGCAAAGATAAAGCTCTTGCAGAAACTGCAGCCTTGCTGGTTCTAAAAAAAAAAGCCCAAGAGATTTGGGGGGAGCCAGAGGACGATTGATAAGCCAAAAAGACAAACAAACTGTGTTGAACTTGATTTTAGAGGCTTGTAAATCCGGAGCTCGAAAAAGCAAGGCCGCCCAATTATTGGGACTGACCATTCGAACTCTCCAACGGTGGGGCAAAAATGGTCTGTTGGACAGCCGAAAGGGTTCTCGAGCCGCCCCTGACAATAAATTTTCTGATGATGAGAAGACCCAGATAGTTAATGTATTAGAATCGCCTGAATTTGCTGAGTCCAATCCAAATCAGATTGTGCCGAAACTCGTTGACCAGGGAATTTATATAGGCTCTGAATCAACCATGTACAGGATACTTCGTGAATTAAAAATGAATATGCACCGCCAATCAAGCCTGCCTGCAAAAAGGCACAGTCCTGATCCTTTGATTGCATATGGCCCGAATCAGTTGTGGAGTTGGGATTATTCCGATGATAATATTATTCCGATTCTTCACTGCAAAGCAGCATAAATCAACTGCTTCTGGTTATAAAAATCGGAATAATAACTGTATACACTTGAGTTTTTCTCTTTTTCTTATTCTATAAATAATTTCATAAAAAGAAAGGGGACCAATCAATGAAATCTAAAATAATAGCAGAAGAAATTACTGCAATCATTGAATACTGCCGTGGAATCCGAACTAATAATAATATAAAGGGGGTAAAAAAAAACCTATCCTACTTATTTGAGGACTCAAAGCTTGATTATATGCTTAAGCGGCTTTATGGATTTATATAACGTCAAAAAAATTATTCCGGCTTTTTTGATGAAATACATGTGTTTTTCCTGCTTTTTAGTGAAGAATCGGAATAACTTTATTATCGGAATAATCCCAATTATTCCGACATCGGAATAACACCGATATCACATATTTGCCGTCAACGGTGAGGGGCAGGTTTTTTTACCTGTATATGGTGATGGATTTATACAGCCGAAAAGCTGTGGCGTGTCAAGTTTATGAACATGAATCCGGAGACCTGGCAGCAGAGCTGATAACTGATGCCTGTCTCCGAGAAAAAATTTCAGAAAAACAAGTGACCTTGCATTCTGATAACGGATCTCCCATGAAATCTGCCACCATGCTTGCAAAACTTCAGGATTTGGGAGTCATTCCCTCATTCAGCAGACCCAGGATCAGCAATGATAATCCATACTCAGAATCATTGTTCAGGACATTGAAATATCGGCCGGAATATCCGGACAAATCATTTGAAAACATATATGATGCCAGAGAGTGGGCCAATCGCTTTATTCACTGGTATAATAAGGAGCATCTGCATAGCAGTATCCATTTTGTCACCCCGGAGGACAGGCATAATGGCAAAGATGTAAAAATTCTTGCAAACCGTCAGCAGGTATATCAGGAAGCCAAATCAAAGAATCCTGAAAGATGGTCAGGAAAAACAAGAAATTGGAATCCTGCCACAGAGGTTGTCTTAAAGAAATTTGTAAATATTCGGGTTAGTCATTTTTTTTATCATCGGTTTAAAAAAAGTTCGGGACACGAGTAAAATAATTTGATATACGAAGAAGCATGGATTCTTCTTGTCAAAAAATACTGCCACTAAAGCCCCAGGAAATAAATATTCAAGCCATTGATGGATTGGACGAATCCTCTCCACAAATTCGCATCTTTGAAAAAGAGTATCTGGAATTAAAATCCGCTGTGGGGTATTGGCGGGCAATGCATGGCAAAGCCATTCTCCGTGAAAAAATACTCCAGCAAACGATCAAGAAACTGAAAGGGCAAATTCGTGATCTGAGGCATCGTATATTTGGGAAGAAAAGCGAAAAGCCAAGTGCCAAGGAAGAGAATGGAAAGCCAAAAGATCCAAAAACCAAACGTCCTCGAGGCCAACAACTCGGCAGTAATGGGCATGGACTTACCGAACGTCCCGATCTTCCAGTGAAAGAAGAAACAGTGGTCTTCGATGAAACGCCAATATGCCCTGTATGCGGAAAACCATACATTTCACATGAGGATGGGGAAAAAGAATCAATTCGATATTCAGTTAACGTCAAGGCACATGTCCGTATATACAACCGGCAAAGTATGAAAAAAGGCTGTTGTTGCAAGGGGGTAGCGGATAAACTTACGGCGCCAATACCTGTCAATGTTATTCCCAAAAGTCCATATGAGATTCAAATCTGGGAAGCAGTCCTTTTAACCAAATTCCATTATTGCCAGCCAACCAATCGTCTTTTGAATCAATATGCAGAGCTTGGCCTACCTATTTCTCCAGGAACCATTGCCGGTGGTTTAAAAACACTAAAGACAATGTTCCAACCTGTTTATGATGCACTTTACAACCATCAAATGACAGAAGATCGGTTCCATAATGATGAAAGCAGTTGGAAGGTTTTTGAGACCGTTGATAATAAAATTGGCAATCGTTGGTGGTTATGGGTCAGCCGTTCTGTATCCGTTGTTTATTTCCAGATTGCACCGGGCCGTGGTGCCGATGTTCCCGTGGAATATTTTAAAAATACACAACAGCAAAAAATTATTGTAATCTGTGATCGGTACAGTGCATATAAATCCCTGGCAAGACAGATGCCATTTATTGTTTTGGCCTTTTGCTGGGCACATGTACGAAGAGACTATCTGGATGCTGCCAGAAAATATCCAACCCTGGAAGAGTGGGCTCTTTACTGGGTTGAAAAAATTGGAGAGCTGTATCATATCAATAACCATCGTTGTAAACTGTTTGATCAACAACTTCCCATTCAATGGCAAGACGCATTATTTAAAGAACTGCATGGGAAACTCGTTGAAAAGATGGACGCGATCGTCCAGGAACGAGACAATTTTATAACATCCCACGATCCTGATGACCCTAATTTAGATCTGTTGATCAGAGTTAAATACAAGATTTTGACAAGCCTTAAGAATCATTGGAAGGGCTTAAGCGTATTTGTTGAACACCCTGAAGTGCCTATGGATAAAAATCCCGGAGAAAAATCCATTCGAAACCCTGTGACAGGGCGGAAAAATTTTTATGGGTCAGGCAGTAAATGGAGTTCCGAACTGGCAGCAATAATGTTCTCCATTTTTCAAACCCTGGGTTTATGGGAAATCAACTGCAATCACTGGTTAAGGGCGTACCTGATCGCCTGTGCTGAAAATCACGGCAAGGCACCTGAAGATCTATCTGTTTTTCTTCCATGGGAAATGGACAAGGGGTGCAGACAAAATCTTTCCCGCCCACCTGACACATCATGATCCGTTACTGTGGACGCAAGTTCACTTCCGTCGAACTTGAACAGATTCAATCCCTGATAAAACACAACCCAGGATTCAACAGAACACGGCTCTCCACTGAAGTTTGCCAGATACTTCAATGGTTAAAACCTGACGGAAAGCTCAAGGACATGTCGTGCCGTGTTGCCATGTTGCGTATGGACAAGGATGGATTGATACAACTGCCTCCATCTACTCGGAAGAAACAGCCTGTGAGAACAATTTTATTCACACCTGCAACTGACCCCCAGGATCCTTTGGTATGCCCTGTTAATCAGCTGCCACAACTGCATTTGCAAATCGTCACCAAAGCCACCTCAACTCTATGGAATGAATACATTCAAAGATATCATTATCTTGGTCATTCTCCCTTGCCCGGGGCTCAGTTGCGATATTTTATCACTGTCGGGGAACAAATTGTGGCATTGACAGGTTTTGGAGCAGCCGCATGGCAAACAGCACCAAGGGATCAATTCATAGGATGGAATCATGATCAAAGAAAGACAAATTTACATCTGGTTATCAATAATGCTAGATTTTTAATTTTACCCTGGATCCAATCAAAAAATATAGCTTCAAAGATTCTTTCCTTAATGATCCGGAGCCTTCCGGATGACTGGGAAAAACGATATAACATCCGACCTGTGCTGATGGAATCATTTGTACAAAAAAACCGTTTTGCCGGTACTTGTTATAAAGCCAGCAACTGGATCAAGGTTGGAGAGACCAACGGTCGTGGAAAACTTGGCCCCATGGGCAAAATTAGTGTTCCCATCAAAGATATCTGGGTGTATCCTCTGGAGAAAAAATTTAGAACATTGCTAAAAACTTGACTCCTGATGACTAACCCGAATATTTACAGAAATTTAAAAAAGTTAAAAAACCTTCAGAAAAGATGAAGAAGGTGGCATAAAATGTTGAAAATAGCGATGCGCTAGCAAAATCTTCTCATGGGTGAGAATGGGCCACAATTACCCGTCGGAACCCATGAGAAGATTTTGCGGGAAAGTTGGCAAATCATTTTAGGAAAAGGCGACAACTTGCTTGACATCCACCGCCCTTTATGACCTTATAAACACCTATTTTGAAGGCAGTGGGAAAACAAATGAATTGGGTGCTCTCGGACATTCCAAAGAGAAACGTTACGATTGTCCCCTGGTAACCCTGGCCTTGATGCTGGACAGCAGTGGTTTTCCAAAATGTAGCAAAATATTTGAGGGAAACGTAAGTGAACCTGCAACCCTGGAAAAAATGATTAAGGGAATGGAAAGAAAAAGGCTATCTCCGGATATATTTGAACCCTCAAAAGCAACTATTGTCATGGATGCTGGGATTGCCTCTGAAGAGAATATTGAATGGC
>NZ_JAQYWD010000037.1 GCF_030145145.1 Desulfobacula sp. | reverse complement strand
TGCCTGCCCGCCATATGCTTCGACGATGGTCGCAACTTAACGACATTGTTCTCAAGCATCTCGACAATTTTTTTCAACTTCTGTTGTGGCCTTTCATCACAAGCAATTTCCTGAATAAACACCACAAGACATTCTACTTTAATCTTACTCACCAGGCTTCCTACAGTGCATGCGGTCACTGGCCATGATGACATCCATTTTTTAAGTTTCCCCCAAGCGGTCAATTTGGGGTCAGGCATATGAAAAGCAAATCCAACAGGAATTGTTATCTACGGAGTAATCAGCAAAAGAAAAACAAGGCTTTGTCCCATGATATACCCACCGCTTGTTTTGTCCTTTATTTTATGGACATTTGATATTTTCCGGGCCGATTTCGATCGTTTTTTATCTGTGTCATCTATACCCAAACATCCCTCGGTTATGCCATGCCGCCTAAGCACGGCTCTGGTGCTGGATACCAACAAGATTTCCCATGGAATTTTAGACTTCCTGAACATCCAGGACAGCGCGGCGAAAGAGCATTTCCCCATACTGGTCTTGGCGAAATTGAACCAGCACACAGTATTGGTCATAAGAACAGACATGATACAAAATTTAATCCAGTTTTTTTGAATGCGCGTTAAGCATTTATCCGGATTATATTCCTGAATGGCCTTGTTGACTTTATCGATAAAGGAATTAATAAATGGCAGGGGCGCGTTTATAAACATATGCTTTTTAAAATCCTGATTGATGATTAAAATTATCAATCAATTTCGATCATATTTAAGCAAAGTTTCGCCTCCCTGCTTACAAAAAAACATTCTTTGGCTTTTTTTAACTGACTTTTGTTCCGTAATCATTTATTATCTTTGGTGGGTTGGCTGGCCAACTATTAGAATGATGAAGGGTTGAACTAAGTGATACCGGGAGTTCCATTATTTGACACAGCCACCCCTTCCAACTCTTCCTAAAAAACTTGAACATCAAGTCATAGGAATTTTATTCTGGAATTAAAATAATGGTATAAAAAGACTGGACAACAGAATATGATTGCACCATCAAATTTTCAGGACCACCCAAATGCCAGATGACTTTGACCATACGATACTGATCGTTGATGATGAAGAACCGATTGGAAAATTACTGACCCGGATGATGAAAAGCCTGGGAGCCAGAAGTGTTTATGTAAAATCCGGTCAAGCGGCTCTTGATATAATGGAAACGGCTGTTAAACCTTTTTCATTAATTCTTTCCGATCAACGCATGCCGGAGATGACTGGTTCTATTTTCCTGGAAAAAGCAAAAAAAATCTCACCGGATACGATCCGGTTCCTTATAACAGGCTATGTAGCGTTGGATGCGATTACAGATGCTGTGAACAAGGGTGCCATCCATAGATATATCATAAAACCATGGGATAACAAGGGCTTGGCAGAAACCGTAAAAGAAGGTCTTGAACAATATGAACGGGTCATGGAACACCACAGGTTGTATACGCTTGCCAAAAAACAAATTAAAAAACTGTACACCCTCAACATGGAATTTAAAGAGCGTGCCGCCGCCCATAAGGAAACAATCATCAAAAAAGGCAAACAAATTTCCGAATTAAATAGCCTCCTTGAGACCGTATTAAAGAATAAAAATTGTGTCCATGAAATGGAAGCACTTCTCAATGAAAGACTGCTGCTTGATCAGGGAGACCTTGACTCGCTTTATCTGGCCGTAATTTTTCAGCTGTATAAACAATTCCAGAACATTGCCACCCTTAATGATTTTGAAATGCCAAAAACCATTATAGAAGACGAAATGGGGTAAAAAAATAGAAATCCAAGAAAAAAAACAAAAAATACTTTTGATTGAACATTCCATGGACTTGTACAACAGGACAAAAGCCCTGTTGTCCGATAATGGTTATATAGTGGACAGCTTTAACGTTTCTATAGAGGCTCTTGAGGCGCTTGAAACATCTAAAGTCTCCCCCTATACCCTGATTCTTTCGAACTATGCCATGCCCAAAATGAAGGGGGATGAAATCCTGAAAGCGGCAAAAAAAATAGCACCGCTTACCCAAAGAGTATTGATTGTTGATGCTAAAGCATTTCAAACCTTGGTCAGCGCCGTCAATCTGGCCGTTGTACATGCCTGTTTGATTCATCCCTTTCGAGATGAGGAACTCCTCAACCAGGTAAAACAATGCTGCACCCAGTATGAAAAAACCCTGAGTCAGAAAAACTTAAAAATAATCACCAACCGTCAAAACAATCAGTTGCTTCAAATTGCGGGCAATTTCAAGAAAAAAGAAGCCATCTATTTTTCTCAAATTGAACATAAAGATAGAAAGATCCGCATATTGGAATCCCGAATCCGGTCTGCCGACGGTGCTGATTGTCTGGCTAAACCGGTCGAATTAAAGGATATCCTGATCAGGAGAAATATTCCTTTTTCACCGGAAAGTTTTGGGACGCAGTTTTTAATAATCAAAGATCAGGTCAAACAAATGATTGAAACTGCAGCGAAGAGGACCTTAAAACCCGTTTCATACCCTAAAAATGTTACCCGGACGTTTACGACATTTGAACACCAGAATGTTGCAGAAAAAATATTATCTTTAGCCTACATCCTTCTTGACAAAAATGAACCTTCCCAGGTTGAATCCTCTATCAATGTTAAAGAAACTCTACTGGATGACCATTTTGAACTCACCTTTTCAAAAAATAAAACCACGGCATTTATAAAACTAAAAGCAATTGATGCCCATGAAATTACGCTTTCTCAGGTTAAACAATTTCTTGAAAAAAATAAAATCATCACCGGATTAAAGGAAGATCCGATGATTGAAGCATGGCTTTTTAAGGCCACGCCAGAGGATGACCCCTTTTGTATCGCCCAGGGCAGAGATCCCAAATATCCTAAAAATTCAAAACTCGAATATTTTTTTTCAACGGATTTCCTTCATGCCGGGAAAATCGATCCAGATGGCAGTATCAATTACATGGACAGGGGAGACATTCCACAGGTGGCGGAAAATGTGCTTCTGGCAGAAAAAATTCCTCCTGAAGCTGGCTTGAACGGTGTTGATGTTTTTGGAAATGAACTTTTTGTGGAGAATCCTGAGGACCTGACATTTTCATCCGGTCCTGGTACCCGCTTGTCTGAAGATGGTTTAAAAATTTATTCTACCAAAGTCGGTCAGCCCCATCTTGACGTCATGGGAAACTTATCCGTCTGCCCTGAACTTCACTTTAAAAAAAATATTGACTTTGAAACCGGAAATATCGATTTTGACGGTAATGTTATTGTTAACGGCTGTGTAAAACAAGGGTTTAAAATCAAATGCGCCTCATTGTCTGCCAGAGAAATTCAAGGTGCGCAAATTGATATCACCGGTGATCTGAACGTTTCTTTGGGAATCGTTGATACAGAATTAATATATGTAAAGGGATCTGTTCAGGCGTATTATGTTCACAACTCAAAGATCAATGCTTTTGGGGATTTGATTGTTCAAAAAGAAATTGTTGATTCAAAAATTTACATTAGCGGTGCCTGCATTAATAAAAACGGTGCCATTATCAATTCTGAAATATCCGCTAAAATGGGCATTCAGGCCGGCAGGATCGGAACCCAATCCGCAACACCTTCAAAACTTACGGTTGGAGTGGATGAACATGTCAACCGACTGATGGCTGACGTTAATTCAAAAATGACAATTCATAACAATGGAATCAATGAACTTGTTTCTGAATTTTCAGACCTTGAAAAAGAGAACCAACGACTACATACCGACATATCCAAACAATCTTATATCCAAGAACGATCTCAACTGGAATTAAAAAATCTCAAAAAAAAACAAGCAGATATGAAAGCGTCAGGAAACATCACAGCGTGTCAGAAGACATTGGAAATCTTTCAGAAAATACTGAACACTATAACAAATGCAAAAAAATCCATTGATAAAACTTTTGATCGTCAGGACGAAATTGCTCTGGTTATTTCACAGAAAAAAGATAAAATCATCCATTTTCAAGACCTGAATAAAAAACTTTTGGATGATAAAAAAAGAATACTGGAGTTCTCAGATAGAAAGAATCCCTTACCCGAGATATCAATCACCAGGAAAATCGAATCCGGAACCAGGATTTTTACCGCCAATTCTTCCTTAATCCTTAAAAATTCTTCTTCACGGTGCCGCATAAAAGAATTCCCAGAAAGCCCGGAGGCTGCTGGTGAGTCCCTGTTATATAAAATACGGGTCTCTCCCTACTGATATATCAAACGATATAGTGGTCCCTAAAACTGGACCATGGGTTAAGATAAAACACGACACGTTAGAAAGGAAAATATTTGGAAACGGAAACACTGCCGTGAAGAATTGAAAAAATGAAACGTTTATTCTTTTTTGAGCTCTTTATTCTTGATCTCCAGAAGACTTGAAATGGTGATTTGATCCAGCCGATCAAACATCGCGCGACTGGCCTCCACCCAAATCCACCGGGACAAACATTCTCCGGCTCTGTTACAGATTCCGCAAACCTTTTTTCCCTGCTCTGCACAATCGGTAATGGCGGTGGATTCTTCAAGAATTCTGACAATGCTGCCAATGGATATATCTTCCGGGGGTTTAGCCAGCCTGTGTCCGCCAAAGGGACCGCGATGGCTTGTTATAATCCCTGCTTTCTTGAGTTTACTGGTCAACTGCTCTAGATATTTTACTGAAATGTTCTGGCGGCTGGAAACATCGCTCAATGGAACGGGCTTCTCCTTGCCATAAATGGCAATATCAAGAATGAGTCGCGTTCCATACCTGCTTTTCGTTGTCAGTCGCATAACTTTTCCCAATCCATTTTCACATTCAATTGGACCGCCTTTTTTATGATTTTCCATCATATGATTTAATTTTTGCTATATTTCAATAATCATTGTCAGCGGGATAGATTTAAAAAAGGGCAATGCTAGCGAATCGTTCTGGGAAATTCAACATTTTTTGCACTGTCCGGCTTTCGAAAAGGCAGGCAGATACTGAATTTACTACCCTTTCCCTGTTCAGATTCAACCTCAACCGTTCCACCATGATATCGAATTACCCGATGCGCGATAAACAGCCCGAGCCCCGTGCCCTGGGATCCCTTGGACGTAAAAAATAAGGTAAACATCTTGTTCTTTGTTTCCGTGTCCATCCCGACACCATTGTCTGAAATCGTCAAAAAAATGGACTCTTCAGATCTCTTGCCAACCGCGAATTGTACACAATGATCTGTTTTATCCCTGTCAAACACACATGCATCAACAGCATTTTCAAGAAAATTAACAAGGGCTGCCTCCATCCATTTGGAATCAACTTCAATTTTCCCCAGGTTTTCAGAAATAGAAACATCAAACGTGACAGCATACTTTTCAGCCATCGGCCTCACAGTGTCAGCAGCATTTTGGATAAGGACCGCAACATCCATCTCATCATATTGAAGTTCCCTTGCTTTGGCATAATATAAAATCTCCAGCACCATTTTCTTTATTTTATCCGCCATTTGTGTAATCTGACCAAATGCCTTGGAAACCCGTTCATCATCCTTATGGCTGAGACCGGTTTCAAGCTGGTAAATGCCGCCATCCAGAGCCGTCAGCATGCCCTTCACCCCATGGGACATGGACCCCAGCATTAATCCCAGGGAAATGAGGTGATTCTGCAGCTGCCGGATCTGGGTGATATTGGTCGACATTTCAATCACCTGGGTAATCTCACCTTTTTCATTTCTCAGGGGCGCCGTCTGGGTCAAGACGTTATACTGTTTGCCAAATTTTGAGGTAACCACTTCTTCTGTACTATGGGATTTACCATCCCGGAAGGTTTCCACAACCGGACATTCAGTGCAGGGTGAGGTTCTATGCTTATATATTTCATAACAAAATCCACCGATCTGACTGCCGAAATGCTGCTTGAGTTTTTTATTGGCGGCAGTGACCCTTAGATTTTTATCCTGAACTGAAATATAGCAGGGAACGGCTTCAAACAGCTGGTTTAAAAAATCCTGGGCATGATGAAGATCGGCAATACTTTTCGTGTAGCTGGCCATCTTCATATTCAGTGAAATATTCTCCCGGGCGGCAACCAGTGCCAGGTCAAGGGCTTTGCTATTGATGGGTATCTCAAGATAATGGATGACGTTGGATTCAAAAAAATCCATGGCCGTATCAAGTTTATCCTTTGGTGCAAGGATAAGGATTTGAACAAGGGGGCACCCATTTTTCAACGCCAGAAGATATGATGCGATATCATCACTGATAAAAGGATTGGCAAGGATAATATCCCAGGTATTATTATCCACCTGAATTCTCACCTCTTCAAAAGTGGTGGCAATGGTGACATCATACAATTGGTGCTCGATATAGGTTTTCAACGCCCCGGCATGTTCATTATCACTATCAATAATTAATATCTGCTTTGTCATAATCCGTTAAAAATAGTCACATTAATTGAGTGTATCATTTACAATTTTCAATAGTTCCTCGCGGTCAAACGGTTTTGAAAGGGATGCCACGGCTTTGACAACAGCATATTGGTGACCTGAAAGACCGCTGATAACAATAACGGGAATATTTTTCAGCTCAGGGTCTTGTGCCAGCTGTCGGTAAAATCTGGGACCCCATTCTCCCGGCATTTCAATGTCCAATGTAATCAGATCCGGTATATTTTTCTTTGCCACGGTCAATCCTTCTTTTACATCCCCGGCGATACTAACGTCATACCCATTATCTTTAAACAGGGAAACCAGATAATCTCTAACATTCAAATCGTCATCAATCACCAGAATTTTCTTTTTCATCATACCCCCTGATACTTATTTGTTTATGCTTATGACAGGACAACCCGCTCTGACAATAACCTGTTCGACATTTCCGCCCATGCGTATATCCTGAGACGGCAATTTTCGTGAATGATGCGCCATAATGAGCAGGTCTGCATGTTTGTCCCTGGCATATTTTACAATCTCCACATAGGGAATGCCTTCCCAGACATCCATGGAGTAATGGCTCAACTCTTTTAACCGGGCCCCATACAATGCCCGAATCTTGCGTGTGGCTTCTCTTATCTGCTGCTCAATTTCATCCTGACTCAGCATTCTACCACCGTGGAGAGGGGAAATATCCAGGGCATGAAACACATGCATCTCACAATCAAGGGCTTTGGCCACCTTCATTGCAAAATCAAACGCTTTTTCTGACGTTTTTGAGAAATCCGTACCAAAGACAATATTTGACAGCCCCCCCCAAAACGAGGCCGCCGGTCTGTTCACCACCAGGACAGGACAATGGGACGCTTTGGCAACCTTCTGAAGGGTGGTGCCTGCTGAACTTTTTTTATAAACCGTCTCATCCTCATCCCCGGTGCTGCCACCAATGACGATCAAATCCGGTGTCAGCTTTTTTGCCTGCCTTAATATCTCTCTGGCCGGCAGCCCAACGGCAACATCTATGGTGTAATGAAGACGCTCATCCAGGTATTTGGCATAATACGTTTTAATGTCTTCATTGACCCAGGCCAAATAGTCTTCATCAACATCTACGCGTTCTTTGGTCTTCACGTCCACGACGACTTGGCTGTACCCCCTTGAGGGAACCCCCAGAACATGAAAAATGTTCAAGGCAGACTGGTAACTCCTGGCAATGTTAAAGGCCACTCTTGCGGCATGATCACTTGCCGCAGTGGCAGATGTTGCAAATAAAATTTTTTTAAACATATCAAACCCCTCTCATTTGATTAAATGATCAAAAGGCCCTATTCTTCTGGTTTTAAATGATCCGGAATATCCAACATTTTAATGATAACCGGTTTTAAAAAGGACCACCGGATACCGATGTCATATTCTTCTTCAAGGTCCCGTATGGCATCCCAGCAATTATGACAGGGGGCTAACACTAACTTTGCCCCGGTTGCAAGGATCTGGTCCCGTTTTTTAATCAAAGCAATGTTTCTCTGTTTTCTGTACAAGCCAATCCCATTGAACCCCCCGCCGCCGCCGCAGCAGTAATTGTGCTCTTTGTTGGGGGACATTTCCACAAAATACCCGGGTTCAACAATATGCTTCATAATATCCCGGGTGGCTTGCTTAAGGCCTTGATTCCTGATGTAATTGCAGGAATCCTGAAGCGTCACAAGCTCTTTGATCCGTTTAGAAGGATCAATTTTAAGTTTTCCTGTATTAAGGGCTTCAGCCAGCCATTCAACATAATGAATGGACTCCACCGGCGGCAACCCATCCTTGCGGCCTGCCCAATAGGGGCCCTCAATAACGGTTGCCCTGTGGGCATGACCGCATTCGGTTCCGATCATGCGTTTGGGCTTTAGTCTTTCCATGGCAGCATACACGGACTCCACCTGTATTTTACAGGCAGCCCAGTCTCCTGCAAACATGGCAAGACTTGTCTCCTCCCATCCTTTAGAAGGAACTGTCCAGTTTTCACCTGCCATATGAAACAACACGGCCGCTTCTGCTAGGTCTTCGGGGTAGTGCTTTACTTCCCTTGCATTGACCGTGTACATGATATCCGCACCTTCCTTATCCACGGGTACGGTGAGCCCGGGATAGTCCTCTTCATACTCTTCCACCATCCATTCAAAGGTGTCCACAAAGTCTGCATCGGTGACATCCATCTGGGCATTGTAAACCCGGTGCATACCCGCACCGATTTTCAGCTCCCAGGGCACAAACCCCTGCTGGTACAACAACCCGCGAAGATATCCGAACATAATACCGGTATCAATCCCATGGGGACAATACATGCCGCACCGGTTGCAACAGGTGCATTGTGACCAGGCAACCTCCATGGCATGCCGCATGAATGCATTATCCACTTTTCCCTTTTTTTGTATGATTTTGCCCAGAGTGGACTGAATCTTATAGGCGGGCACCTGCTTTGGATCCCGGCCATTTACCTGGTATAAAAAACAGGATTCTGCGCACATTCCGCAATGGGCACAGATTTCAAGCCAGGTTCGTATGCGGGATTTACAGGTATTCTGTATCGTTTTCCATAAAAGGTCACTATCAACCGTAAGTTCCTTCATTTCCTTGTAATAGGTATTCCCACTGGTATCAGACAGCAGCTGCGTAATACCTTCTGCGGTATCAACAGGTTTCTTATTGCAAAATTTTCCTTCCGGCATGGATCTATATCTCCTTATCGCTTAGGCAAATGGGGTGTCTTACCAAGCCATTTTTGTCCCTTTCATTCCCCCCCTTTTAATTCCAAAATCCATTCCAAGCTGGGCACGGGATGCAAAAAACAAGAACACATGGGACAGCTTGGTAAAGGGTATGGCAATCAAAAGGAGCTCCCCGCAAAAAATATGCATGTTCAGCCAGAATGAATAATTTCCAATTTCATATCGGGCCAGAAGACCTGTAGCAAAGGGAGCAATGGATATCAGTAAAATAAAATAATCCTGCAGCGTGGTCATTATCCTGACTTCAGGCAGGACCAGACGTCTTAATACAAGAAAAAATGCACTGATCACTGCAGCCCAGGCTAAACCGTCGGCAACGGTTGCGTTTAAGGAAATAAACGAAATCCCCAGTTTTTCCTTGAGGAACAGGGTGTGTCCCAGCAGAAAAAATGGCAGCAGTACCGCACCGATATGGAATCCAAAGAAGGCCACCGCAATAAACGGCTGGGTTCGCCAGCCATAGGTTCCAAAAGGGATCAACCATTTGTAAATGGACCGGACAGCCCCTTTAACCCCTGCCGCGGGATGTGAGGTATACGCCACTCGGTCCAACTGCCAGCTCAGGCCTCTGAAATACATGATAAATCGTGCAAGCATTCCAATCAAACAGACCCCCAGAGCAATCCAGAAGAATACGCCTGTTAACAGATCATGCATTGTTTAATCCTCCATATAATATATAGATTTTAATCATCTTCTCTGTCCGTTAAAAATTTCCAGAAAAGCGGCATAAAAACCAGGATGCCCCCCATGATGATATATGTCAGGCCTTTGGTACACGTCATAAAATCCTGAAGTGTAAAAATAGTGTTTTCCAAGATATCCTCCTTTAAACGTCTAATGGGCCCTGTAATCCGGGTGCTCATGCAGAATGGGCATCCGGGTTGCAATAAACCGGTAAATCACAATTCCCAAGGTGACAATAAAAACGGATGTGGCAATCTCCATAAAACTGGGACAATATCGCTGGGCCGAAGGCAGGTGCCAGTTAAAGGCAACAACGGAAATATTGAGCCGGTTCAGTACGATTCCCAGAACCGTCCACAGGGATGCCACCCGGATCAGGGTAAGGTTCTTTTCCCTTGAACCCACCGCGTACAGAATCCCAGGAAAAAGGACAAACCCAATGAGTTCTAAAAGATACCAGAGCCCCCAGCCAGTGGTGAGATAATGCCAGTTGTTGTCTATGGAGAGGCCGATTATTTTAATACCGACATACCCCATCATTATAAATGATGCGGCCTTACCAAACCCCAGGACAACCCCGGTATTTTCCCTTAAATGGGTTTCATCCATTTTATCTTTAAGGTGTCGATGGGCCAGACTGCCTTCAAAAATAACCATGGACATGCCGGCAAACATACTGGAAATGAAAAAGTATACCGGCAGATAGGATGAATACCACAGGGGATGAAGTTTTGATGGTACAATCAGGAACAGCGCCCCCAGAGACGACTGATGGAGCGTTGACAGGACCACACCGAAAATCGTCAACAGCAAGGTTAGCTTGACCACCACGTTGCGTAACTTTTTAAACCCCAGCCATTCCATGGCAGCCGGACTGTATTCAATGAACAATACCGTCAGATAGAGAAACACACAAAGTCCCACCTCATACAAGAGGGACGATGTTCCCGGAGAATAAAATACCGGATACGGTAGTCTCCAGGGGCGGCCCACATCATAGTGAAGGGCCAGAACCACCAGTGCATACCCTAAAAAAGCCGTAAGAATAGCCGGTCGAACAGCGGAATGAAATCGTTTCAGGCCAAAAATATAGCAGGTCGCTGATGTGACATAACCGCCGGCTGCCAGGGCAACACCACACAGCAGGTCAAACCCGATCCATATCCCCCAGGGATTATTGTTATCAAGGTTGGTGACCGTACCCAGGCCCATGGTGAACCTGAGAATGGTTAAAACAACGCCTCCGGCAAGGATGATGCCTGTTACCACATTAAATGTCGTTAATTTTTTATTTTCAGGAATCCTGTTATCTGAATCCATTTATTCCTCCTGTTTGCCATTTTCTTGAGAATCTTCAAGCTCGCCAGTGGATGTTGAATCCTTTTCTTCGTGAATTTCAATCTGCTTTTCAGCCTCTTTTTCTTTGGCGGCTTCTTCAAGCGCTTTTTTGACTTCAAAATTAATGGCCGCTGTTTTTTCTTTGACCATTTTCTCCCGAAGCGCCTCTATCTTCTGATTCATCTCTTCAGTTGCCTGAACGCTTGCTGTGTGCAATGCCTGATCTTGTTCTTCTTTGGCAATCTTATCTTTTCTCTTGGAAATGGCATATACGCCGGTGAGTAAAACCGGCCAGAGCCCGACAATGATGGGAACCGTTGAAAGCGCACCAGAGGTGAGTTCCGGTGCAGATGCGGTTCCCAGATCTTCTCTCATGCCGATGCTTTCAAATGGCTGTCCGGACAGATAAAGCCAGCTGGTCCCCCCCATTTCATGTTCACCGTACACATGATCCACATAGTGGTCAGGGTGCTTCTGTATCCTGGATTTCGCAATTTTTAAAAGCATGTCCCTTTCTCCAAAAATCAAAGCTTCCCTGGGACAGGCTTCCACACACCCCGGAAGCTTTCCTTCTGCTAAACGGGGGGCACACATGGTACATTTGGTCACCCGGGGAGTGAGAACTTTATCATACTCATAGGCAGGCACCTCAAAGGAACATGCCACCATGCAGTACCGGCATCCCACACACAAATCAGCATCATATACAACCGGTCCGGCAGGTGTTTTCTTGAACGCTTTAACAAAACAGGCCGAGGCACATGCCGGTTCAAGGCAATGATTGCACTGTTTTTTTACAAAAACGCTTCCCTGGGGTCCAAACTGATTGACAACCGTATATTCATCCGCCTGGGTGCGCCTTTTTTGTTGGAGAACCGTTAGATCGTCAAACGGTTTTTCAGGTTGCGGCAAATCATTTACCTTGTTACAGGCCTGTTCGCATTTTCTGCACCCGATACACAAGGTGATGTCATGCAGAACGCCAGAACTTCCCGGATATCCCTTAAACTCTTTGTTTGCGGCACCATAAGCTTTTGTCAGAACACCAGAGGTCGTGGCGCCGATGGCCGCCCCAAGGGAGCCCAAAAACTTTCTACGAGAAATAGCCATAATTATACCCTTTTATTTATATCCTTTGAAATTTTCATTTCTTTTCTTCATGACATTTTGCGCAGTCTGTGGCTGCCACCGATTTAACATCCATTTTCTGGTGACAGGTAATGCACTGGCCATGATATGCGCCCTTTAATCCCGGTCTGCCATCCGGGGCCGGGCCGGTTTTACTGTGGCAGGAGGCGCACTTGGGAGGCTCAAGTGTCTTGGGACTATTGTGATGACAGCCCATGCACAGTCCGGCTTGGTCCGTGTGAAAGGCCTTTGCCATATCACTTTTCTCAACCCGCTGGGCAATGGCCTGAAACACTTTTCCATGGGGGAACTGACTGGGTTTATACTCATTTGCCAACCCATCAATGACGACGGTTTCAGGAATTTTCTTTTCCTGAACAGGCGTGTATTGAGATAAAAGGTCTGTTAATGCCTTTTTTACAACCTGGGCGGGTTCCCCTGATGCCAGTTGTGATGGCTGAACGCTGTGGCAGGTTTTACAGGATTCTGAATTGTTTGCGGCGGTGGGCATCAACGTATGACAACCGGCACAATCAGCACTCTTTTTAATATCTTTGTGACAGCCCATACAGCTCCTCGTGCTGTCCTGGTTGTGCATGGCCTGACCAAGACTGATAAATCCGCCCTGGACGTCTCCCCCTTCTGCCCCGTGACACGTATTACAGCTTTTCAATGTCTCATGATGACATACCTTACAGCTCTGGGCAGTTGTTTCATGGGATTTATGATCAAAGGCAACCGCATTCATATAAGTGTTCTGGATCTTGCTGCCGGTCTTCCATCCGGTAATGGCAACCACATCCGGCTGATTTCGTTTGAGCCGGGGGATATCGGTCACCTTTTTTATCTGTTGCTGTTTTTCTTTGTCGTGGCAGCCCTCACAGCTGACAGGTCCCGCAGCAATATTTTTCGTTTTAAAGGTCTGATGGCATGTCACACACGCGTCATGGGATGCTTCCCGAATGGACCTTATGTCGTCCTGTTTCACGGATTTATGACAGTAAAAACAAGAGGATTCCTCGCCTTTGACGTAAAAGGTCTCTTTGGTTTTTTCATTATACTGATGATGGCAGCGGCTGCAATTATCTTGATCGGATGGGTCCATGGCCTTAATCGGTTCCGCGCTCGCATGGATAAAATGCAGTGATTTGTCAAAATTGATTTTTTCCCAGGAAGATTCCTTAGGTTCTCCGGCAACATGACAAGATCGGCATTCATCCGTAACCGGACCGGCCATTTCATTGGCGGCTTTTTTTTCTATATGACAGGCAATACACTGGTCATGATACAACTCCATGGATGCTGGTTCACTGGTCCGTTTGAATTTAAAGATAACAACCGTATCTTTTTCACTGTGACAGGCAGTGCATTTGTCCTCCAGTGCCTGGGTGTGACGGTCATGCAGAAAGCCAACACCCGGCATTTCATTTTTGCTTAATTCAGCCCCAAGCTCAATTGTGATTCGATCCGGACTTTGATCATTATCGCTTTTTTCAGTACTGGTTTGCCCTAGGAAGGGCAGCATAACGGATAAGACAATCATCACAAAAATCATCAACTGAAATGATTTAACTTTTGACATGGTTCAATCCCCCGATTGATTTTTAAAACCTAACTCCAACATACCCAACCAAATTGATAGGATTAATCCCTACTATTTCTATATGATTAAGTCAATTAAAAAATGATAGCGGTCTGTATATTTCTGAAAAATCTTATTATTTCATTAGATTACCAATACACCAGATTCAAATTTCATCCGTTTATTTCAACCATTCATTGGCCGTAAAAAGGTCATTCCCCTGAGTTTAATTGTCTTGCCACTTGATTTTATGGGATTTTAGTATTATTAACTTTTTTATTTAAAACCATATACTGAAGCAAATTTTTCAGCTGAATGTTGATTAGTATATTTAGAAATTAGGAGGAAAGAATGGCAAAAATTGTAAATCGTGAAGAAATGGCTCAGGGAACCATTATTCTTAACGAAATCGAAGCGCCCCGAATCTCACGAAAAGCCAAGCCCGGTCAGTTTGTGATACTTCAGGCTGATGAAACAGGAGAGCGTATCCCTTTGACCATGGCAGATACCAACCCAGACAAAGGTACGATTACGATTATATATATGGTGGTTGGAAAATCCACTGCCCGATTTAAAGAGTTAAAGGTGGGGGATGACTATTTCGCCCTGATTGGTCCTCTGGGGAAGCCCACCCATATTGAAAACTTCGGCAAAGTTGTCTGTGTCGGCGGTGGAACCGGAATTGCTGTTCTTCATCCCATCACCCGGGCACTTAAAGAAGCCGGTAATGAAGTGACCACCATATTGGGTTCCAGAACCCATGATCTGTTGATTATGGAAGAGAAAATGAAAGCCGCATCCACGGTCCTGCATGTCTGCACAGATGACGGATCATACGGACACCATGGATTTGTGACCAACGTCTTAAAAGATGTCCTTGAACAACAAGACATTGACCTGGTTGTTGCCATCGGCCCCATTCCCATGATGAAATTCTGCAGCCTCATCACCAAGGAAAAAAATGTCAAAACCTTTGTCAGTCTCAACCCCATTATGGTGGATGGGACAGGCATGTGTGGTTGCTGCCGCGTATCTGTCGGCAATGAGACCAAATTTGCCTGCGTGGACGGTCCAGAGTTTGATGGTCACAAGGTAGACTTTGATGAACTGGCCAAACGCCTGGCTTCTTACCTTGACGAGGAGAAGGTAAGCCTCGACGGCTATGAAAAATGCAAACTACAATAAACCATACGACCACTGTTGGTTATAGGGAGGAATAAATGGCAGATAAAAAAGTAAAGGTGCCCCGGGCCAAAATGCCCGAACAGGACCCGGATGTAAGAAGAAGAAATTTTGAAGAGGTCCCCCTGGGACTCACCCCGGAAATGGCCATGACTGAGGCCTCAAGATGTCTTCAGTGTAAACATCCGGCTTGCGTTGAAGGATGCCCGGTTTCAGTTAAAATACCCCAATTCATTAAACTCATTGCTGAAAATGATTTTTCAGGAGCAGCAAAAAAGTTATGGGAAACCAATGCACTGCCAGCTGTTTGTGGACGGGTCTGCCCCCAGGAAGAACAGTGTGAAGGAAAATGTATTTTAGGCAAAAAAGGCTCCCCTGTTGCCATTGGATATCTTGAAAGGTTTGCCGCCGACCATGAACGAAAAAATGGTTCCGGTGAAGCCCCTGTTGTTGAGGAGAAAACAGGAAAAAAAGTAGCGATCATTGGTTCAGGCCCTTCAGGCCTGACGGTTGCCGGTGACCTTTTACTCAAAGGGCATGACGTCACTATCTTTGAAGCCTTTCATAAACCCGGGGGGGTATTGGTCTATGGTATTCCTGAATTCAGGCTTCCCAAAGAAATTGTCGCTTCAGAAGTGGCTGCCCTTAAAAAGATGGGGGCTGACATTGAATGTAATGTCGTGGTCGGCGCCTCTGTCACCATTGATGAATTGTTTGAAGAAGGATATGATGCGGCATATATTGGCGTCGGTGCCGGTTTGCCTCGATTCATGAACCTTCCGGGTGAAAACCTCATCGGCATCTATTCAGCCAATGAATACCTTACCCGTACCAACCTGATGAAAGGCTATCTCTTTCCGGAATATGACACCCCCATTGCCCGGGGTAAAAATGTGGTTGTCTTAGGCGCCGGTAATGTGGCCATGGACTCGGCAAGGACAGCCATGCGTCTGGGAGCTGAATCGGTAAAAGTGGTTTACAGAAGATCCCGGGAAGAGATGCCGGCAAGGGAAGAAGAACTTCACCATGCAGAACAGGAAAAAATTGAATTTGTGCTTCTGACCAATCCCACTCAATTTTTTGGGAATGAAAAGGGTCGTCTGACTGGAATGGAATGCCTTAAAATGGAATTGGGCGAACCCGATGCCTCGGGAAGAAGACGGCCCATACCCATTGATGGTTCAGAATTCAAACTAGACTGCGATCTGGTCGTTGTCGCTGTGGGGTCCAATGCCAATCCACTGCTGACAAAGTCGACGCCTGATATTGTTCTGAACAGATGGGGAAATATTGTGGGTGATCCCGTAACCGGGAAAACATCCAAGAAAGGCGTGTGGGCAGGGGGAGATATTGTAACCGGAGCCGCCACCGTCATCCTGGCCATGGGTGCCGGAAGAGGGGCAGCCGACTCAATACACGATTACCTGACCTTAGGGTGGTAATCCATAAGATATAGCAAATCGACAGACTAACCATTGGAAACTGTTTCAATGGTTAGTCTTTTTCCATATCCATTTCTCATATGCTCGGGGTCAGGCTTTCTTTATGGCACTGTTTACCTGGCGGGTCATGAAACAGGGATAAAAAGCACCACAAAAAAAGCCTGCCCCCTTCCATTAAAGCTGAAGATTGAAAGCTGAATTATGGTTTGATATAAATTTTATGGTCCACCAGTGATAATGAATGGACATGGCCTTTAATAAATTTTTGCTCACCAAAAATAGACACCAGACGGATACCGTCTTCATCCGGTTCCACCTTGTCAACTGCTTCCATCAGCAGTGTTTCACCGGGCTCGCCATCCTTTTCAAGTAAATATGCATTTGCTTCACACATAACCCCATCACTCCTCGTATATTACAAAAAATATAAATGTTTATCCAATAGTTCATCCACCAGTTGGGGCAGGGGCAGACCGCTTACACCAACAATTTCCAGGTTTTCCTGGGTCAAGGGCAGAAGGAATTTTTTTGCATCGGCCGTGCATATGGCTTCTGCCATCAAAGGCGTCACCTCCCCCATCATTGCCTGGGGCATGATAATCCCCACAGGCCCGATAATGATATCTGCTTTTTTTACGGTTTGAACAATGGCATTACTGCCGGAAGCCCCCTTGTTTGCCCGTGCTTTCAGCATCTGGGCTGTGGCAATGGCATTGGTTCCCAGGGCAATGACTTCTATGCGTTCTTCGAATCGCTCTCTAAGTTTTTTAATCACAGCAGACCCGATGCCCCCCCCCTGGCCATCTATAACACATACTTTTTTCCTGGTGATCATTACCATATCTGATATTGCCTTTAGCTAATTATATTTCACCCAATCTCCAGGGCCTTTTTGACCTCATGAAAAATCGCCTGTTCAACTCGTTCCATAGTGTTATTTCCATCAATGATAACAATTTTTTCCAGACTGCTCAATGCATCAAAGGCTTTAAAATAGTTGGTTCGGACCTTTTTTAAGATCTCTCTTTTTTCATACATTTCAAAATGATTGCGGCTGTTTTTGATTCTTTCAAAACAGGTATCCGGATCAACATCAATAAAAAGGGTCACATCCGGCCTCAAGATCTCAGCGTTGAGGGAATTTAAATGAATTACCCATTCCATATCAATGTACTGGGCATGATAGGCATAGGATGAAAAATAGTATCTGTCACATAATACGATTTCACCCTGATCGACTTTATGACGAAGGCCATTTTCTCTGTTTACAAGATGATCTGTCCGGTCCGCAGCAAAAAGAGAGGCAATGGTCCGTTGATCGGTTGTAACCTTTCCTGAAAGCATCTGCCGGATGAGGGATCCCACAGGTCCGTCAGTGGGTTCAAATGTCAAATAAGGGGAATAATCCCAGGCCGCCAGCCGATTTGATATTTTTTTTATCTGTGTGCTTTTCCCGGACCCGTCAATACCTTCAAACACGATAAATCTACCGTTTGTTTTATGCCCCAATGTTTAATCCTATGCGTTTCTTTCATATTCATCCATTAATTCAACGCAGCTTTTATAACAACATACAAGGCGCTTGACAAGTGTCAACCTTAAAAAGCCAGATCTGTCATCCCCCTTTTATGAATGAAAGGAGGATGACATTTAATCGCTATTTGGACGATGACTGACTGGATATTTTCCATTAATCAGTTGATGGGCAGCATCCCTTTTTCCAGGATTATGGACTTTCCCTTTTCAGAGGTAATAAAGTCGGCAAACGCTTTAATGGATCCCTTGGGTTCTCCTTTTGAAACCAGGTAAAATATCTGGTAATAAGGATAATTTGCATCTCCTGGTTTTTTGCCGTCTATGGTCAAGGCCTTTATATTCAGATGGGAAATCTGGGCTCCCCGGGAGATGAAAGAGATGGCCCCTACGGGCAGGCCCTCAATTGCTTCCAGAACACGGGTAGATTTATAGGTTAAATAATCATATTTAATTTCTTTGTGTTTCATGACCTGCCGCATAAAATTTTTATAGGCACCCGTGTCATTGCCCGGGACGACAAGAATCATCGGAAGATCAGCCCCGCCCACTTCTCGCCAATTGGTAATGCCGCCGGAAAATATTTGCCGGAGTTGCTCTGTACTTAAATTATCCACGGTACAGGCGTTATGGGTTATGATGGCCAGCGGATCCTTGCAAAAAGGAATCTCCAATAATCCATGATCCTTGTGGCGTTGGTATATCGCCCTCGTACTGCTGGCGATATCGGTCATGTCCTGCATCACGCGATATACACATGAATTTGATGATGACACAAACAATTCAATGGGAATGCCGGTTTCCTCTGTAAACGCTTTCAACCGTGCCCCCTCAAACGCCTCATAGACCTGTGCTGAACAGCTGTATTGCAGTCCCTGGCCTGCCGCCGTTGCCATAGCTGGCGGCACAACGGCCCACAACACCCACAAACTGATGACGACCACCCCTGCCATACCAATCGCTTTTTTCATGATGTTTATCCTTCCCTTTAAGATGGTTAACGCATATTACCTGACAACAAATTATTTTTTTGCTGTATCGGCTATTGATCACTGTTTCAAATGTAATTCAATATGCATGCCAGGTGTAACCATCGAAGCAAAACAGTCTAACCCGCTGGGATTATAAGATAAAAAATTATAAAGGCACTAACAAAACCGCGCTGATAGGGACCTTTAATTTAACAACCTGTAAAAATTTTTGACAGGTTGAAGGTTACATTTTAATAAAACTTGCTATCCATATCAAGTCGGTTTATTAAAGGAAGGGTATAATCTTTATGAAGGTGGCATATGGTGTATGACGTTATTATTGTAGGGGGTGGGCCTGCCGGACTTTTTGCCGCCTATCACTTGAAAGAACACTCAAATTTAACCGTCCTGTTAATTGAAAAAGGCAAAAGTCCTTTAAAAAGAAAGTGCCCCAATCATCATCTTCAAAAATGCAGCCACTGTGATCCCTGCAATATTCTGTCTGGTATCGGTGGGGCCGGCCTTTATTCGGATGGTAAGCTCAATTTTATCCCTCGGCTCGGAAAAACGGATTTAACCCAGTTTATGCCGTTGAATTCTGCCCAGAACCTGATTGATGAAACAGAACAAATTTTCACCCGCTTCAAAATGGATGGTCCTGTGTTTCCCACCAACATGGAAGACGCAAAACAAATCCGAAAAGATGCAAAACGGTTTGGAATTGACCTTTTGCTGATCAAACAGAAACATTTAGGCTCTGATAACCTGCCAGGCTATATTGCCGGGATGGCGAACTATATCCAATCCAAAGGACTGGACATCAAAACCCGGGAAAATGTAATGGATATCCTTGAAAAAAACGGCCGCGTTCAGGGCGTTATAACAGACAAGGGAGAATATGCAGCCGCCAATGTTATTCTTGCCCCCGGAAGAATCGGTGCAAACTGGATGGCCTCAATTGCAAAAAAACACGGCATCAGTCTATTCCAGAGAGGGATTGAGGTCGGCATCCGGGTTGAAGTCCACAATGACATCATGGACGATCTTTGCAATGTGATTTATGATCCCACTTTTTTTATTCAAACCCCCACTTATGATGACCAGACCCGGACTTTCTGCACCAACCAGGGCGGGTTTATTTCCCTGGAAAACTACAATGATTTTGTGTGTGTGAACGGTCACGCCTATTCAGATAAAAAATCAAACAACACAAATTTTGCCTTTCTGTCAAAGGTCGTTCTCACTGAGCCGGTTACCGATAACCAGGCCTATGGGGAATCCATTGGAAAACTGGCCACCATTATCGGTGGTGGAAAGCCTATTTTACAACGGTTTGGAGATTTAAAGCGGGGACGTCGTTCAACCTGGAACAGGATCAGGAAAGGATATATAGAACCGACCATGACCAATGTGGTGTGTGGTGATATTGCCATGGCCCTTCCCGAACGGATTCTGACAAACTTGATTGAAGGCCTTAATTCTTTAAATCATGTTTTACCGGGCGTCTCCAACGATGAGACCCTTTTGTATGCACCTGAAATCAAATTTTTTGCCACACAGGTGGAAACAAACAACAATCTTGAGACAGCTATTCAGGGAATGTATGTGGCAGGTGACGGACCTGGCGTGGCAGGCAACATTGTATCTGCTGCAGCAACCGGGCTCATCCCGGCCAAACGGATTCTTGAAATGGATTGTAACGGGTAATCAGCAGGGGACGTCAAACCATACACGGTTGTTTCTCACCCTGCGCTTCTCAACGCTCACTCAGGTTCTGTAAAGTACGTGGCACATGCATTGTCCGATTCCCAGGCCATGACTTTTGATACCCGCACAGTTTTGTCTAAGCGCTGATCCAAAAGAACCTGAACTCTTTGAGCGATGTATACGGCAATCCGTTCGGATGTCGGCTGCATGCCCTCAAATATGTCAAGTTCATTTAAAAATTTATGATCCAGCTCCCCTTCAACAACCTGGCGAACCGCTTTTTTTATATCCCCGAAATCGGCCAGCACGCCTGCTGAATTCAATTTTTCCCCTGTAACGCAAACTTCTACATGCCAGTTATGTCCATGCAGGCTTTCACATTTTTGTCCCACCATGGTCAATTGATGGGCCCCTGCAAAACGCGTTTTCACCTTAAGTTCAAACATATACTCCGTTCTTTAAGTGCCTTAAAAGTTCTTAAAAAGATTTTTCAGTTTGTTGGATATTTTATTGGAATCAAGTTTGTCAAATTGTTTTAACAATGCAATTTGTTTTTGATTCAGCTTAGTCGGTGTTTTAATAATGACCTTAATGATCTGGTCACCCCTCTGGCCGGTTCTTAATGAGGCAATTCCCTCACCTTTCAACCGGAAAACATCCCCATACTGGGTGCCTTTCGGAATTTTAAATTTTTCTTCCCCCACCAGGGTGGGAATGCTGATCTCATCTCCAAGGGCCGCCTGAATAAATGAAATGTCAATGGCACAAATAATATCGGTGTTATCCCGTTGAAAAAATTTATGGGGTTTGACATTGATCACCACATACAGATCGCCGGAAGTTCCTTCAGGCGAAGGCGGTGCCTCGCCCTCACCGGACAGTCGAAGTTTTGATCCGACATCCACCCCTGCCGGAATCTTCACCTGAACCTTCCGGGTGATCTCAACCCTACCGGCCCCCCGGCATTTTCCACAGGGATTCGAAATAATGGTTCCTTTGCCCTTACAATACGGACAGGTGGTTTTTACCTTAAAAAAACCCTGGCTCTGAATAAACTGTCCTGATCCATGACACTGGGAGCAGGTCTCCGGGCTTGTCCCTTGCTCACATCCTGAGCCATGGCACGCCTTACAGGTTTCCAGTTTTGGAATGGAAATGGTTTTTTCAGTACCAAAGGCCGCCTCCATAAAATCTATGGTCATGTTGTACCTGAGGTCAGACCCTCTCTGAACCCTGCTTCCCCGGCCGCCTCCCGAACCAAAGCCAAAGAAATCTTCAAAAATATCACCAAAGCTCGAAAAAATATCCTCAAACCCGTTCGGACCGGAGTGACCGGCACCCTCAAGTCCCCTGTGTCCGAATTGATCATAAATCTGGCGCTTGCTGTCATCACTTAAAACTTCATAAGCCTCAGACGCTTCTTTAAATTTATCTTCGGACACACTATCATCCGGATTCTTATCCGGATGATATTGTATGGCAAGCTTACGGTATGCTTTCTTCAATTCCTGCTTTGAAACATCCTTGGCAACACCAAGTATTTCATAATAATCACGTTTTTCTGTCATATGGGTCCCAACCGTTCTGTTGTAATCTTCTCTTTATTGTGATATTTTTTTTTACCTGCCCTGGCAAGCAGATAAAATAAATCAGAAATCCAGGTTGTCAACAATGAATAACGAACTTGATTTTGTCAAAGACATGTTTGACCGTATTGCACCGAAATACGATTTTTTGAACCGCCTTTTGAGCCTGCGGCAGGATACGGTCTGGCGAACCCAGATGGTAAAGGCCGCGACCCTTCAAAACGGCAGCCGGGTTCTGGATGTGGCCTGTGGAACCTGTGATGTGGCGTTGGAAATCAGTTCTCAGTTAAACGAACAGGCCCATATTTTTGGGCTTGATTTCTCTTTTGGTATGCTGAAACTTGGAAAACATAAACTCCTACACAAGCGCCGGAAAAATATTGCCCTTTTAACGGCAGATGCATTGCATCTGCCGTTCCAACAGCACTTATTTGATGCTGTCTTTATTGCTTTCGGCATCCGGAATATCATGAATCGGCAACGGGCCCTTACTGCATTCCTGACGGTTTTAAAGGGGGGAGGTCGTCTGGCTGTCCTTGAATTGACCACACCGGAAAAAGGGATTTTCCGTTCTTTATATCTTCTCTATTTTCAAAAGATTCTGCCGATAATCGGTTCCTTTTTTTCAAAAGACCTTAAGGCCTACACGTATTTACCCGACTCTGTGCTAAACTTTCCCTCGCCTGTTGACTTTTCGAAACTCATGCAGCAGGCTGGATTTGAGAACGTCCGGTTCAAACAAATGACCTTTGGAATTGTGACCCTGTTTGTCGGTACCAAGCCATAATATCGGCCCCCCTGGGCCAGAGCGGTATTGGTTTTATGAATTTTTTTTGGTAATGACGGTGACCTTGCCAAATTCAGCCACTTTCAAAGCATAACTTAAGCCGGCAATGCCACTGCCGATCACTAAAAAATCTGTTTTTTTAATCATAACAGCCGGCTTCTTTTCTTTTTGCGCGTACTCAAACCAAAAAACAAGCCCACAATAAAAACACCCGGCCCAATGAGAAACCAAAGTTTAGGCTCATTGTTCAATTCATCCTCCAGGGTCTTGATATGATCTTTCTGGGTGTCATACTGCTGCATCATTTCTTTATACTTTGCATCAAGCTTTAAAAAATCAGCAGATGCCTGTTTCAGTTTTTGATATTTTTCTTCTATCTGGATCAATGCAGTATTTTTGATTGTCAGTTGTTTGTTTCTCGCTTGGATGGTTTCTAACTTTGACATCAGGGTCTGATTATCGTTCTTCAGCGTTTCAACCAGAAGGGCATCCGGTACTTTCTGGGTTAAGAACCGTGATAACACCCAGCCGGTTTTTCCTTCGTCAGTGCTGACCTGGGACCAGTCCTTCTGGTATTGAATAATGGCAAGTTTGGTACCGGATTTCAGCATGGCAATCACTTTGTGGTTCACACCAGGGCCGGTCCGCATGGTAATTTTTGTAATCCCGGTCACATAGATATCTTCAGCAAATGACGTGCCGATAAAAAACAACACCATCCATAACGACAGGATCAGCCCGTATTGATATTTTTTTTTCATCCAAACACCATTTCCTTTTTTATTTTGATATTTTTGAATTTCATCCCCATATCACTGCGTCCTGTCAACATCAATATGATTGATTATCTGGTTTTATAATACTGCATCGGATCCATTGTTTTGAAGCTGTCACTTTGTATATATTCCAGAAAAAACAGGAGGGTCATGGGATCAACAAATCCAGGCAACCGATAGGCCTCTTCCTTTTTTTCATCCAAAAACCGGTTATCCGGATATCCGGTCACCTTATACGCTTCAGCAATGAATTTTTCCTTATCGCCATCCACTTTGATAGAAACAAAATTCTCATTTAAAAACCTTACGACCGCGCTGTCTTTAAACGATACACGTTCCATTTGGCCGCAATAGCCGCACCAGTCTGTTCTGAAATGTAAAAATATTTTTTTATCTTGTTTCTGTGCCAACCGGATACCCTCATTGAATTGTTTCCAGTCTATGACCGCACCAATCCCCTGGCAAGGCAGCATTATCAAAACCGCCATGAACATAAAGACAATGATTCTGCGCATCCATCTTCCTTTTTATGGTAATTAAAAAAATGATTATATATGAATAGAGATCAGATGAAAAGCCCAATATTTTCCTGAAACAGGGGAGTCCCAAGTGCTTTTTTACATATCAACAGTGCATGGCAGACAGCCATAGACGAAAAAAACAGCCGGCAACCGAAGGCACATCCAAGGCCCCGGAATCACTTGACACAACCGCCTTTCCTATCTTATAGTTTATGTCAAATTTTACAATTGGCCTGCTTTTACAGACGACAACCGTACCGAATCTTTAAGAAACATTCAGGTGATGGCCGGGTTGATTAAAATTGATCTGTAATTATAAGTGCGGGTGGAATACAAAAAAAAGGGTTCAATACGAATGGGTTGATCACACCGCAGATTAATGCCCGGATCATATTTGATAGTTGACCGCCCACCCTGCAGGACAATCTTTGAGGATTGACTGCAGGCACCCCTGAAAAAAGAGGCTGCCATGTCCTTAAAAAAAATAGACGATTTTCGATGGCTATTGCCCCGAACCGGTTCCATGCGCGTACCGGGAATCATCTATACCAGCGAATCCGGACTGGGGGACATTAACAAGGATGCGGCCTTTAAACAGGTTTGCAATGTGGCATGTCTGCCCGGGATTATAAAAGCCTCCATGGCCATGCCGGATTTTCACGGGGGCTATGGGTTCCCCATTGGCGGTGTTGCGGCATTTGACTGGGAAACCGGTATCGTTTCACCCGGCGGCGTTGGATATGACATCAATTGTGGGGTGCGCCTGGCCCGTACGTTTCTTGAAGAAAAAGAGGTTCGACCACATCTCAGGCGACTGATCTCCGCCCTGTTCCGGGAAATTCCCTCGGGTATCGGATCCACAGGATCATTAAACCTTTCCTATTCGGACGAGAAAAAGGTGCTGAAAAAAGGCAGCCTGTGGGCGGTGCAGCAGGGATTCGGTCAGGCCTCAGACATTGAACACACCGAGGAGGGCGGGTGCATGCCCGGGGCAGACCCAAAAGACTTGAGCAAGCGGGCCCTGGAACGGGGGAAAAAGCAATTGGGCACCCTGGGGTCTGGAAACCATTTCCTGGAAGTGGGGGTGGTGGAAAAAATTTTTGAACCCAAAGCAGCAAAGGCATACGGTTTGTTCCAGGGCCAGGTCACGGTGATGCTCCATACCGGCTCAAGGGGATTGGGTTACCAGGTCTGCGACGACCATCTGGCAATGATGACCCAACAGGTGAACAAACGGGGACTGACCCTGCCGGACCGGCAGCTTGCCTGGGCCAGGATTCAATCAGGTCCGGGCCAACACTACCTGAGCGCCATGGCCTGTGCGGCCAATTATGCCTGGGCCAACCGTCAGATCCTCATGCACAGGGCCAGTCTTGTCTTTATGGACGTGCTGGGCATCAGCCCCGGAAACTTAGGCATGAGCCTGGTCTATGACCTGTGCCATAACATTGCCAAAAAAGAATCCCATACCATTGACGGAAAAACCCAGACCGTTTGCGTTCACCGCAAGGGCGCCACCCGATCCTTTGGTCCGGGACACCCGTCCCTTTGCCCAGAATACCGGAAAGTGGGACAACCCATCCTGATACCGGGTGACATGGGCACTGCCTCCTATGTGCTGGCAGGGACCCAAAGGGCCATGGACGAAACCTTTGGGTCCACCTGTCACGGTGCCGGACGGGTCATGAGCCGCATGGCTGCCAGAAAGGCCAGCCAAGGCCGCTCCATTCAACAAGAACTGGAAGACCGGGGGATTCTGGTAAAATGGACCGGCAGGTCCACACTGGCCGAGGAAATGCCGGACGCGTACAAGGACATTTCCCAGGTGGTGGATATTGTCCATGGCGCCGGCCTGTCCAAAATTGTGGCACGCCTTCGGCCCCTGGCCGTGGTCAAGGGCTGATCTTCTAAAGCCCCCCTGTTATCCACCATAATGGCCAATCTCAAGGAGATGCTTCAATATAAAATTTTGCCTGCCCTGATCCCCAGGTCAAGGCTTATAATAATAAACAGAGTTCTATGCTATACATTTTTGATACCACCTTCCATTAAAATAAAAACTGATACAAAACGGACTTGAGTGAGAATAAAAAGTTATAAAGTTCTCTATTTTCTTTACATTCCCCAAAGAAGGAAGTTTCTCAAGAAGCGCTTCTTTTTCAATCTCTTTGATTTCTGAACCAATTCGAACTATCCCATCAAACTCGAATATACCTTTAAATTCCCCATCCCTTACTCCCATGACAATAGCTACATATTCTTCCTGCAGGTCTTCTTCCATGTCTACCCCCTCTTGATATAAAAATTTACCTGTTGTTTAAACGGGTTTGCCTGTTTTTCTATTTTAATTGTTCACCTTGACATTGATACCATATCAATCACCCCCCCTTCTTTTTATAAATCATTCTAAAAAATTCTTAAAATGACACTGTTATTTTAGCTACAATAAGGCGATCCGGACTATATTTTTGATTTGAAGGGTCTGTGTCTTCAAAGTTAAATGTTTTGTCCAACAAATTTTTTACCTCTAGGGTAATAAGACCGGATCGTTTGGGAAGACGATAACTGATTCCGGCATCCACTATCCAGAATTGATCATCTCCCGGCACAATGGTGTTAAAAAAATCAAGAAACTGACCGTCCTGATAAACATAGGTTGTTTTCAACCAAAAGCTGAAACCCGCGGGGTGAAAAAAACTTATCCCCAAGGGCAATCGATGGCTCTTGATCTCTGTAAAATAAGCATCACCAGAAAACTCGAGTTTCCTTTCAAGTTTCTCGTAAAGATATTCAGCACTTAAGGCCAGCCATTTTTTCGGTGTCCAGTAAAGATACGTACGCAGCAGTTTTTCTTTCCAGTCTACTTTTCGAACTTCCGGGGTAACGGCAAAAGGTGCATAATAGTTAAACGGCACTGTCATATCCCGCCGGGACAGTTCCGCACCCCCATAGAGATCTCTATAGAATTTTTGATCGGCAGCCATACCGTAACGCCAGGCTTCAGTACCCTCCCCATCATTGAAAAACTGATTAAAACCTGCCACCTGAGTGGGTTCAAGCGTCTGACTGGATATCAATGTTCTTTGCAAGGTCCTGAATCCTGCTGCACGAAAGGTAGTTGCCGGAGAAGGGTTCCATATGATCCCGAATTTCGGATTAAACTGATCGTTATCCACAATCGCACCTTCAAGCAAATCCCCACTGCCGCCGATGATCCAGGTGAAACGGTCCGGATAATTGAGATATGAGTAGGTATAAAAATTTGTATGATAGATATCGGTTTCCGTAATCTCAGGGGGGGTTATGGTTTTTCGATCGGCACTGAAATAACCAACACCATTGATAATATTGAATCGTTCTGATCGAAACAAATGCTGAATCTCCCCCATGAAACCATCCTCCTCTTCTGAAATATCAACCCAAAATTCCGGGATCACCATTTCCTCTTCTTTGTTCTGGTATATTAAAGAGGTGATAAAATGAGATTGGGGGGTAAACGCATGATGATAGCCCAGCCGTATCGACTCTGTCTGTTCGTTTCTCCTTTGAGTTGCTAAATAAAAATCAGGATCAAAGCGCAGGGACAGGTCCCCATTTTCCTGGTCTGTATATCGATATTCCGCCTGGACGCTTGTTTTGGGAGATAGGCTGACCTGGGCAAATGCGTTATAGATATTTTGATCCTGATCATTGTTTTCCCGAAATCCCCTGGTTTCATAATGGAATTGTCCCAGGCTGAACGACAGCTTGTCCCACACCCCGGAAGGCACGATTTCCTCTGCCCACGTGCTGTTCCCGCCCACAACACTGCTGGCGTTCAGGGTCATGCGATTGCGATTAAACATCTGGCTGAACTCGTTAAAGGAGGGATTTGCTGAACCAGATTCTTCCATGACAAACAAACTGCCCTCAGCCAGATCCGGCTTGACCGGCAGGATGTTAACGGGCTGCAACAGCTGAGATTGCAGCAATTCACTGGCCCTGGCAATGTCATGCCGGGGCACAATAGAATAAGAATCTGCCAGAAATCGATGGGCAGAATAATTGGCCGGGTCTGTATGAAGGGATTTGTATCCCTCAACAAGTGCCAGGTGCTGGAAGTTAAGATCGCTGTATATTCGACTGAGACTGGCACTGCGGGCGGCCAGATCCTCATCAAGCAACAGACGGGAGCGGTATACCGCACGATTATCGTTTAATTCAATGGAGGTCTGAAGGTCATGCAATGCTTCAACCGGGCGGTTCACTGTTTGTTTAAAAATAGCATCATAATACCAGGGTGTGGGGTCATCCGGGTCCAATGCTTTGGCGGTGGCGAACTGATCGCTGACCAGGGCATCCCGTTTTTCTTCAAAATAGGCCTTGCCCAGATAACTGCGAATCAGGGCGTTACCGGGATCCAGGCTGGCGGCCACTTCAATCTCACCCCGGCCTTTCTTTACATCTCCCTCCCGGATAATGGCCAGGCCAAGCCCTAACCTGGGCAGCGGCGCTGCCGGGTCAAGTTCAATGGCCTTGTTAAACGCCTGTTTTGCCTTTTCAGTGTTTATCCGGGATATATACGCAAACCCCAGAATCGTTTGGGTCCGTTCCAGAAAGGGGTTCAGGGCCACCGCCTTTTGCGCGGATGCAACAGCCTTATCCAGATCTCCCACAGACAAAAACAGTTCAGCCAGTCTTGCCCAGGCCAAGGCATTTTCAGAATCCAGGGCCACAGCGATTTGAAGGCTGCTCAAGGCACCCTGGAGGTCAAAACCGGCCTGCTGGGCATAGGACAAGGCAATTCTTGCCGTTGCAGATTCAGCATCCAATTCAACCGCTTTTTGTGCCAGATCACGGGCCTGGCGTTTTTGATGCCGGGTTAAAGCGATAATGGATGTCAATGAAAAAATGTGACTGTTTCCAGGATCAAGGTTCGCAGCCTTTTCGATATCCAGCTCTGCTTCATCAAACCGTCCAACGGAAAGCAGTAATCCAGCCCGATAGATAAAAAAATGAGGATCACGGATCCCCTCGGGTGCTGATTCCAGGCTTAAAAATGCCCTGGTCAGATCACCTTTCCAGTAAAACGCCAGGGAGTGTCGAACCATTGCCTGCCAATGGCCTGCTGAACCGCCGGGGAAATCAATGGCACGATATGCCAGTATGGGAGGATAATACAATGCCCATTGGACCGCATCCCTCGGCTGTGCAACCATCCTAAGGGCTGGTGCTGTCCCTGACCGGGCTATGGCGGATTGTCCCTTTGACAGGGAGAGACGTCCTGCATCATTGACGGTGGCGACATGACCTTCAAATATTGAAATAAAGGTATGGTCCGTTTCGACCCGCACATAAAATTCAGTGCCTTCCACAAACCCGTTAACAAACGGTGTAGTCACTTTCAATCCCCGGCGTATCCGGCTGAAGAAGTGCACCGCCCCCCTGATGAGATCAATCAGGGGAAGGTCTTTTTTTTTCAACCCGCTGATCATGATTGTGGTCCTCTCATCAAGACGGAGGATTGATTCGTTGAAAAGTACGATGGCAGCCCGGCTTCGTTCCTGGGTTCGAATCATGTCACCCGGACAAAAGATATCGTTCAATCGAACCGGCAACCAGACCTTTTGATCTGCCCTCCTGGCTTCAACCGTCCCCTGAACAGAGACAACTTTGGTCACCCAGTCCTCACAGATTTCTGACGCACCAGCACTTGAAATTAAAACAACCGCTGCCATATTCACCAATATTACCCACATCAATAAACAAACCCGGAGTTGTTTCATTTTACCCTCCTTGCTTTATTTTTTATCCATGCGGACAATGCCATCCCACATATCACCAGGGGGGGAGGCGATATAAGCGTTAACACGCTTTATATAAAAGAGTGACGGTCCGTCCTGTTTATGGGCCCTGATCGTCTGATAGAAAAAATCCATGGCTTTTTCCCAGGATTGCTCCCTGTAGGCCTTCAGGGCCTTGGAAAAAAGCCTGCAAAAGTTTTGTTGCTGCTCACTGGCGTCATCTCCGCGGCATACGAGTTCATAGACTGTAACCGGCTTTGATTTTCCCGACAAAAGAAATTGCCCCAGATCCCTTGTAAGGAACCCCTTTAATTGATCCATGACATCTCCTGTCACCAATATCTCGGTGTCCAGATATTTATTAAGCCCTTCCATCCTTGATGCTGTGTTCACAATGTCACCTGTGGGTCGATACTCATAATGGCCCATGGCGCCAACATTCCCCAGTGTCATATCGCCATAATGCAACCCCATACGGGTGGGAAGTCGTATTTTTTCAATGGATTGGTTGAATCGATTTACCGCATGAGTGATCTCCAGGGCTGCCAGGCAGGCGTTGCTCCTGAGACCGACATCAGGATGTGCTTTTCCCCATAGTGCCAGCATGGAATCACCAACAATGTTTATGACAATTCCCCCATTTTGTTTTACCGGTTCAAAAAGGGCCTTATAATATTGATGCATGACCTGCCGGAGATCCTCCGGGGCCATGGTTTCAGACAAACCGGTATATTGTCCGGCATCGGTACACAAGCAGGTCCCATAAACGATCTGATTGATGGTCTCTTTCCTGGCGATGTTTTTCACCATTAGATCAACCACCTTATCGGGCAGATAATATCCAAATGCCTTTCTAATGTTTTGACGATCCTTATTTGTATCCGCAACCTTCCATAAAACAGCACTGTAAAAAGCAATGGCGGGTTGCAGGAACACGGGCACCATCAATGGATACCAGATACCATTGGATCTAAACTGATACAGGGCATACCCCAGGTAAACAATGCCTCCCCCCATCATCCCCAATGCGGAAAAAGGGGTGGCAAAAAAACAGCAAACAATCCCCAGCAGCACCCCCCAGAATACAATAAAAACACTTTGCACAGCAAAATGGAGGGGGACCACCGGCATATCTTCCAACAGGTTAGCAAACGCCGTGGCCGTTATTTCAACCCCACTGATATCCATGCCGCTGGATTGGGAAAAAGACGTGTGAAACCCATCTTTATGCACGGGCATCAAGCATTCCGAATACCCCACAAACACGGCTTTACCGTTAAAATCAATTTTCTTTTGACGGGGTGACGATTGGGTTTGATCCTGCAGTACCCGGCAATAGGAAACCGTGGGAATGGTTCCGGGGGGACCATAAAAATTCAAATAGCGACTGTCAGGGCCTTGATACATTTTTATGAGGGATTTGAGAACTTGATTTTTTTCAATGATATTCGATGCCGGTTTTGCGGTCTGGGCTGCTGCCAGCATTTGGGGTGCAATGGATGGGTCCGCCTTGAAAATATCCCTCAGCGACTGAATGAGGATTTCCATCTTTTTATCCGTAATGATCTGATTTTTATCATAAGGCAGTTCCCGGGCTTTGACGGGAACAACGGTTTCTAAAAGTTGGATAAATTCACGATACACATCCAATGCAAAAATTTGAAACCCCACAACCGGCAATGTCGGCATCTCTCCGGCACTGGTCTTGAACGTCCAGTACTGGCTTACCCTTATGGGGACTTTGGGTAAGGGAAATGGTGCCAGGGCAACCGCGGATCGGGCAAGCAGGTCAATCGGTGGTACCCGTTTCTCTATATTCAGATGTCCTTTTGAGGCGCCCTTTTCGTCCGTCAGGGAAATGATCTCTTTTTTAAGGTATTCGCACAAAACAACATTTCGAGCGTTTTGAATGGCGTTGGCAAACAATTGATCCGTTTTGTTTGAAAGCGGCTCACTGAAATTGATATCAAACACAATCACTGCTGCACCCTCTTTGCTCAAATATTCGGTTAGGCCGGTATGTAAAGAACGCGGCCACTTATGGAGTTGAAACGGCAAGTGGAGGGTTTTGACAGACAAATTGTCCATGGCAACGATCAGAACGTCAGGGGGGGCTTTTCTTACCCCCCTGAGCTTGAACAACAGGTCTAAACCAATATTTTCCTCAAGGCCAATCCCCACGGGCAAGATGCTGAATATCAATCCCAAAACACCTGTCAGCAGGCCTGTAATCGTTGCCTTGGGAAAAAGAGACATGGCAAAATCCTCACGAAAGATCATTGAAATAATAAACTGCTTTTTTTCCGAAAGCTCAGGGTTAATGGGGACCAGCGAATCGTCAGGGATGACTGTTTTTTTCCAGCGTCACGTCAATTTGGGGGAGAGATAAGAAATTCATTTCCTTGAGCCAATCTATATGGGATCGGGTTTGTGTGTCAACAACAAAATGAGAAGTTTATCAGGTTGGCATCAGGCCCGGGGTTTGGTATGATTTCCACCGAAGCTTAGGACCGCAGATGAAATAAGGTGAGCAAAATTTGCGGTCCTTACATGGGAAACGAATTTTTTTGGCGAAAGGATTTCAACAATGGGAATGTCTGAATATCACTCTACCGTCGTCCTGCCGAAGATGGAAAAGCCCTATCCCTCGATCCTGGATTTCTTAGCCCAACGGTTCCCCCGCATTGACAGGGACATCTGGAAAGCCAGGCTCTGCTCCGGAAAAGTCCTGAACGAGAAAGGCCAGCGGATCTTTCCGGACACGGCCTATGTTCCCCTGATAAAACTCCATTATTTCCGAGAAGTGACAGCAGAATGCATCATTCCCTTTACGGAAAAAATCATCTTCTGTAATGAGGAGCTGCTGGTGGCCTGCAAGCCGCATTTTCTACCGGTGACCCCGGGGGGACCTTATGTGAACGAGTGTCTGCTTCACCGTTTAAAAAAAAGAACCGGCAACAGAAACCTTTCGCCCATCAACAGGATCGACCGGGAAACGGCAGGACTTGTTTTATTTTCAATGAACCCAAAAACCAGGGGCCGTTACCAGGAATTGTTCATGAACGGAGAGGTAAAAAAAAACTATACCGCTGTGACAAAATATCCCCGGGTCCAGGAGAAAACCGCATGGACGGTTGAAAACAGGATTGTCCGGGGGGAGCCGTGGTTCAGGATGAAAACAGTGCCAGGCAAACCCAATGCTGTTTCAAATATATGTCTTCTGGGATCAAAGGGAAACAGGGCGCTTTTTCAACTATCTCCGGTCACCGGCAAAAAACATCAACTGCGACTGCATCTCAGTGAACTGGGATTTCCCATCCTCAACGACAGATATTACCCACGGCTTTTACCCGAGGAAAAAAGAAATTTCTTAGCACCGCTTCAACTCCTGGCCAGAAAAATCCAATTCCGGGATCCCCTATCCGCTAAACAGGTGACCTTTGAATCAGACCGTCAGCTTTTTCTATGAGCCCCAGCAACTCTCATTTTATAGAATTCAGGTGGTTTCATTTTTTTCTTTTTCCGCTGCATAAAAAGAACACTAAAATCAGTGGCTTGATCCGTGCGGTTGGTTTGTTGGAATTTAATATGGTGTCCCCGGAACTGGGAACTGTATCATTTCAAAAGGATCATATCGATGTGCGGGATGCCATCCTCAACATAGCGCTCGGATATGGCCTCAAATCCATGAGATTCATAAAAATTTTTCAAATACACCTGGGCGCTTATCTTGACAGTTTCACTGGGCCAGGCATCCTTTATCCGGTCAAGCGCCCGCTCAAGCATGCTATTTCCGATTCTCTGTCTTCGGAATGCTTTTGCCACAACAAACCGGCCAATGGTCACCTGTTTAAATTTTAGTCCCGGCGGCAGAATTCTCAGGTAGGCGGCAAGTGTCCCATCTGCCTTGTTCCAGCCCATGAAATGAAGGGTCTGGGGATGACTGTCTTTGCCGTCAAGCTCAGGATAAGGGCAATTCTGTTCCACCACAAACACATCTACCCGGAGTTTTAAAACCTCATACAGTTCCCCCACACCCAGCCGGCTGAATGGTTTTGAGATCCATTGAATCTGCATACGCCCCTCGCTTTTTCTTCTGACGGTCCCCAGGATGGGGATGACATCCCTGCTGTTTAAAAATAAGCCATTGATTTCATATCCCATATCAAACAAAAAAAAGCTTTCCAATCTTGAATAGAGTTATGTATAACTATGTTTACGTGGTTTAATCGGTTAATACAAGACTTCAGCTACACCGGACTCATTTTTGACAGGACACCTTAAACAAAAGGAGAAGCAACAATGACAGACTCGGTATGGAAGACCCCTTTTTGGCCGGAAGGCGTAGGGCATACGTGCACGGATTACAAGTTCCCTGTGTTTAAATTTCTGGATGATTCTGCCAAAAATTATCCCAATCTTCCCTACACCATATTTAATGGTGCTTCAAAAACCTTTGCCCAGGTAAAAGATACCGCTGACAGGATTGCCAATTTTCTGGCAGGCAAAGGCATTGGAAAAGGAGATAAGGTCGCCATATTTCTTCCCAACCTGCCCCAGTTCCCTGAAATTCTTTTCGGCATTCTAAAGGCGGGTGCGGTTGCCGTCAACTGTAATCCGGTTTACACCGCTTCCGAGCTCAACCAGCAATTAACCGATTCCCAGTCAAAGATGGTGTTCTGCATGGATCATCCCGTGTTCTATCCCAGCACGGTAAAAGCCATTGAAGGAACGGCAGTTGATACGGTTATCGTGTGCAATATTAAATCCTATCTGCCGAAATTCAAGGCCTTTTTAGGTGGACTGCTGGGCAAAATCCCCCGGGCTGACAACATTGCCCCTGCCCATTTAATGTTTGACGACATTGTTGCCGCCTCCCGGCCCACCCCCCCTTCCATCACCATAAACCCGGAAGAAGATACCGCGGTCATGCTGTATACCGGTGGAACAACCGGTTTGCCCAAGGGTGCGGAACTGACCCATACCAATTTCACCTATGATGTCATGGCCATCATTGAATATGCCCGATTTGTTCATGGGGAAGGCAAGACCGCGGAAAGTATGTATCAGGAGGGGTTTCACTCTTTTCTGGGGGTGTTGCCCTGGTACCATAGTTTTGGTATTACGGTGGCCCTGCTGCTGTCTTCCAAGCTGGCCGCCAAATTGATCTGTATCCCAGATCCCCGGGCCGGCAAACCGCCTTTTACCGAGGTCCTCAAAGCGGTGCAAAAATACAAACCCACCTTTATGCCGGCGGTTCCCACCATCTTTGTTGCATTTACCAATCATGCGCTGATCAATCAATATGACTTGTCTTCACTCATCGGCTGTTTTTCAGGTGGTGCCCCCCTTCCCCCTGAAGTCTGCAAACAATTTGAGGACAAGACAGGGTCCATTATTTTTGAAGGCTATGGATTAACGGAAACCGCCCCTGTGGCCAGTGTAAACCCCACGTTCAAGCAGACCCGGAAAATCGGTTCCATTGGATTCCCCTTGCCCGGTACCGATATAAAAATCCTTGATATTGAAGATCCCTCAAGGGAAGTGCCCCAGGGTGAAGAAGGTGAGGTAGCCATTTGCGGTCCCCAGGTAATGAAAGGGTATTGGAAAAGACCGGATGCCAATGAGGAGGTCTTTGTCCACATTGACGGCAACCGTTATTTTCTTACAGGGGATATTGGCAATATTGATCCAAATGGATATATCACCATCACCGACCGGAAAAAAGACATGATCATTGTCGGCGGTTTCAATGTCTATCCCAGGGAAGTGGAAGATATTCTGTACACCCATCCCAAGGTTGAGCTGACCGCTGTGGTGGGAGTGCCTGATGAAAAAAGCGGAGAAAAAGTAAAGGCCTTTATCAAATTGAAAGAAGGAGAAACAGCTACAGAAGAATCAATGGCCGCTTTTTGCAAAGAAAACATGGCCGGGTATAAGCGACCGAAAATCATTGAGTTCAGAGATGAAATCCCTGTTTCCAATGTGGGAAAGGTCCTTAGACGGGTTCTCCGGGATGAGGCGGTTGAGGGCGCTGAATAATCATATGGATCACCTCGCTGGCAATGGTCAGGCCAAACACTCCCGGCACCCAGGAGACAGTTCCAATGGGGGGTCTTGGCCGGCCATGGTCCGGTAGGGCAGCTACTGCATCTTCAGGTCGAAAGGCTTGTTTGTTTAAGGGTTTTTCAATGGAATAGACGGCTCTGATCCCCTGGTAAAGTCCTCGCCGGTGAAGCCGCTGCCGGACCACCCTTGCCAGGGGACACACGCACGTCTCACTGATATCTCCGGTTCGTATCATGGAAATATCCGTTTTTCCGCCAGCCCCCATACTGGAAACCACGGAAAGGTTCAGTTGCTTTGCGCCCACCAGTAGATTTATCTTTGAATTAAGGCCATCTATGGCATCTACCACCACATCACTATCTTCGGACAAAAGATCCTCAAGGCTCTGGGCATTTACAAATGAACTATGGATCTCTACCTTGCAGGACGGATTGATGTCCTTCACCCGTTCATAGGCAAGCACTGCTTTTTCTCTGCCAATGGTAGAATGGTATGCCAGCAGCTGCCGGTTGATATTGGATACATCCACCGTATCAAAATCAATTAGCCTTAAATTTCCAATTCCTGTTCGGGCGAGGGCTTCCAGTGCAAATGACCCCACGGCTCCCAGGCCAAAAACTGCCACAGATGCGTTTTTTATTTTTTCCATGTTCTGTGCTCCGAGGAGCTGTTCTGTTCGAACGAACTGATCCATTACCCGTCCTTTTTCCCCTGCACCAGGGGATGAAATAACGTCAAACTGTTCTCATATGCATGCCGGGAAAACGCTTCATACTCCCTGCCGATCCTGCTGGCGGCTATCCGGGCGATGGCCGGTAAATTCCCGGGTTCATTGAGCCGGGAAACCGTCGGCACCGCCAGACAGGGATAGATATCCGGCGCATCTGTTTCCAGAACAAACCGATCTTTAGACACCCGTTTCAAGGCATTGATGACTCGTTTGGCCCCGGGATTTGTCACAGACCCTGAAAAAGAGACATACAGTCCCTTTTTTTCAAAAATCGGAACCATATCCGCTGATCCGGAATACGAATGGATTATTCCCGGTACCTTGAACGTTCCATATTTTTTAAGAACATGGATAAAGGTGTCCCAGGCGTTCCGGATATGGATGTTAATGGGACGTTCCAATTCTCTTGCCAGAACAAGATGATGCTCAAACACCTTGATCTGCAGATCCCGGTCAGCGGTTTTATCCGTAAAATCCAACCCGGTTTCACCGATACCGGATGGATAGGTCAAAAGATAGTGCTCCAATTGCTCTTTCCAGTGTTCGGACAGGGAGTCCACACACCAGGGATGGACCCCGAAACAGGGCAGAATGGAAGGATATTGCCGGGACAGGGTTGCCGTTAATTCAAAATTGGTTTCTTTAGTGGCACAGGACACCATGTACCGGACATTTGCTTTGTTTGCGCGATCCAAAATCCCGGGGATACCGGAAAGAATCCTTGAATCATGCAGATGGCAATGGGAATCAATAAATTGCATTCAATCTCCAATCCACCAAGGGGTTAAATCCAGGCACATATCAAGCCCAAAGAGGCTGTTGCCCGATCCATATCCCATTTTGCCATATCCCTTTCTCCCACAAAATTGGATGCAGACCGAACATCAATCCAGGAATTGAGCGGCCTCACCGGGTGTGGCACACAAAATGAGAAGGTCAGTCGTCATTGATCATTACTGCCATGGCCATTACAGCCATGGTATACCCATAATGACCAAACCCGGTAATCTGGCCGGCAACAATATCCGCCAGTAATGATGTGTGCCGGAAGGCTTCTCTCTTGTAAATATTGGACAAGTGAATCTCAATAATCGGGCAGGACATTAACAGCAGGGCATCTCTCAATGCAACGCTGGTGTGGGTTAATGCTCCCGGATTAATGATAATACCGGCAATTTCTTCCTCGAACATGTCATGAATTTTATCCACCATTGCCCCTTCATGGTTGGACTGGAAAAACCCAAGTGCCATTCCCAATGGCACCGCCTGTCGGGCAAGATCCGTATTGATCTGATCAAGGGTCAGGGAGCCATAGATTGCCGGTTCCCGTTTACCCAGCATATTCAAATTGGGACCATTCATCACTTGAATTTTTTTAATATTTTGTGTCATTGGTTTTGTGCCGCCTGGCACCCCTTTCAATGGCTTCGTTTCCCGGGAGCATGATTTTTACACCGGATTTATCATTCAATATTTTATGCATCGGCTCTCCTCAAGGGAAGCGTGGTTCACCATTATTTAAGCATATAACTTTTCAGCATCTTCAAGGGATGCGGCATATCCTTTAAACCCGTCAACGTCTTCGCATGAGTTAATGGAAGTGGAGGCAAAAAACCCCTCCACCATGGTTTTTTCCCCGTGTCTGATCAGCCCCATAAACAGCACCGGGATCAGGCTGATATTGCCTTTCCCTGTTTCAACAGCAAAGTCAAGGGCTTCCGTTGTATGATAGACCGCATACAGGTTTTTCTGAACCGACATCAGCTGAACAATCTCCGGATGATGCGAGTGAGTATGATCACTACAATGATTACACATGATGACCCCCTTTTATTCTATTATTTTAATTTATTGTCAAAAAGGTCAAGACGGTTTGGGTATGCCCGCCTTTTTTAATCGCACTTATTGTTCAAGCATTGCCAACTCATCTTTACTGAAATGATATACTGAATTACAATGATGACAGTTTACCACAACAGGAAAGGGGCCATTTGCCATCATATCCTTTTTTTCGGTTTTGGACAGATTTTTTAAATACCCCTCCATTCTCTCTTTTGAACATCTGCAAAAAAATTCCACCCTGCTGCTGCTTAAGAATTGGGGTGCAAGACTTGAAAATTCCTTGCGAATAATCTCTTCGGGTGACTCCCCTTTGGCAAACAATTCCCCCAAAGAATTGATGCGCTGAATCTTTTTTTCTGCTTCAGCCAGATGGGATGCATCTGCTCCCGGAAGTGCCTGGAGGAAAATACCCCCGGCCCCTTTAACCCGTTCTTGATCATCAAAATACACACTTAACTTGAACCCGGTGGGGATCTGTTCAGAGACAAGAAAATAATTGGCCAGATCCTCGGCAATGCTGCCATGCTCAAGGGCCACCTGACCGGAATAAGGGGTGGGTGCATTTTCAAGATATTTTGTTACCGTAAGAAAACCGGCACCAAAAAGCGTTGACAAATAGTTGATCTGTTCAGGAGAGGTGACCTGGATCGATTTTGTTTTAAGGTATCCCCTGACTTCCCCAAAGGAATTGGATTCAACATCCAGTCCTTTCATCGGCCCTGAACACTGGATGTGGATACTGATCCTGTCATTTTTATCTTTCAGGCTTGCACACAGAAGGCTGGCTGCAATATAGGCCTGACCCAGCACCAGTGTTTCCAGGGGACCCAAGTTATGATTGGCCCTCATTTCATTCACCATCCGGGTGGTATGAACAACCGCCCCCCGGATGGTTCCATCCGCCATGATAAACCGGTATATCCTGTCTTTTGCCGACGCTTGAAACTGCGCTTTGACATTTTTATTAAAAATATCTTTTTTAATCATAATTTAATCTTCTTTTACCCTGGAGATTATTCTGAACAAATCTTAATTACTCAACTTTCGGAGTTGGTCATTTTTACATGGGGTCAGGCTTTCCTTATGGCACTTTTTACCCGTCTGGTTATGAAATCGTGATAAAAAGTACAATAAAAAAAGCCTGACCCCGTCGATTAAAACTAACGTCCAAAAGTTGAGTTAATTACATCCCTTTAACTGGGTATTATAAATAGTAGATGCTGAATGTAAACACTGCTGCCAAAAATAACCGGTCATCTTTCGATCCTTTTTTTAACACGATTGTGCAAAGCCCCTGTCAAAACTTCTGAACTGAATGGCTTCAGCCAGATGGTGCCGTTGGATTTTGGAACCATTTTCCAGGTCTGCAATGGTCCTTCCCACCCGTATGACGGAATGGCAGGCCCGGGCAGAGAACCCAAGCACGTCAACGGCTTGTTCAAGGAGTTTCTCACATGGACCATCCAGTTGACAAAACACTTTCAAGTGGCGGCTGTGCAATCTCGCATTGCTGAACAAAGCGGTTTTTTTCAATCTTTTTTCCTGAATCTTTCGGGCCTTATTGACCCTTTTTTTTATACACAAAGAGGGTTCACCCCTGGTTCCGGCGGCAAGATCTTTATACTCAACCCTGGGCACTTCAATCTGGATATCAATTCTGTCCAGGAGCGGCCCGGATATTTTTGATCTGTATTTCTGTACCTGGGGCCGGGTGCAGGTGCACCGTCCCCCTGGGTCGGATAAATATCCGCAGGGACAAGCCTGTGGTACACAATCGCAACTTTTCATCAATGATAACATACTACCCTAACTACCAGATTACAAAAGAAATTCCAAGGAATGTTTACAAACCAAGTTATCCCGCTGAGATCAATTCTCTGGGTGATTTGATCAGAAAAACCAGGATAGATTTGAATTTGGAGGTTAAACAACTAGGCAAAGAACTGGGTGTCGATGAGTGTAGCATCACCAACTGGGAAGTTGGAAGAAGCCAACCCAAAACTCCCTTTTTGAAAAGGTTATCGGAATTTTTAAAACCCCATATTAATGGCTTAATATCGGAAGAAGATCTGTGGAAATTATTTTTTCAGAACAACCCGTCGTATCCTAAACAACAGAATACTTTTGGTGATAGGTTACGGGCTGCAAGGATGCAGAGTTTTTTAACCATACCACAACTGGCAGATAAACTTAAAGTTGACCCCGCTTCTATCGGTAAATGGGAACGTATGGAAGCCAAGCCAATACCTGAGTATAAGGATAGAGTTAATGCTTGGCTAAAAAAAAATGACAAATAGCTTAAAAAAATTAAGAATCATATTTTTGAATTAGTGTATAAACCGGTGTACGACAGGAGTATCCTCCTATTTGTTGCATTTTTGATTTATTCCCTTTTGATTTACGTTTTAGATATAAATAATATTCGTTTTCAACATCCTTAAAGGTTTTGCCTTCAAAAAAGATACTTCCTAAATCCCTCTTCTTTGAAGGAGAATGAAAAAAATCTAAATTTTGAATTTTGATCGTTTTCTCACCTTTAAATTTTACATCTTTAATGGCACGGGAAAGAACATTTTCCAATTCTCTATGATTCCCAGGCCAATTATGCTTTTTTAATTTTTTCTTAGCTTTGTCTGAAAGTGTAAATTTTTTTTTATATCCCAACTTAATGCAAATTTCCTCAATTTTATATTCTGCAAAATCTAATATTGAATCTTTCATATCAACTAAAGTTGGAAGTTCAATTATGCCAACACTAATTCGATAAAATAGATCAGGTCGAAACTTGCCTGGATTTCTAATATCATTAATTTCGTTAGCCGCACAAATTATTTTCACATCAACTTTTATGGGTTGATCTGCCCCAACGACTTCAACCTCTTTTTCCTGTATGATTCTTAAAATTTTAGCCTGCTGATACAAAGGTAACGAATTAATTTCATCCAAGAAAACTATCCCACGGGCTTCTTTTAAGTCTTCTTTTGTAGGTGGTTTATTGTCTTGTCTTCCGCTTTCAAAAATGATTTTTCCAGTTTTACTAATACCATATCCGACTTTACTATCTCTATTGTTTGAGCATGCTGATAAAAAAACACCTAATCTTTCTGATGAATTGCTTCCCGCCCCTCTCACCGCACCATTAATCTCCGAATCAAACAAACTTTCAGTTATTCCCGCACAGTTAACCGCTCTGAAAGATTGCCCATATGAAGGACTAAACTCTTTTATTAAACGAACGAGTAACTCCTTTCCCGTTCCTGTTGCACCAATTAAAAGGCAAGGATCACTGTCATCTGCATACATAACAGCTTTTTCAATACTTTTCTGTAACAAGGGGTTGTTAACATACATATTGATATTTTGAACAATGTACTTTGTTAAAGATGAAATCGAATTATCCAAAATAGATTCATCGGATATTGTTATTTTGTTTTTTTTAACAGCTGATTTAACTTTTCTGGTTTGAAAACAAATAGTTTTAAAAACCCTTGAAAAATTTATATTATCTTTCTGAAGAGTGTATATAGATAATAAATCTGTATAAACAATTATTCCCGCTTCTCGCATGTTATATTGTTCTTCTTTGGAACCGAGGCTTTTAAAGTATTCTGAAAACCTTTTGCCTTGATTTTCAAGATACAAAATATACTCTCCATAAATTGAATCATTGTGTTTAATTTCTTTGTTATTAATTATATTTTTAAACATTTTTTTTAAAGCTAAAACAGCAGGAATGGAGATAGATTCCTTATCATCAGTCTTCTCAAGAAAGTCCTCCAACGGGCAATTAAATACATCGTAATTTTTTAAAACTTCAGATAAAAAACTGCTATATTCATCTAATTTACAATCTTTGGCTTTTGTCATGCATTTTGTGAAAAATACAAAATCACTTTCATTCAATATATTACCTTTTTCAATATTCATACTCCCCTCCCCATTAACCTAACTCTTAAGTTCAATTTTAATATTCCCCAAAAAAAATGAATTATTTAATACATGTACCTAAACTAAATAGTACATATTTTAAATATTTTCAAGCAAATAAAAAATTTCAAATATTTAAAAACTCTTTAATTTCAGTAATTTGTTGTATTTTTATCTATTTAAAATCTTTTGGCATGCCATCTGCAAAACATCCTTATTAAGTTCAACACAAACTTAAAAGAGATTTAAATGAAAAAATATAATTGGAAAATTCGGGTAAATTTTTTACCGCTACCAAAGAGCGAAAAAGAAACCAGGTATAAACTTTGGGTTGATTCTTTCAATTATATTAAAAAGACCAAATCGAAACAACAAAACACCAAGAGACCAATCAAAGATGAATATCCGTTAGTACAAAACAATACATTATTAACAAAGGAGCAAAATCATGGCCAGCAAAAAAAAAAAGCAAAAAGCAAAATTAACAACGGATGAAGCAAAAAAGATTAGAAAAGAAATGAAAACCATTAAAAAGAAAATTGAACCTTTTTATTTAAAGCATGAAGAATCATTGTCGACTTCAACAAAGTATGCTTGGAAATTGGGAGATACTTTAAATCAGTTAAAAAAATTAAAGAAAAAACTTGGGGGAAAATGGGGGAAATATCGACGTACTAATTTTCCCTACATAGATGAAAGAACAGCTCAACGTTATATGAGGCTTGCCCTGAAGATCGACATGAAAGAATTCCCTGCTTTATCATTAATACCCATAACTGATTTAGAAGATTTTATTGGTTTTTGTAAAACAGCAGAAGTTTCCATCAAGGATACACTCAAAGAATTGAGTAGCGCACCAGAATTTGAGATGATTCTAACTAGTGGTGTGTTAATCAGCAACTTTAAAAAAGTTTTTAAAGAAATAATAAAGGGACTAGCTAAATCAACCTCTGGTTGGTACGACGACGATGTTAAAATTTCAAAAGAGGAAAGGCAAATGAAAGAAAAAAGAAAGGTACAACGGAGTATGCAGCGTCTGAATAAAAAAGCATTGAAAAAGGAAGGAAAAATTAATTCTGACGACTTGGTTAGTTCAACAAATCGTGCTGCAAAAAAACTTGTGAAGAACTTAGATTTTATTTTGAATAAAAAACACAAGATTATTGAATTAAATGATTTTGGTGATTTAGATTACGAAACAATCAAAAACCTTTTTGCACATTTGAAACAACTCAAGACGATTTATAAAAATGAGTTCGCACGGGATCACGATCTACCAGGTGAAAATGACGTTTGAAAAAACCGTCAAATTTGTCGTTTATTTTGTGGAGTGGGGTGCCTTCGTCCGGTAGGTGTCCCACCCCTCATAGTTCAAATAAATAATATCGTTTAACCAGTAAAGTCAAATTTTATCTGCTGCAATATTTATATAGGAGAATGAACATGAGCAAAATTGAATGGACAGGTATTACATGGAATCCAGTCACTGGCTGCACCAAACTTAGCTCCGGTTGTGATAACTGCTACGCGGAAAGAATGGCATTGAGATTAAAAACCATGGAAAAACAAAAAAGGTATAAAAATGGTTTTGAAGTGACCTGCCACTCCGACCTATTAAACATGCCATTAAAATGGAAAAAACCTAAAACGATATTTGTTTGTTCTATGGGTGACCTTTTCCACAAAGATGTACCTGAGTCTTTCATTAAATCTGTTTTTACCATTATGAACAAAGCCCATTGGCACACATTTCAAGTCCTAACCAAAAGATCAAAACGACTGCTCAAACTCAAGGATCGCCTTAAATGGACTGACAACATCTGGGTTGGTGTATCTGTTGAAAACAATAATCTCATTAAGAGGATTGACAGATTGAGAGAAGTCCCAGCCATTATCAGATTCCTTTCAATTGAACCACTATTAGGGCCAATGCGGAAAATGGATTTATCCGGTATTGATTGGGTTATCGTTGGTGGCGAGTCCGGCCCCGGTGCCAGACCGATGGAAGAAAAGTGGGTAATAAATATTAAAAATCAGTGTGTGAAGCATGATATCCCTTTTTTCTTCAAACAATGGGGTGGCACAAACAAGAAAAAGGCAGGACGTCTATTGCGGGGGAAAATATGGGACCAAATGCCGGAGATAAATGACGATTTACGGTTGTTTGGGTAAATCAGTCCAAGTATCCCGGTTGTTAAATTGAATGAATGAAGCCCAAGTAATACCATGACAAATGAAAAGTCCAAAATTTGGACATATCTAAAATTTGGACTTTTCACTTTAAACATATCAACTGGTATCTTTCTGCTGAAAAAATGTAATCAACAATTAATCATTCGTGGAGGAAATAATATGTCGATCGAAGAAAAAACAAAGCCCTACCATGGCAAAGGATACATCCTGAAAATATACAAGGCCCCAAAAATAGTTTACGATTATGTCTGGTCCCTCACGAAGGGCGCTAAAGATCAGAAGAAGCGTAGAAAGTACCACAAATTCATATCTCACATTTTGGCGAATATGTATCTCAATAGCAAAGAGTTAATTAAAAACCCTGAAAAAGATTATTTTGTGCCTATCTACAGCAGATTAATTGATAAGAATTTTGGACGGGATTTTAACTGGAATATATTAAAAAAACATAAATTATTAGAAATTTTGCCCCACAGCATCAAGAATCATGTAAGCCGGGAATTTCGCATCCCAAATAACATATTCGATTCCTTTGTTAAAAAAATGGATTGTATATTGGACCCGAATACTTCTGTAGAAGGCCTTGATTTTGTAAATCTCATGACAGGGAAAAAAGTTGAGACAAAATCAAACCGTTATCAATTATCTCATGGCACCAAAAATTTCAATATTCCATCAATAATAAAAGAAAGTATTAAGTCCATACAACCAGGCCCGATTGACCTTCAAAACGCCAAAAAATGGGTCAAGAGGATGAAAAGGAAATACGATCATGAAAAGGATCTATTTGAAAAAAGAACTAAAAAATGTAAATCAGGCAGATGCTATAAAAAACACCTAAAAGAGTTCAAAACACATAGGGGTAGATATTATAGTGATCTGTCCAGCCTCACAACCATATTAGCTAACACCCCAACTAAAACAGGCAAAATCAAGAAAAATGGCCATCCAATTTATTTGGTAAAAGCTTCTTACAGATCTCAGAAAAGCGGAAGATTATTTGAAATAGGAGGGGGGTTTCAAAGCGCTTCGAGGGCCATGAAGTATGTGAGTATTGTAAATATACCGGTATACAATTATGATATAAAGAGCTCTCAGGGCTTCATTCTAAAGCAGGAAATGGAAAAGTATCGCATTAAGTGCGGTTGGTTGCAGAAATATTTAGAAAGAAAAGATGCTAAAAATATATATGCCGATAAAACAGGTATCACAGTAGACCTATGGAAAGAATGTTTTTACGCATTAATAATGGGGGCTGAAGCACCAAACAAAAAAGGTGCTATTTACAAAACAATAGCGTCACAGTTAGGCATTGATAGAATCAGGGCAAATGTAATTCACAAGCGGTTTCTTTCAGTCACAGCAGACCTCAGGAAAGCCACTAGAGAATGGAGAGAGACTTTATTCTCAGACCCCATCAAACAACACATTAGCATGTATAACGACTGCTTGAGATGGAAGAATGCCTGTGGGATGATATTTAGGGATTATTCTATAGGTAAAAAAGAAGACCCTGAAAACTCTTTGGTTAATGATACTGGCAAGAAAAGCAATGATCACTATGCAAACTGCAAGAGAAAATTAGCCGCATTCATGCTACAAGGCCAGGAAGCCCTTTTCATACACCGCTTAACTGTTCTCTGCTCAAAATCCAATATCCCCGTCTACAGGAATGAACATGATGGTATTATCACTGGAAAAAAGATACCTCCAAAAATCATAGAAACAGCCAGAATTGAATCCGGTTTCAAAGAAGCAGATATTGTGATTAAACAAATATGCAGTGATTCTGAGTTTGAAGAGAGACTAAATTACATCAAGATCAAAACCAAAAAAAAAAAGAAAGTAAGGCCTCAAAGAAATAGTACAAGCTAAAATTATATCCGCTCCATTCTATGAATAGAAGGCTATACGAATACCATAATGAATTGACGATGATGATGATCTCTTACCCTTATTTATTATAGTTAAAGATATAATAGAAGTAGTTAATAGTACTATGCATATACAATACTGATATATATATATACACTATAGTCCAATACCTACATACCACCGCAGCCCTACAGCCTGCTCCGCCCTCTGCCGTACCGAGTATCTACACTGTACATACTACACCGTATACACCCATAGTTGTGATTAAAAAAGAGGTAACTTTTGTTCAAAACACCCATTTGAAAGGTTTGGGAGGTCTATCTGTACACTTAAACACCGGGTTGCTGATTTTGCGGTTTACTATAAACTTTGAAATGTGATGATCCATCCTCATCTTATGTTACCACCGATAATCCTTTTTTGTATGCCTGCACTTAATGCCTGATCAATAATTTCGGCTTTTATTCCTTTATATAAAAATTGATCTCAGAAGGAAGGGAGGGTACAAAGCACATTTTTGCAGAATTAAAAACTGTGGAATTTTAACCCCTGGTTTTTAAGTGGTATCAAACCCGATAATCCATCTTTGGAAAGGAGCTATTAGAAAAACCGTCAAATTTGTCGTTTTTTCAGGGGTTACATCATGGACTCATTTAGCTATGCCCAGCCATAACACCGTGTCCCCTGATTTATTGCTATGTTTGGTCCCACCATTAACGTAATAAGCCCTGCTATCAGTGTTTTCCGCCATTTTATATTTCAAATTGTATGCACAAATTGTCTAACCCCAGTAAATAGGTTCTTTAAGCGGTTAATTCGGTTTCAAAACTCATTTTTATAAGCTTTTTTCAGTTTTTTTCAGAACTTCTGCCCCTACTATTTCATATCACATTAGTAACACGAAATATCGCTAAATGATCCGATTAGTCAATGATTTCAGGTACTTATTGACTTTTTCGCCAAAATCTGCTATAATATTGTCATGTTGTACAATTAATCATCATCATCATTAATACTAAAGGAGGTCATATCAATGGAAGCAGTGCTCAAGTTCCCAGAAAAATTGCAATCGCATACACCACCACGGCACAGCAACAGGTTCAAGACCCGTGGAAATGTAAAATCTATGGACACCATTAAATACTTTAATACGATGCAAATCAAGCTCATCAGGAAGACAGTTAAGGACAAGGCTATCTTAGATGGCAAGAAGAATCAGGTCACTGGACTTCGAGAGTGGCTGGTCATTGATATTCTCACGTTAACTGGTGTTCGAGTCAGTGAAGCAGCCGATATACGCTGTGGTGATATAAAGACAGGTTATGCTCAATGTGAATTGTTCATCAGAGATGGCAAGGGGTCGAAAAGCCGGACCATACAAATCCCCAAAAGCCTGAAGTCGCACTTTAATAGCTTCATCAAGTGGAAAAAAGACAGATGTGAGCCGGTGGGTTACGATGATCATGTCTTTATAGGCCAGAGAGGCCCCTGGACCTCCCAAGCTGTACAACAAATCGTTAAAAAGTACCTGAAATTTCTTAATCTTTACGAACACAACAAATCAGTCCATGCACTCAGACACAGCTATGCAGTTCAGCTTTACAAGCAGGAAAAAGACCTGAGAGCCGTACAGAAACAGCTTGGCCATGCAAGTATTCAGACAACACAAATTTATGCAGATGTAAGTAAGGAGGATATTCAAAAACAACTTTCCAATTTTTGGTAATACCGAATTTGTCAGTATTACAACTCACCAAATGCCTTTGAGAGATAGTCTTTCGAAGGTTTTGTATTTTAAAGAGGAGGGCAAGTTATGAAGGGGTACAAAGAAACGGACAAATTAGGGGATTTTCTTATTTCTTTAAAAGGGAAAAGATTCACACTTGATTGTGGCCACAAGGTCACTTTTGGTACCAACCTTGGTAACAACATCATTATTTACAATGGGAAGAAATTTAGGATCATCTGCACACTATGTGGATATTAACAACCTCGCTGAAAGCCTGGCACAAAATGCCCCCGTTAAACGGTAATTTAGCAGGGCTGAAAGGAACTTACATGAACATTATACAAGCACTTTCAATACTAAGTCCATCGGAAAAAACAGAAGCCGGACTAAAGACAGCATACCGGGCAGCATGTTTGAAACATCACCCGGATAAAAATGGTGATGTTGAGGTAATGAAACTTGTTAATATTGCTTATGACTTTTTGAAAAATTGTGAATCTTGGTGGACTGGCGAACAGGCAAGGACAGCACAAAAGCAGACCCCATTAACTGAGACTATTCAGGCAATGATTGATAAAATCAAAACCATTCCAGGGATTAAAATTGAAATCATTGGCTCCTGGCTTTGGGTATCTGGTAACACATACGACCATAAAACGATTTTAAGGGATCTCAAGATGAAGTTTTCAGGCAATAAAAAGGCTTGGTATTATCATGAGGACGTATATCGCAAAAGAGGAAAAAAGAAATTTAGCATGACTGATATAAGAAATCTGCATGGTTCGGAAGAAATCAAGACCGAAAACAATAAATCACTGGTAGCATAAAAAGGAGAATATTATGTGGAACACACCGACTAAAGACCAATTAGATAAGATCCCTAAAATTTATACAACAGACTTTATCCCTATCAAACATAAGAAAATATTTCTTCATTTTTTCATAGGCGGGTGTGACTGGTATGTCGCTGAATATGACGGCGATGACCAATTCTTTGGCTTTGTCATTTTAAATGATGATTTTGAAATGGCTGAATGGGGATACTTTTCCTTTAATGACTTGAAATCTATTCGCATCGGATATGTGGAAATCGATTGTGACCTATATTGGCAAATCAAAAGAGCATCAGAAATTGAACGAATTGTTCAATGCCGTAATGGAATACTTTGATAATTATGGCTTATACACCAGAACTCAATCAGACTCAAAGTGCTGTTCTAAGACGAATAGCCTGGGCATGTAAAATGCCAATGACCAAAACCATGAATGATATATTCAATCACCTTGTAACAACCTTAGATAAAAACAAAATTTGTGAAGCTTGTAAAGATAAGTCCTTTTGCATGCATTGTACGTTTTCACCGAGAAGAAGTTTACACAGCTCCAAATCAATAATTTCAACATTAACAAAAAAACCATGGGAGACATTATAGTGAAAAAACAGGTATCAATCCCTTCTGATTATTTCTTTAGAATGGCCTTGAAGGACTATTATAACTGGGAATCAGCTCTCATAAGAGAATTTATCCAAAACAGTGTTGATGCTGACGCTAAAAATATTGAATTAAATTTTGATGGTGAATGGCTGAAAATAACAGATGACGGCGTTGGTATGTCATTAACCACCATTGAAACCGCATTATTAACATTGGGTGGTTCATACAAGAAAAAGTGTTCCATTGGCGGTATCGGTAAAGCAAAAGAGATTCTTTATTTTGCATGGCCTCAATGGGGAATCCGTTCTCAAAATTCCATGATTATTGGCAATGGGGCAAACTATGAAATACAAAAATGTGATCCCATCCATGGAACCATAAGCAGAATATTCATTAAAGATAAAGTTAGAAATATTGAAACCAAAATTAAACACTACATCGGTATGTGTAATTTTCAAAGCAGGGGAATAGTTGTAAAATATAATGGGGAAAAGGTTGAATCTGATTGGCTTAAACACGGGAAAAAGGCTTTTGTCATAGATGATCTTGGGTCACTTTATCTGATAGATGATCAACAATATGAATCTAAAAACATGATAATTGTTCAGGCACACGGGTTGTTCATGTTCTCTTTACATTCTGTTCTGGATAAATGCTATGTCTTTAATATTTCAATGTCATCCTATGACTGCCTGACATCCAACCGAGATTCTTTCATTGGAGAGTGGCAGGATAAATTCACGAAAATGGTTGGAAAAGTAGCTATCGATTCTGAAAGCACCTGTCTCAGGAAAGAAAGCATTATTCAGGTTAAAAAGTTAGAAAACATTTCAAGCTATGCCACCGCTTTTACCAATGAATTAAATGAAGAAAGTCTTGAAACTGTCAAATTGTTTGCTGAGCAGATAGATAAGGACATTACCGAACTTACTGTTGATGATATTACCGAAATGCTTGATGGAAAATTTTTAGTTCAAGAATCAATAATTGACAAAGAAAATGAAAATCAGATTCGTTCTGCCATGAAGTCGGCTAAAAGCATCTACAACACCAAAAAATTTGATGAATGCCTTACATGGTATCGAAATCATTTTAACTCTGGATTCATCGTAGTCACTGATATGAAAATTAACAGTGACTTGACTTATCTTCTTTATGATCAAACCACGATAAAACTGGCCTGGTTATGGAAGGAGGTGTTAGACGAAGTCGCGGAATGTGCTGACATCAATAAAAGATATGGGTATGGATTGTTGATGAGTGAGGATCTATCCAGACGGGCTGAATACAGGCACGGTTATATATCTTTCAATCCTTTCCCTTATTATGAAGCATCATGGGAGGAATCAGTTTTTGATATGATATTTTCTGCTGCTGAAGAACTAACTCATATGCTCGGCTATGAATATCACAATGAGTCTTTCAAAAATAAATACACTACTCTGCTAACCAAAGCTTTGGCAAACCGCGCCCGTGTCAACGATTTAGTAAAGCTTAAATCAAAAGCTGTCAAAACGGATCTCAATGGTAACTGCATTAAATAGAAGACCATAGATGTTTGATTATATAAGTCATGTTCATCATCATTTTACCATCATGCATACAATGATATCAAAAAATGCTGTAACGACGGGGAAAAGTGTATTTCCCGCCATACAAACCACATTTCAAACAAGAATCAATATCAATGGCTAAAAACCCGGTAAAACCAGCACTACAAGGGGATTTTAGCAGCCAATGTGGCTTTTATGCGATTGGGAATGTCATGTCATTACTATTTCCAAACATAAATAAAAATAAAGTTTTTGAATCAATATGGGATTATTACATCGAAACATACGGAGACGCAGAAGGTGTTTTGTATGGAATATACAGGGACAGGGTAAATAAAATATTGTGTAATGTAATCATTGAATTGGGCCTACCATTAACCGTTTACCGGCCCTGGTGGTCAAAGAAGGCTACCAGTATAGACGAGTTTTTAAATAAGATAAGGAATGCTCTAAACTCCCAGGATTCAGCCATAATTCTCGGATATGAGCACGGACTTGAAGATGATAACGGATATTACAGCCATTGGACTATCATTAAAAAAATCACCGAAAAGAGTTTGGTAACATTTGACTCTGACAGAGGGAACTCAAGGATACAACTGCAAAGATGCGATTTGTGGAATAAAGAATATTCAAGAAAAAGGCCATATAGACTGTCTACAACAGACACATTTATCATTTCTAAAACTTATGAGGAGAAAACATAATGACCAAACTAAAAATAAATAACGTTTCAGCTTCGATAGGATTTAAAGAACTGGAGGTAATCGCGGACATACTTCCAGACTGCCAAGAGAATGCTCTGATCTTTCATGAGCTTGCGCTGTCGAAATCATCAGAGGTTCGTACCGCTGTGGCTTGTAAAGTACACCTAATGGCTGAGACAGCGGAACTTCTTATTCAAGATTCTTCAATTATGGTTCTTTGTCAAATTCTAAAAACCGATATCGGGAAAACATGTCTCAACAAATCCGAATTAACCAGGTTGATTGAACTTGGATCGGTCAGACTATTAAAGACGATGATAATGGAGCTCGACGACATCGTAAACGAATTTGATTGTTGCGATATACAGTATTTAGCGGATCTGCTAGTCCAGCACCAAGACCCATTAATTCGCTTTGAACTTGCTGGTGCAGGATGTGATATTCCACTCTGCTATTTAAAAATTCTTGCCACTGACCCAGACAAATCAGTTGTCTTGGAGGCACAACAGGCATTAATCGATTTAGACTGTGATTTTTAATTCCAAGTTATTAACCATAAAATTCCCCCGGCGTTTCTCATTCATTCCTTTTATAAATTTCATAAAATATGGAGATAAAATTATGATAGAACCAAAAATTAAACCAACCGTAAATCTCATTGGTAATGATGGTAATGCATTCGTAATTATAGGTCATGTAAAAAAAGCACTTCTTAAAGCCGGTGCTGACAAAGAGTATGCTTCAAAATATATGGAAGAAGCCATGGCAGGAGATTATGACCACCTGCTATCTGTGACCATGGACTATGTGGATGTTACTTAATTTGGATTTAGATTGATAGTGAAGGAATAACATCTTAACCTGTACGCTAAAATTATGGGGCTACGATATTTCGTGATAATAAATGGTAACTGAATCAACATTTAAGCCCTGCCCATAGTTTTTTTACATCATCAAAAACATTTTCTCAAAATAAAGTTGTTATCCTATAAAAATGAACGGGTGATTTTGTTAAAATGATTTTTTATATATTTTATAAAAAACACTGCAGGGAAGTAATTTAAATGAAATTTATCAAAAAATATAGTTTAACGGTCCGCTGCAGCAAACAGGGTTATAACTCGGATGTTCTTGAATTTCTCCATAGACCAAATGCGGAAGAAAATCTATCAACCAATCTTTTCAACAAATTTGATTGAGATAGGTTTAATTCATTAACCGATGAGTCTTCAATAAAGCTTAAAGAGTCGGTCTCAATTGGGGTTGCTCCTATTGTGGGGTTAGAATACCAACTACCGGATTTAAATTCAGCAGATAAACCTTTTGCATTGAACAAATGAAATTTGAAAGAAACCGGACCACTTATTTTATGTGCTTCTAATACCTTTGCTGAGTAGGGAAGGAATAGTTCAGCAAAAACATAGTCTTCAATCCATTTTAATTTGAGTAGCGCATTATTTATTTCAGTTGATAAATCAATATCTAAACAAATGGCTCCATTGTGAAAAAAACGTATTTCATATTGTTTGCCATAAAAATTGCCTTCTGGATACCCTCGAAAACACCATCCATCAATAAATGGAACCCATTCTCCTCTTCGACCACCCGGAGGATTTCTATCAAGCCAATCTTTAAAGGTTTTTTCAGCCATCTCCTCCCGTCTGTATAAGGAATAGTGGGGACATGCGATTGCCCTAAGAAAAGTTACTTTTTGAGGAGGTTTTCGAAAATTTGTGTTTTCAAAAAATGCTTGCGCAAAATCACTTGATACTTTTCTTTTTAAATAAGCCTCTTCAATTTGTTTTTCATTCATTAATATAGAACGAAAATTTCCTCTCCGATAATAACGTCCTTGTTTATATCCTTCTACCATATGAGGTTTATTCCAGCTTCCTGGATGGTAAATCAATAGCACTGATTTAGACGGAGTAACATCTATGCTAATAACCTTGATAAAAAGTTCTGGCAGCGGAGGTGCTATAACATCTAATAATATATTTTCGATATTAATAATTGAATCACTTGGGAATTCTATGCCGCATTCAGAAATGTCTTTTGGCAAGGGTATTCCATTTTGAACTGTTTCTGGAACACCATAAATTAATGCACCACCATTTTCATTAGCGAAGGAAGTTACATCCTTACAAAGTTCCATTTTTTCTTTTGGTGAATTGATTGAGATTGATTCTTTGTAATCCAAAAAATCAGACTCTGGTACTTTTCTTTCAATTAGCGAATTAAGCCATGTGCTAAGCTCTGAATCGCTAAGTAGTTTGGGATGACGAGAGAAAATCATAGCATTCTGTCCTATATTAATACATAAAGGAAATTTTAAAATATGACAAATTCGTCTTTAAAATTAAAGACGAAGAATTTTTAAATTATATTTTAAATCCTATGCATCCTTAAGTTCTTCAGCACTCAAGGTGCATAAAGGCAAAGCTCCTCCACAAGGGGGCATATTTATGGGGTTTGAAGTATTCCTTGAATTCATATCTTCTTTACTATGTTTGCTATGCTTATGGTCACACCAGTACCATTGTGGGAGATTTTCTTCTGGTCTTTGCACATTGACTCCGGCCTGATAATACTGACATTCGACCATAATTGAACTCCTTTAGATTGTTAAGCTTAGAAAATTAAATACCAAATTATTACGAGGCTCATTAAAAAGCAAGGATAGATACCAATATATAATGTGAGTCAAGCTTTTAATCTGATATTCAACCTTATTGGAGACCAAGTTGATTCTGGTTCAAGCCTGGAAAATATTTTTCCATACGCTGCCAAAATGTTTTTGATATATACTTTATCAACTTGAATATGGAAAAGTCAGTTGTAAAAGTATTGAAGGGTTATAAAGTTGAATCAGAAATTCAAAATTCAGGTCTTTGAAGAGGATGTTTTTAATATCCAAAAAACACCTTATAACTGAGGATACATCAGATTTAAAGAACTGTATCTTTATGTTCTGATTTTTTATTTTCTTCAGTTTTTGGTGGCTGAAACCGATTGAACAATCTCTGTCCTTCGAGAAAAGCTTTTGTAGAACCATTTAAACTAAAATATGCTGCCCTAAATAAACCGTCCTTTGTCCCATATGCAATTCCATATTTATTACCTGACAATATATAATCCATATGATCTTCAGGGAGTAAAAACAAATAATAGACTGGAGTTATTGGAATACATTCTAATGAAACGCAGTTAACTCCAGAATCGTCATAGACTAATGCATTATAGTATTCTAACTCTTCGCAGGGCTGACTAAGATTCACGTACGGTACACATGTTCCTTTATTTTCACCAGAACACATTATACCAAGAGTATAACCATATTTATTTGTGGTTTCTACTTGGGCAACTGGATTATTTCCAAATATATTATATAATGGATTAAATTCAGGAAACCAAACTATGTTTACTGTCCAATCACCAAAGGCTGCTAAATGCTCCTCCTCTGGTTGTAAATATTCCTCTTTTTTCGTTAAATTCTCTATTTTAATAGAATCCTCAGTTTGTACATAATCCTCTGCTTTTACATAATTCCCTGTTTGAGTGCTACATGAAGAAAGAAATATTATTGATGTTAGTATAACCCGATTAAGTAAATTCATGGCAGCTCCCTGCGGTTGAAAAACATGCCTAATTCTTAGGTTTGATTTATACCTATAATAGAATTTTAATTATCGCAACAGGAATAACCTTATCCTATCCTTGATTCAACTTTACAGAAAATAGACATAATGGGAATCAAAATGGAATTTTCAATTTTATTGGAGATAAAGTAGATCCTGTTCAAATCCACAGAAATTTTTTCAAGAACGTACAATAGCAATTATTTATACTAAAAGCTAATGGATCAAAGGGATTTTTAATTTACAAAATTTCATTCAGAAAGATTTTTAATTTGGATAGTTTGGCTTCATCATTCTCTTTTAAAACACCTCTGATTTTGGCTGCAACTTCCTGTTGTATATCTGAGGTTGACCCTTTATCATCCATAAAAAAGAACAATTCAGATAAAGAGACATCAAACAATTCACACAGCCGGGCTAGTGTCCCTAATGTTGGGTTGACCTGGCCCCTTTCAATTTTGCCATAATGCCTGTAGGAAAAATTGAAGTTTTCAAGATCTTCCTGCTTCAATTCCTTATCAAGCCGTAGTGCCTTTAACCGGAAACCAAGTTTTGTTTTTATTTGATCAATGTCCATAGCAATTCTCCTTTCATTTTATATGTCAAAAAGAGAATCAACTACAGGCACTCATAAGTAATATTATTATTGAAAATACATCTTTTAGGTGGTATCCGTATTGAAAATACTTCAATGAGGATGTCATGGAATTTGATCTTGTTCAGATAGAACGGCTTCTTATAGATTTTAGGGATTTACAAAATTCAATACTATATCGTGCTGAGAAATCATTAAAAGATTTTATTGAAATTTATCGACAGCATCTTGATGAAAAAGTTCACAGTGCTAAAAAAGTACTTAAAATTTTCAATGAAAAAAAACTTCATCACTATGATTTGTTTCGTATTGCAGGTCTTACTCCAACAGAAAACCAATTAAGTGATGCCTTAGCCTCTCTATTAAATCCTAAATCCGCTCACAAATTAGGAATAGAGCCCTTAAGAAATGTTCTATCAACGATTGAAAACAGACATAAAAATGTATCTGCTATTATATCAACTCTTGATTCAGCCGAGGTTCAGATTATTAGAGAGTATCATTTGGGGGATACTATCCCAGACATTGCTATTATTTCTGACAAATTCATTATTTTCATTGAAAACAAAATCAGGGGTGGTAGTGAAACGTATTCAACTGCCCCACAAACAGAACGGCAATGGAAAAAACTTTTAAAAATGGGCAAAATGAAAGGAATAAAAGAACAATATCTACTTGGAATTTTTCTTTCTCCTGAGGAGGATAAATATCCTCTTGAAAATAATTTTATCCCCATGTCTGTTTCAAAAGTGGTAATGGCCATTAAGAAGGCAATAGTCAATTCTGAGCATAGAGCAACTAATTCAGATACGATAACTAATATTGAATGTTTCTTGAATTATTATAATTGGTTTTAATTTATAGGAAGATGAATTATGATTTTTACAACCGATAAACACTTGAATTTTATCATTGATAACATTGATGATATCGAAGCATTAAACGAAATCTATAAAAGAGCACAAATCAAAATACCAGAAATCGTGAACAACCTGGTAACAAAAAGTATTTTAGAATTACAGCATCCTTTTCAAAAAGATCATAATTTGGTAATCGAAACTGATGGCGACTGTGTTTATTGGTACGATGATAGATCATATGATATTGATAAAGATGTTGGGCTTTATTTTCAATATGATTTTATAGATTGGGAAGATCTAACTGATAAATCCGTGGATGTATATCCCGCCTTTAATCTTTATTTAGAACCGAAAGGCAAAAATAGAAAAGAAAAAATGGCTGATTTTCAAAAATGTATGGGAATCTTTAAAAAGGAGGAAGAATATAAAGATGAGATCACAGTCCTCAATTATTCTTTAAGACATATTATTAACATTGGTAAACTGAAAAATTCTGAAGATTTTAAGGCTAATATCCAGAAGACTTGTATAAATTTTACAGATGATATTTTGCCACGTTATAAAAAGTATTTCCAAAAAGAGGGCTTTGTAAATTAAATTGTCTGCCTCCTCATGATTCTATAATTCATTTTTACTTTTTTGAAAATTAATACTTGAATTGTCAAAGTCACAAAGAGATCAATATAATTCATGCATTTTTTTGATTTCTGCCTGCATATCCTCCACGAACCAGTCTGGTTCAAGAATTCGGGCCTCATGGCCATATGAAAGTATCCAGGAAACCGTTTCAATGTAAGATGTCGCAGTAAATGTTAATTCAATCTTATCGTCTTTCTTTTCTTTTATAATTTGGTCATGACTCCAGATCCGTTCTTTCACATGCTTGGCAGCGTATCCGGAAAACTCAACTTTTGCCTGAAAAGAATCTTCTTTCATAACACCAAAAGTTTGATTAAACGACTTTTCAAAATCAAAATTATCAGGAAATTTAAAAGATATCTCGGTGATTTCAAGTTCCACAATCCGGTGGATTACCAGCAGAGGGTCAAACTTAGGTGCCTTATAAACTTTGCCGGGAGCTTTGGCCATTTGAGCATGTAAATAAATGGTATCGTCTTTGGAAAAGAGCTTTAATGGTTTGATATAGAATATTTTGGGTTCTTGATTCCAGATGGATTTATAGGTGATTTTACAAACCTTGCTGCTTTCCATGGCAGTTATCAGGTTCTTTATTATTCGTTGGTGACCTGAATAATCTATTGTCCCAGGGGTAAAGGCACCAAAATGTTTTTCCGACACGGTCTCCCTATTCTTTATCAAGGCCTGGCTTTTACCAAGAGCATTCAAAGCCTGGTCAAATATTTCTTTTCCAATCAGGTGTTTTGTAAAAGAACAGCACATCTGCAAAACACCATATTCTGACTGAGTCAAATTTATTTCTTTAGCAGGAATTTTCTCTTTCTTGATCCTGAAGAACCGTCTTCTATCCTTAATGAAATCTTCAATTTTGATACCTTCAGTGGAACTGTTTATTTTATCGACAATGCGGCCTATTGTTTGTTTTGAACACTCCAATTCCCTTGAAAGCTCAGTCAGTGAATATTCATATGGGGAGAAGAATAATTTGAAAAATAACTCTATAACCTTTTGTCCATGGTCTTTATCAGGCTTGATTTTTTTAGTCATGATGATCCCATTTAAAATAAGTGAATAGTCGTTCCATCCCATGGAATGCGACAATGATACTATTAACCATATAATAAAAACAAGGAGGATAAAACATGACCGCAGAACTTATTATTAACAACGTCAGATTAGAGCTCGGGCATAGAGAATTAAACGAAATAGCCTATGCTTTGGATGATTGTAAAAGGACCAAAAATATCTACCACGAATTGGCTCAATCGCCTTCAGCCGAGACAAGGTCAAATATTGTATCTAAAAATTATCTTCATGCAAAAACTGTTAGACTTCTTTTACCTGATTCTCAAATAGAGGTTATGCGATCTATGATTAACCAGGATAAATTTCTATCACAAATGGGCAAAGATGATATCGAACGATTTATAAACACTGGTGATTCTGAGATTTTAACTGAAATCGTGGATAATATCTCTGATTTAACGGAAGTATATGAACTCTGTGAGAGGGACTGGTTATGTGAAAAACTTTATCAACAAGCAGATCCCACCATAAGGTTTGGATTGGGAAGCACCGATGAGACACCTGGCTTCATTCTCAAAAAATTAATTAAAGATCCAGACATTAATGTATCCCAGGCCGCCCGGGACACCCTGGATGAAATTGAAGAAGAAGATTTTGATAATGATATTAATGATGATGACGATGACGTTCCCATGTAGCAGCAAATCCCGTGGAAGGCCAATTCCAAAATAAAATGATAATAATGCTCGAAACGCCCGCCAATTAAGTGTATACTGAATTTAAAATTGCCAATTCTTTCATAAAAAAGCAGAGTATCGTTCCATAAAATGGAATATTGTCATGGTAATGTCAAATAAAATGAGATTTGGAACATGGAGTATTGATTAAAATGACAAACCGAAAAATTAAAAACCATAACCATTTTTTTGGAATAGATGAATACATTGAAATGAATGTGGATAAAATTGAGCAAATCCACAATAATCCAGATGAACTTTTAGGGCTTTCCACAGGGTTCTCAGAACTTGATCGCATATTCTTGGGGTTAGAAGATTCAAATCTCATCGTGCTTGCTTCAGGTTCACAAATGGGGAAATCTTCTTTGGCACTTGGTATTGCCCGAAATGTGGCCATTGAAGAGCACACTCCAGTTGCTTTTTTTTCTTTTAAAATGACAGCGGAACAGTTAGCAATGCGTCTATTGCTTTCAGAAGCCAATATAGATCTGAATCAATTGATTCATACACGACCTAGACCTAAAGAGTGGCGAAAACTCACTGATGCTGCCACTCGATTAGAAGGCAAACCCCTTTTTATCGAAGATAAATTAGATTTTTCATTAAAAGGGATTCACAGGAAAGCGAAATATCTGAAAAAATCATTGGGGATTGGGTTACTGATTATTGATTATATCCAGTTGCTTATTACAACGGATGATTGTTCAGTCGAACGGCAAATAACACGGATGGCAATTTTTTTTAAGACTCTTGCCAGGGAACTGAATATTCCTGTAATCGTCGTATCTCAGATGAGTGGTCTTATTGATGATATCTGCTGCGATTGGACTTCAATGTTGAAGACTTCCACTGAAACCTGTGGGTTGTTTCAGCATGCAGATATCATGGCATTTATTCATCGGGATGATGTTACGAATCAAATGACAAGTTGTCATGAAAAAGAAATTGTTAAGGTAATTGTCGCTAAAAATCGTTATGGCAATATTGGAACCGCGTGTCTGAGCTTTTTGCGTCAATATGCTAAATTTGAGCAATAAATTTAAAAAAACAAAATACAGTTACAAGAATAAAAGATGCGATTGTAACCGGAATTTTAGAGCAACCCTTATAACAGATTTTTCGGTCAGCCGAAAGTTAAGGAATGAATATTCGAAAAGGATCTATCATGTCCAATGTATCAAGACGAAAATTTATAAAGAGCATCGGTTTGTGTACCATATTAGCTGCAACAGGAAACACTCATGATGCTCTATCCTTTTTTCCATCCCAGTTAAATATCCAGGGCAAACGGCAATCACCGTTATCTGAACCAAATGGTTTTACACTTCCAGAAAATATTATAAAAATTCTCTTCATTACTGTTGGAAATAAAGGATTTAAGATTGCTAAGGTATTACAATCTGGACCGAAACCGATTGACGTTCTGGCTGGCAAGCCTGCTATAATTCAGCACTTCAGCCCCAATAACAATCAGATAGATGGATTCATTTCTGAAGGTCAAATCGTCTTTCTCATAGGGTCTATGAAAGATAGGGACTTTTGGATCGCAAGAGAACTCATCAATTGTCACGATCTTTTCCTGTCATTCACAATAGCCATTGAAGACGAGAACCCCCTTCTGGCTGCGCAGAATTTTCCGGTGAACGAACAAGAAGCCTGTGTCTTTATTCATGAGAAACATTATGAACACCAAGCGATTTTAACGATCCACAGCCTTTTTTCCATGCTTATGATCCCCAGCCGCGTCGGCCTTGATTTTGCAGATGTAAAAAGTAATGTTTCAGGAAAAAGCGGAGTTATGGTTCATACGGTAAGTTCTTATAAGGACAGTTTCAACGCCTTTAAACAAACCATAGATACTTACAAAGCCCATATAAAAAATTCGAGCGGCCTCCTGCTTAATATCATATATAATGACAATATTGATTTTACGCTGCGTGATCTTTCCAACATTTCCGGGGAAGTCCATAACTGTTGCCACTCTGATGCAGATATCGTATGGGGATTGACGGAGTGTTTAAAACTTGATGCAGACTTTCGAGCCACCCTTTTCATATCTATGAACGATAATAATTTAATTGATGATATGAGTCTGGCCAAAAGGGAAACCGACAATTTAAAAACTTTGCACCCAACATAGTCCGGTCCGCACCATATCAGAGTCGGTCTACTCCTACTTTTTATCTCCAATATACCTTAATGGCATCTTGATTAATTTGCTTATTATCCTTCCATATAATTGAATGTTTCTTTACACAAATTTGAAACACTGATACTGATTTACAGATCAAACTTTTTAGTCGTAGCATGATTGAAGGAGACCGATAATGAATCCGGTTGGTCATGATAATCCCAATGGTATTTGTACTGCCGGCCAAGAGTCGAACTGTACAGGGTGTACTATCTCAGGTAAATTAAAATGTAGATTTAGTGTTTTTGATTGGTTAAAATTTATTCTATTGTTTTCCGTATTTTTGGTACCCGGATTAATAGGGATGAATCGTGGAGGTTACTCTAACCAGATTGCATGGATGTTTGTTTTCTGGATATTTTTTTTTGGTTTCTGGGAGATTAAAATTTTATGCAGTCATTGTCCCTACTATGCCAAAGAGGGCTTTTTACTGGAATGCCATGCGAATGCCGGGTGTCCTAAATTCTGGAAATATAATCCGGCACCTATAAACAGGTGGGAGAAGTTTCAACTTGTAATAGGCTTTAGCATTCTTTTTGGTTATCCCATATACTTTTCCATAATTGGGGAGCAATACTTATGGGCAGGACTTACCGCACTTGGAACGATTGTGTTTTTTGTAATATTAGGAAGAAATACCTGTTCAAAATGCGTTAATTTTTCTTGTATTTTTAATCGGGTCTCAAAAGAAGTGGTTGATGAATATTTAAAGAAAAATGAAGTAATGAGAAAGGCGTGGGAAGAAGCCGGGTATAAAATAGGAAATGATTAATGGTCCCCCGCACTTTGGGCGAAGATGGAAGTAACGAAATTGATTATTACAATTGGATAGGTTGGGGTAAGGCAAGGGAACACTCTGAGGGAATCGAATTTGATGGACAAAATCAACTTGGTCTCCAATAAAGGTTATTTTGGTTTCTTTTATAAGAATCAATTATATTTCCACCATAATTGATTAATTGAAATGCCTTTACCGTTGTAAGATAACATCAACAGAAAGCACGTCCTCTTTTTTGTTTTTTATGCGATAGAAAGCAAATCATTGCGGCTTGCATGTCATTATTCCTTGACTGTTCAACAGATATCTGAAAAGACCTTAAATAAGCTCTAAACTCGTATTTATCAGACTGCCGAATTCGTTTGAAGAACAAAAAATTGTTTATCAATAGGAGTTCATATGATCTTGAATCTGAAAATATTTCTGGTAGACGTTTTTATAATAGTTCTGTCCTTTATTGTCATTGGATTTAATTATCAAAAAGCAATGGCAGGAAATACGAATTCGCAAATTATATTTTATATTTTCATACTCAGCTTTATCCTTACTATTGCCCATTTAATTAAAGCCTATCTTAATACGCAAAAGCCTGATCCTTCAACAAAAGAAGACATTGAGAAAACTGCAAAAGAGGTTAATGAGCATACAACCGAATCAAAAAAAGAAATAATAGAGCATTTTGATAAAAATTTTGGGGCTGTCTTTTCAAATGAACTCCACCACCCTGACACATCGATATTCCTTGTCCCATATCCTAAAAACTCCTTTCTTAAAAATGGGGATATCTGGACAAATAAAATAAAAGACAAATTCACAACAGAGTATCAAGCAGCCGTTTGCCAGGCAGCAGCTGTTGGCCAGGGCGGAATCGGAAAAACTGCCATGGCCATTGAGTATGCGCACAGACATGCAGGCGATTACCCTGGCGGTGTATTCTGGTTAGGTATGGAGAACGGCCTTTTAGGGGCTGCATCCGCTTTTTTAAAAATGACAGACAGGCAGCGATTGACTCATGGTGAATGGTTAGAAGCTGATGAACAAGTCTTGGTTCATATTTTAATATCACAGCTTCAAAGCGACGGCCTTAAACTGATCATCCTTGACAACCTTGAATCAGATAAGATCCCGGATGATATTGCCGAAATTAAAGACTCTCACCAACTTGTGACGACACGCAACCAGGCCATGGCCATTCAACAGATAGACATGGAATTGCCGGACCCGGATACTGCAATAGATATCTTTTTAGGCTACGCAAAACTGGACCGTTCCAAAATGAACGAAAAGGATATGGATTTTGTAAAGGCCATCTGTTTAAAGATGGGATACCTGCCCCTGGCTTTGGAGATATTGGGAAGCCTTTCCCGTGGATACCCATTAAAACAAATGGTTAAAGATCTTCCAAAGAACTTGATTCAAAAAGAGCGAGAGACATGTAACAAAGAATGTACAAGCGTTCTGGCATCCCTTAACTTGGCCGGTCAGCAATTTACGCAGCCACGCACAAGGGATGTCCTTTGTTCCATTGCTTACCTTGATCCGGAAACGATTGTACCTGATCTGCTGGCTGATGTTTTGGAGATGTCAGAAAAAGACATATATACAATCCTGGCCCACCTGACCGATTTATCCATCTTGAAGAAAACATCAAATGGATACGGGATTCATCGTCTTATTCAACAGGCAATCTTCTTTTTAGATGAGGATATAAAATGGGGAGAAGCTGTATTAGGTCATATAAATTCCAAAGTAGATGAGATAAACAAAACAGGAAATTATATCAAAGGGTATGCGCTAATCCCGCACATTCTTCATATAGCCCAACAGTCTGGAAAAGATCAGCCAGAGGATGAGTTCCCGAGTGCTTGGAGACTTTCTAAATTGAGTTCATATCTTGAGAATGCAGGCAGATATTATACAGCTGAGCCAATTGCCTGGGTTTGTTTAATGCGGGAAGAAATTTCAAAAGGGCCTGATCATCCCGATGTAGCCACCACCCTGAACAATCTGGCTGGGCTATATGAATCCCAGGGCAAATATGAAGAAGCTGAGCCTCTTTACACCAGGGCACTGAAAATAATAGAAACCGTTCTGGGGCCTGATCATCCCTCTGTAGCCACCACCCTGAACAATCTGGCTGGGCTTTACAGATCCCAGGGCAAATATGAAGAAGCTGAGCCTCTTTA
>NZ_JAQYWD010000066.1 GCF_030145145.1 Desulfobacula sp. | reverse complement strand
TCATCCCGATCAACTGGCCTTTTTGGAAAACAACCTTCCCGCATGCACTGTAGGAAGCCTGGTGAGTAAGATTAAAGTAGAATGTCTTGTGGCGTTTATTCAGGAAATTGCTTGTGATGAAAGGCCACAACAGAAGTTGAAAAAAATTGTCGAGATGCTTGAGAACAATGTCGTTAAGTTGCGACCATCGTCGAAGCATATGGCGGGCAGGCAAATCGGTCGCCTTGAACCGTCTCCAGCTTTGAAGTATAAAAAGGCTGCCTGATGATACTGTAGCCAAAAGGCGAACACAAAAAACTTGATCATCGAGTTATAGGCTTGCAGGGACTGTAGACAGAAATATTAAACACTTTATTCCTATTTCAAAATTGTTAAAGATAGATATGGTATCTGTAACAATCCAAGCCTTCTAAAAGTTTTCACATGGATAATAATACTTAAGTTGATTACAACAAAAATATTTGGGGCCAGGAGGATGAAGAGTTGAATTTAATCTTTGGGCCTTTGAATGACTAAAAAAGAAATAAAAAAGCAGGGCCCAACTATTAAAAGACCCTGCTTCAGCTTAAAGTTGATCCAATATGATTTTATTTTTTTCTTCTATTAACTCCTGCAAGACCTAAAAGGCCAATACCAAAAAGTAACATTGTTGCAGGTTCGGGGACAGGGGCAGTCGAAAGTTTTATATTATCAAAATAAGCATTTTCTCCTGGAGCATGAAAATCTTCAAGCATTAAACTCAATTGAGAATAACTGGTTGTGAAGGTGTGGGAAACAGACACCCACTGACTGTTCGATAGAGGTATATATGCAACACCACTGTAATTATTACCCATTAACCAAGTATGAGTACCATCTAAATCAAGGCCAATAAACCCACCGCCATTATTAGGTGAATCATCATTGCTATAATAGTCAAATTCTATCAAAAATGTACCTGGGGCAGAAACAACAAAATTAGAAATTGAGTATGTGTCACCCCCTCCTATGTCGGTTGAAAAATTTAATGCGTGATTGGAGGCATTTGTTGAATCAACAGCGATTTGTCCGTTTAGAGCGTTCCAATTAGCATAATCTAAATCTTCAACATATGTTAATTCAGGAATATAAACAGGTTCTATCTTAGGTGGATCATGGTTGCGGATATCCCAAAGATCCAGATGTTTTTAAATAGGAAAGCTATGATGTCTGATTAATGGTATCATTCTCGTCAAATTAGCATTGGAAGCGTTAAAATCGGCTTTGATGCCTCCCGAACGGTTACAGCCTAAAGACTTCTGTCTTTTTTATATCAGGTATTTTGCCCGATGATGATCTCCCCTCCGATGACGGATTCACCGCCCAGCGCCTTTAAAAAAAGTCTGGCAGAGGCATCACCGAGGGGCAGATCCGCATTTTCGGTGATCATCAGGTGGTCAGGAATTACAAAGCCTGTGGCAGGGTTCACCTGAAGATGCGTCAACGGCTCGATGGTGGTTACATCATCACAATCAATAAATTCGAAAAAGCTTGTGGTTGGTGTTCCAGTCCAGCCCAATCGGGTGAGCCCGGATAACCCTGATACGGACTGCAGATTTGGATTACTTTGAATCCTCAGGCCGCCAATATTAAAAAGCGCAGACAATGCATCTATATTTTCAAGTTGTTCGTTCTGTTGAATGATTAACAGATTTTCCACATGGGTCAACTGGTTTAGACCGTTCAGATTCTCAAGGACCTTATTGTCATATATCTGCACAAAATGGGCTTGGATGACCGATTCAAGCCCGTTCAGATTAAGAAGAGAATCATTGTCATGAATCAAAATTACCCCGATAAGAGGATGGTTCCCGATCCCGGAAAGGGTCCTCAGAGAGGCACAGTGTTCTATCTGGAGCCCTGCCATTTTCTGAATAATTGAAAGTCCGTTAAGGTTTGTTAAACCATTGTTTTTCCATAAATTCACGTTGTCGCCCACTGTCGTAACACCCAGTCCGCTCATGTTGACCAAGGAAGGGTTTTCCTTGATAGTCAATCCTCCGCCGATTGCTGCATTCAATCCGGTCAACAGGTTCAATGCGTTGTTAGATTCTATCCTGATATCAGTTTCAACGAATCGGAGAGTGCTTAAGCCGCCAAGCGTCGGTAGACCGTTGCAATTATTGATAGAAAGACTTCCAGCCCGCTCAAGGGATGTGATACCTTGAAGAGACACAAGATTTTCCAGATAGGAGATCCCCAACGAATTTCCGATAGAAATCAGACCGTTTAGTCCCTCAAGGTTTCTCAGCAGGCTGTTATTTTTAATGAGCAAAGAGCCGGAAAGCGTTTCCAGTGAATTGAGGTTGCCAATGTATTCAAGTTTCGGGTTGTCACATATCTCAAAATTATCTGTTCGGTTTTTGCCGGCTTGTTTCAGCTTCGGCATGTTAACAGATGCAAGCGCAGCATTTCTGCCAATCCAACAATTTGAGCCGATTGATTTTAAGGCTGGTAAAGAAAAATCTTGCAATTGAGGATTGTTAATAACCTGAATAAAATCTGACACATATTCCAGCGACGACAGCCCGGCCAGGCTAACCAGGCTGTCACAATCAGAAATCTTGATTCTTGAAGTCCACTTCAGCGAAGAAAGGGTTTCCAGGCTGGTTATATCCTTACCGCTTATTTCTATACTCCCGGCAATTCCCTGATAACCCGCGAAGGATTCAAGTTCCGCCATGGTTGTGATTATGGCACGGCCAGGGTGTATCAGAGTATAATTCATGACGGCCAGACAATAGGTGCCGAAACGGTCTATTGGTGTGGTTGCATATTGGCCATAGGGGGAAACCGATGTTTTGACCGGCTGCCACTGATTCCCTGAGATCCTGCAAATTTGAAGCGCTGCATAATGATATCCCACCGGCAGTTCCGCCGGGTCATAGTGAATCCGCATGTTGACTTGTTCATTAAATTTAAGCTCAACCGGACCTATTTGAACAACCCGCAGGGGGGTAATTTCCTGAATAACTGGGTAGTTGTCAGGGATCGAAACGATCATCCGGGTAGGGTGTACCACAGCATCCGACGGAATAATAACCTCGATGCTGTTCCCACCTGCCGAGATCGTACCTCCTTCTGGGCGGAGGGTAAATTCGCTGCTCATCCCGTCGCTGTTTTCAAGCCGTCCTAAATTGTAAATAGCCTCTTCCATTCCGACCTTATTGTCCTTGTTGACATCCGTCTCTTCGGGATAGGGTGCTGCAAAGTGATTGCCGGAACAAATTTGGAGAATGGAATGAATATCTCTTAAATCAAAAACCGTGTCATTATTAATATCTGAATGTGCTGCCCAGACAATTGCTGACGTGAGAAGGGATATAAAAGCAAGACATATATATGAAGACTTCTGTTTCATTGTTTCATTTCCTTTGACTGGAGTCGGCCATCTCTACAGCGGAGGATATCTTCACGGATAAAAAAATACTTTTTTGCCTTTTGTCAAGACAATGAAGATCACCGCAATCCAGATATCTATAACCAAGATCACACGCAAATTAAGGTCGCGACAGGTGTCCGCCAATATAATTAAAAGACCCTTTGGCTTTCCGTCCCCGCTTCTCAACAGGTTTGGCTATGTAATCTTGTATATTGATTATCGCATAGTATAATTTTTTTGACCTGTCAATCGGGGAAACCCTTAATTTTAAATTTAAATTCAATTTTTAGATCGATTTAGATAATGAAAAAATGAATGTTTTTTTAAACTATTAAAATCGTAAAATATTATTTTATAGTTTGGTGATGGAGTGAGCACTTCCATGAGAAGGCTTAACGTGAAATCCGGGTTTTCTATGATAGAAAAGCTACCCAAGACTTTCCCTGTGATTTCATACTTTGGATAACAGGGGCCTCCACACTCACTCTTTACAAGCTGTTATATTCCTGGTACCTGTAAAATTTCCATCAATATTGAAAAAAAGGAGAACATCATATGGGCAAACCTGTCCTTTATATGCTCAACACCTGGTATGATGCGCCGGATCAAGGCCCCTTTTACTGCCCGGACTGCGGTATTGTAGAAGGATTTTTTATTTACAACCCGAAAATTAAGGAACAGGTGGATATCATCCATGTGGATTTCCAACGGCCCCGGCCTGAAATCATTGAACCGCTGGGAGAAGAGAACCAGGGTTCTCCTGTGCTTGTGCTGCCGGATGATTCCGTTTCCTTTGACGGTATTAAAAAAAGTATGACCACCGGCAAGGCATTTATTGACGATTCCATATCCATCTGCAACTTTCTGGCCCAAACATATAATGGGATAATGCCTCATCCGCAAGATTAAATATCAGGGAAAAGGGGATGGATTTATTTTTATGGAATAATAGCGAAGACTACCTATCGGCCAAGTCCAGTTTTTTCGATGATAACGGCCCCAGACTACCCCTGTGATAACCTCCAGGATATAATTCCTTGTTTGACGGGGCAACAATTTTTAATCGTTATCAGAATCGCCAGGTTTGGCAATCTTAGGGTCAAAGAGACATGAAATGTTTTTATTAAGAATGGTTAGAAAATTGCCTTGAGAAGTGCATGAATCAAATGCAATTTCCATTGAGTGGTCAAAAGTGAGTATGGCTCTGTCCCAGGCACCCTGCATGGTGTAAAGAAGTCCCAAATTGTTAAGTAAAACAGCTTCAAGGCATTTCTTTTCAAGGCTTTGAGTCATCCACAAAGCCAATTCCATGTTTAAAAAAGCCGTTTTAAAATCGTCATCATTTCCAGCAGCCGTGGCTCTGAGGGTCAGTGTCTCGATCATCGCCTCTATCTCGGAGATAAACATGGACCCACAAGAATTTTAAAATTTTTACGGCAAACGGGTGGACTACCTTCAGTGCAAAGTCTATTTTTTTTCGGCTGATCAGTGCCTCAGACTTTCCCTATCAATCTGTGTCACCTTAAGATACGAAAAAAAAATAACACCTCACCTTGCTTCAGTACTGGACGATGATACCGTTTTGTTCACGGTCAATTAATTTACAAACCAAGGATGTTTTGCAACATGGATTTAAGGTTTATGACATTATAATTCATATCTTGATATTGTTTAAGGTCGGCAATGTCAGAAAGCATAACCAAAGGAAGTTTTGCATCCTCCGGGTGATCGCTACCATGAATCCTGCCATGCCCGGCGTGGTCGCTTGTAACAATGAGAAGGAACCCTTTTTTTGATGTAATCAACTCAACCAAAGAGGATAGATTTTCATCTATAAAAAACAATTCTTCCATGTAACCTTTGGTAAGCCAACCTTCAACTGGTCCTGTTATGTCCAGACCGCTGACATGAAGGAAACAAAATTGTTTCCGGTCAGTTTTTTTAAAGAAAGCTATTGCGTTTTCAACTGAAAAATCCGGATCTAGCTGATGTTGCTCAATTGAATCTGAAATCAAGAATCCGAGTTTGTTTTTGGAATAGAAAAATCCGGTTGAAAAATTTTTAGATTTTGCATCATCAAAAATTGTTTCAAGACCGATTTTTTTTTGGCCTGATTGCCATGAATTGTCTTTGCGACCGCCATCATTTGGATCAATACCGGAAAACATGGCTGCATGACTCAATAAAGTCAATGGTGGAGAAGTGCTTTGTCCTTTGAGGGTAAAGACCCCTCTTTTCATAACCGAATGAATTGTTTTAGATGTATTTTCTCCTAATGCCTCTGGATGAAGGGCGTCAATGGAAATAATCAAAACGGATTTGATTTCTCCAGCCGATACCAGGCATGGTAGCAATGCCAGTATAAGAATGATTATAATGAAAACCCGTGCATATTTTTTATCGGTATTTCGTGCTTTATTCAAAAGAATCTCCTTCTATTGATAAATTTATTTCCTGCCACACTGTCGATCCGTTGATCAAGAACCGGGTATAAACTTTTCGAAAATACAATCAATAATGAGAGGAACGAAGCCCGTCATATACCGTTTTCTTTAATACAATAATAAAAGGGGTCGCGTCTACGTTTGACCCTTAATAAAAATTGGCATCTGATAATGGACGGGGTGCAGTGGATTTAAAAATTTTTGAAATTGTTTTATCGCGAGGACTAATTCCAGAACAGACCCGGTTTTTCGGACGTATGCCCACCCAAGACTTTCCCTGTCAGTCCACACTTTATTTAAAATCATTTAGACCACAATATAGTAGAGGTTTTTTTCGAATCTCAAGAGTCAAAGATTCTTGGTCAGAATCGATTTTTCTCGGAATTTCCGTTCGGGTTACCGCTGGTATCCTAAAGGAGTCAGTGCTTTGAATCCTCGGGACAGGAATAATAATACTTAAGTGCAGTCAAGTAGGGATCTTATAAAAATTTTAATTATCCTGGCAGACCAAATGGGAGTATTCAAAATTCTGTATCATGATTTATAATCCCATAAAATTCTTGAAAAATCTGAAGAGGTTGGTCCCGTTCACCTAACCAGTAATGTTCAAGACGGTCAATTTTATATTTGCAATTGCTGTGGCCTTTGTATCAGTCCCTTCCCTGAAGAAGCCATCGATCTCAAACGAAAGGATGAAAAAGCTTGTGGTGTGACACCTGTCGATGAAAATGAATGGTTTAAAAATAGAGCGCAAACAAGAGGAGAGAATACCCGAAATTGTTGACCCGGTTCACATCCATGTCCAAGGATCGTTTCATCTTGGATTTTCTCTATTCGTGTACGTCCCATCAAGTATCTCGGTTAGAACCCCGCAGGTTTCAGTGGGGGGCATGATAAACGCATATCGGTTTCCAAACAGCTCTCTTGGTTTGTCATCAATCAATTTTTTACCTTTGGTTTTTAACTCTTTTAATCCTTTTTCAACATCATCTGTCCGGTAGGAAATCAGGAAAACGCCTTCTCCTCTTTTTTTGATGAATTTTGCCACATCTCCATCAGGGGATGTGGCTTCCATCAATTCAAGGGCAAGATCTCCCAGATAATATCGGGCAACCTTTATCTTTTCACTTTCCGCCACATATTCCTGGGCCAGTTCAAGTCCCAGGGTGTCTTCATATATTTTTTTGGCCTGTGCAAGGTTTCTAACGGCAAGGCAGATATGATCAATGGACGTGACTTTCATCTTTGACTCCTTGTTTTTGTATATGGTGTATATGGGGTCAGGCTTGGCTTATTGTACCAATAGGACGGGTTTGACCTTCTTTTATGTCAATAAGCCGATGAGCCAAGCCTGACCCCATATCAATTATGGGTATCTTTCTCTTAAAACCCGTTTAAGGATTTTATAACTTCCGCCTGTTGCGGGCATTTCCGACATATCTATAAAATCAACACTTTTGGGTTTTTTGTATGACGCCAGCCGTTCTCTGCAAAAATCAATAATGTCAGCTTCAGTAATATGGGTATGTTCAAAGGGAACGATGACTGCTTTTACCTCTTCTCCCCATTTTTCAGAGGATACGCCGATGACCACTACAATATTAACGGCAGGATGTTTTGAGATGGTATCTTCCACTTCCCGGGGAGAAACATTGTTGCCGCCGGAGACAATCATGTCTTTTCTTCGATCAACAACATAATAAAATCCGTCTTCATCAATTTTTACAACATCACCGGAATACCACCACCCGTCTCTAAAATCATCCTCATCCGGCCGGTTCCAGTATCCATTGACCACTGCATCTCCGCGAATGGCAATTTCACCGGTTTCACCGGGTCCCAGTTCATTGTCATAGCCATCTACAACCTTTACCTGATATCCCAGACAGGCCCGGCCGATGGATGTTAACCGCCTGGATGCGGGGCCTTCAAGTGTGACCTCCTGGGGACATAAAATCGTACCAAGCAGGGCTGTTTCGCTGGTTCCATAGGGCTGAACGAAATTGTCACCAAGGTATTGGGCCCCTTTTGCCAATAGTTCGGCGGATATGGGGGCCGCAGAGGTAAACCATTTTTCAATGTGAGAGAAATCGGTTTTATTCACATCAGGATGCTGAAGCATCATGGCCAGCAACGTTGGGCTGAACTGGGTAAATGTAATGCGGTCCTGTTCAATAATCCGCAGGATTTTTTCAATGGCAGGATTTGATACCGTAAGGCTGCATCCCCGGCAGGCGGATACAATGCTCAGACCGGTCCCGCCGGATGTGTGCAACGGCATGAACAATGCCCATCGGGTATACGGGTGTATGGAAAATTCGCTTGTCATTATGAGTGCGCTGGTCAACCAGTTTCGGTGTGTCAGCGGAACCCCTTTGGGATGGCGGGTTGTGCTGCTGGTATAGATCAGCGTGGCAATATCATTTTCATCCACCTGAACCTCGGGTTCCCTGGAAGATCCTTTTTCCATTAAGGTTTGAAAATGATACTCACAGATATCTGGATCTCCTATCCCAATAAAATATTCAACAGATGTAAGGGCTTTTTTGATTGGTAAAATTTTTTTATCATAAATATCAGTGTCGACGATAAAGACTTTTGCCCCACTGTCTTCTACCTGGTAAGTGATTTCATCCTTCATAAAGGTTAGATCAATGGGGGCTATGACCAGACCGGCTTTTAAAAGCGCCAGCAGGGATATGAAAAAGCCCGTTCCGGTTCCGGTTTGTACGGCTACCCGGTCCCCTTTTTTCAGTCCCAGCGACAATAGGTTATTGCACAAACAATTGATGGTTTGGTTCAGCTTTTTATATGAAAAAGAGACACCTTTCGCAAAAAATTTTCCATATTCGTCTTTAAATGCAAGCTTGTCCGGATAATTTTTGACACACCTGTTTAATGCATCACCGATAACCATTTAAGTCTCTCCTGTTTTTAATTCAGAAATCAAGACGGTGTTTTGTTAACCATTTTTCCTGATTCTTTGTAACATCCTTTTTTTTAGATTATTGGTATCTTTCCCTTAAAACCCGCTTAAGGATTTTATAACTTCCTCCTGTCATGGGCATTTCGGACATTTCTAAAAAATCAACGGTTTTTGGCTTTTTGTAGGAGGCCATTCGTTCCCTGCAAAATTCGATAATTTCATCCTCGGTGACGGCGACACCATCAGTGGGAACTATGACCGCTTTTACTTCTTCTCCCCATTTTTCCGACGGCACCCCGATAACCGATACGATTTCAACGGCGGGATGCTTTGAAATCACATCTTCTATTTCCCGGGGATAGACATTGTTACCACCGGAAAGGATCATGTCTTTTTTCCGGTCGACCACATAGTAGAACCCATCCTCATCGATTTTCACGACATCACCGGAATACCACCAGCCGTTTCTAAAATCGTCTACATCCGGTCGGTTCCAGTATCCCTTGACCACTGCATCTCCGCGGATGGCAATTTCTCCGGTGTCTCCGGGTCCCAGTTCGTTGTCATCATCATCCACGACTTTTACTTGATAATTGAGACAGGCCCGGCCGATGGATGTCAACCGTTTGGATGCGGGCCCTTCAAGGGCAACTTCCTGGGGGCGCATCACCGTTCCAAGAAGGGCCGTTTCACTGGTTCCGTAAAGTTGTGTGAAATTGTCGCCTAAGTATTTGGCGCCTTTGGTCAGTAATTCTGCTGATATGGGGGCGGCGGAGGTAAACCATTGCTCGATGTGTGAGAAATCCGTTTTGTCCACATTGGGATGCTGAAGCATAATGGCCAGCAGTGTCGGGCTGAACTGGATAAATGTAATACGGTCTTTCCCAATAATATGCAGGATTTTTTCAGCGTCAGGATTTGCTACCGTGAGGGTACACCCCCGGCAGGCGGATACAATACTCATGCCGGTTCCACCGGATGTGTGCAACGGCATGACCAGTGCCCATCGGGTATAAGGGTGAATGGATAATTCGGCGACCCAGATGAGTGCGCTGGTCATCCAGTTTTTGTGTGTCAGGGGAACCCCTTTGGGCCGGCCGGTTGTGCCGCTGGTATAGATCAGCGTGGCAATATCATTTTCATCCACTTGGATGTCAGGTTCTTGGGCAGAACCGTTTTCCATGAAGGTTTGAAAGTTATAATCACAGACATCCGGGTCTCCAATTCCAATAAAAAATTCAATGGAGGCAAGCGCCTCTCTGATGGGAGCGATTTTTTTTTCGTAAATATCCGTGTCGATAATAAATGCTTTTGCCCCACTGTCTTCAATCTGGTAACGAATTTCATCCTGCATAAAGGTTCTGTCTATGGGGGCAATGACCAGTCCGACTTTTAAAAGCGCCATCAGGGAGATAAAAGCGCCCGTACCGGTTCCGGTTTGTACGGCCACCCGATCTCCTTTTTTTAATCCCAGTGACAGCAGGTTGTTGCACAAACAATTTATTCGTTCGTTGATTTCTTTGTAAGAAAAAGAAGTCCCTTGGGAAAAAAATTTATTGTATTCATCTTTAAATGCAATTTTGTCCGGATAATTTTTAACACACCTGTTTAATGCGTCTCCTATAACCATTTGATTTCCTCCAGTGTTTAGTTTGGTTAAAATAAAGTTGTCATTTATTTGATAGCAAAATATGTACCAGAGATAAAATATAGATTAACTATCTAAAAATATGAGAGACAGCGCAGGTCCGGTTGGGTTTCCAGGACCTACGCTGCTGATTTACATGACCTTAACTTTTTGAATTCCGCAGTTGTTGGGTCGCTTCCATATCCGCCTCAAATGTTTTCGGATCTATCCTCACTCCATAGTCTTTTTTAGCACTTTCAATTGAAACGAATTCATCCCTGACATCGGCCACCACGTCTTGAATCTCTCTTTCAAAAGGGTCGCCCACACCACATCCCCCCTGAACGAAATCAACGACCTTGTCTCCACTGTGAAGCACAAAGGATTTGGTTTTCCGTACCTGTTCATTGTCAACTGTTTCACCGTTGGCAAAATAAAGCTCTTTAATATTTGGGGGGGGCAGTTTCCCGCCCTCAATGCATGGCGCTGCAATATAATCATACGGATCCGCCGCATAATGCAGGAATATGGGTTCCGGGTCGGAATCCGCCTCCCACTCGTTATGAACGCCGAGTCCCCCGCGCCATTTGCCGGGGCCGGCAGAGTCGGTTGCCCATTCCCACCGCTTCCACACCATGGGATAAAGCGCTTCACATACTTCCACTTCCGGGTAGTAAAGGGTGCCGCTGCAAATGACAGGTCCGTTGGTGGACCAGCCGTCTACATCATGTATGGCGCCGGCGCCCGAGGCACAGGAAAGAAAGTCGGGAGACCCGTAACCTTCTTTTCTTCTCGGGTCAATGCCGCTAAACACCCAATAGGGGATCGATCCCCAGCCCGCGGGCGTATCTTTGGGTGCAATCTGGGCCAGAGCAGTCCAGACGGCTTCAATGATCTGTTTGGCAACAAAATTTGTGCAGTTTCCATGGGTGGCCGGAAAGGCTGCATGGGTCACCGTGCCGAGTTGGGTGCGAATTTCCACAGGTCTGTAACAGCCACCGCAACGGACCTGGAGGTTCTTGCCAATGGACTGGAGGATGGATTGATAAATCGCACTGCTCGTATTGGCAATGGGACTGTTGATATATTCCACACTCATGGGGCCGCTTTTGCTGAAATCAACAACGATTTTATCCCCTGAGACCGTTAGATCGCAGACAACGGCAGGCGCGTCCATGGAACCGGTAATTTCACTGTGATACGTGCCATCCGGAATTTTGGTGATTTCCTCACGCATCAGGAATTCACCATACGCCAGAAGATCTTCCAAAAAGGTGTTGAAGGTCTTCTTTCCATAGGTGTCGATGAGTTTATTGAGACGCTTTTCCGCCACCCGGGCGGCGCCGATCAAAGAAAGCAGGTCGCTGTATTGAACATCCGGTATTCTGACATTGGTCATGATGAGATTGAGAACGCTTTTTCGCTCCCGTCCCTTTCGAATAATTCGAAGCGGGGGTATTCGGAGACCTTCGGCGTACACATCAATGGCATTGGGATTATAGCCTCCGGGAGCACCACCGCCGGTATCCTGTTGATGGGCTTTGTTCCCAATCCATAACATGTGTTCGTCCCCGTGGAACACGGGATAAACAATACACCAGTCTGCCATTTGATTCCCGCCGTCCAGGGTGTATGGGTCATTGACCAGAAAGACATCTCCCGGATTGATATCATCCTTGAAATACGCCATGACTGCCTTTACGGCAAAAGGAGTTGCGCCGGCAAGGACGGGAATATACTCTGCCAACGCCACCAGCTCGGCATCCTTATTCAAAATGGAGGTGCAAAAATCATGGGCTGAAAAGTAAATAGGCGCCCGGGCCGTTCGTTCCATGTTTAATCCCATTTCCCTGGCAATGGTAAACACGGCAGATGTGAGCACGGAAAAATCAGCCGGTTTAATTCTAATTTTATAAGTATCTGTCATATCGAGTTCCTCCTTCTTCCCGCTTTGCGGGGAAGCTAATGACTCATAGCTCGTGGTTAGTTTAATTCGACCAGGAAACTGCTAAATGGTGTAAGCTCCAGATTCGATTTTGGCGGAATAATAATGGTCGTGGTGCTTAACTCAACAATGGCGGGTCCCTCCACCACGTTCCCAACGCCCATATTATCGCCATCGTATACCGGTGTATTGATATATCCGTCTGTCTCTTCAAAATAGGCTTGCCGTTCCCCTTTTTTATACTCAGCAGATTCACGTCCAGCAAAAGCCTCTTCCACGAGCGCGGGCGTATGGACTTTTCCGCAAGCCGCCATTCTGATATTGAGGATTTCCGTTTCAGTTGTATCCCGATAGGAGTATAGCGTTTCATGCATTTGGTGAAAATCCTCCACCAGGTTTTCCATGGTCTCCGCGTCAATGTTTTGGTCATCCGCTATCAAGGTTTTTTTCGGCACAGGGACTTCCAATTCGTGGTATTGACCTTTGTAACGCATGTCAACGGATCTGATGTAATAGCGATCCTTCACGGAAACCTCTTCTCTTTCTAAATAAGCGTCGCCAATATCTGTTATTTGCTGAAATGCATCATTGAATTTATCAAGATCAATATCGCTGGTTCGGCTGGTAATAGAGGTGACAAAGTCGTGCCGTACATCAGCAATAACGCCTCCCAGTGCGCAAAAAACAGAGGAGGTCTTGGGAATCAACAGGCGCTTGATGCCAATTACTTTCGCCAGACTGGCGGCGTGAACAGCCCCGGCACCGCCGGCGACCACCAAGGTGTATTTCCTTGGGTCTTCCCCTCGCTGAACAGACACAATGGAAATGCCGTCCACCATATGATGGTCAATGACCTGACGCATGGTCCATGCCGCCTCTGCCACATTCACCCCAAGGGGCTCAGCGATTTTTTCCTTGATGGCCTTATGGGCCAGTTCCGGATGCAACCCCATTTCTCCCCCCAAATAAAACTCGGGGCTCAAATATCCCAAAACCAGATCAGCGTCGGTGCAGGTGGGTTCTCGTCCACCTTTGTTATAGCAGGCCGGTCCAGGGTCGGCCCCGGCGCTCTGGGGCCCCATGTGCAAGACCTTCATTTTGTCCAGCCAGGCGATACTGCCGCCCCCGGTACCAATGGTGCGCACATCTACCAGGGGGAGTTTCATATGGTAAACACCGCCTACAGCGCTTTCGAGAGCAGTGGCCGGTTTACCGTCTTTAATAAGGCAGACGTCAAAACTAGTTCCCCCCATATCCACCGTAATAGCGTTCTGCAAGTCTAGCGATTTCCCGACATGGGCTGCGGCAGCCGGCGCACACGCCGGCCCGGAGAGAACGGTCCTGACGGCTTGCTCCATGGCGACTTCCGGAAAGATGACGCCGGAATTGGACTGGGTGATGAGCAATTGACCTGTAAACCCTGCCGCTTCCAGGGAAGATTTCAGGTGCTTTAAATACCCGGATAATTTGGGACCGACATAGGCGTTAATCACAGTGGTGCTCATTCGCCAGTATTCCCGAATTTCCGGTTGAATTTCATAGGAGGCGCATACATAAACGTTCGGCAGTTCCCGTCGGCAGATTTCCAGTGCTTTTTTTTCATGTTCCGTGTTTTTAAAAGACCATAAAAAGCAGATGGCAACCGCTTCTACTGCCTGCTGTTTGAAGTATTCACAGGCCTTGATAACATCTTCCTCATTTAATGGAACCACTTCATCGCCATTGGAATTGATGCGCTCTTCAACGGGCAGCCGCAGGTATCTGGGGCAGAGTGTGGCGGGTTGCGGAATTTTGAAATTGTAGGGATTTTCCCTGATGCCGAAACGAATGCCCAAAACATCTCTGAATCCTTTTGTACATAACATACCGACCTTCGCACCCGTCCATGTAAGAACCGTGTTGGTGCTGACAGTGGTGCCGTGTGTAATGCGGGCTGTTTCCTTAAGTAATGTCTGGAGGTCTTTATCCAGCTTGTTTCCGACCTTTGTCAGACCCTTCATAATCGCCACCGATGGATCGTCCGGCGTTGAGGGCGTCTTTGTGATCAAAGAATTACCACGCTCATCCATGCAGACAAGGTCTGTAAACGTTCCACCAACGTCCACACCTATAATGTATTTCATCCGTTTCCTCCTCTTTTGTTTTTACCGGGGTACAAGTGATATGAAAAGACCCTGAAAAGTTTCTACCTGTGCGGTTAGAAGTGTTTAGCCATTGGCTAACCGCACAGATCGAAAAGTGTTAATTTCAAAGTGTTATAACGGGTCATGCTCATTGTGAGTGTGTCCCCTATCTTTCATATTTTTGTCCGCCCAGGGTAATGGGGGTTAGTCCGTATTGAAAACTTATTATTTCACAATGCATGCCAAGAAAGAGATTGTCGTTATTCTTTTATTACCTGCTGATTTTATAAGGATTTTTTATGATAATGGATGGAACCCGGTATGTTTTATGTATACACGATGAAAAGAAGCTTTCAACACCGATTGAAAGATTTTTTCAAAAAGCCGAGGGGTCAACGTCCAGTCTTGAGGCTTTCGGCCTGCAAACAGGCAGGTTATTTTTTTTAAGGTCGTATTTTTTGATTTTATCCCGCAATGTGGGCCTTGAGATCCCAAGAAGTTTACAGGCATCGCCTTTATTCCAGTTTGTATGTTGCAAGGCTTTTATGACATGTTCTTTCTCTAATTGGGTCAATGATATGATCTTATCAGGTGTTTCAGACCCATTTTTCAAATTGAAAAGATCGGGAAAAGAATCCCGTTGCAGCACCGTGCCCGAAGAGTGAACAACGGCACGGGTCAACATGTTTTCCAATTCCCTGATATTTCCGGGCCAGTGATATCCAAGAATTGCATCCATCACTTGGTTTGAAATCCGGGTGACGTTTTTCTGGAGTTCGGCATTAATTTTATTGATCAGATGTTCTAATAGCAACGGAATATCTTCTTTCCTGTCCCGAAGGGGGGGGACATTGATTTCTATGACTTTCAGGCGGTAGTAAAGATCTTTTCGAAAGTGGTCTTGTTGTATCAATTCTGATAAGCGTTTATTTGTTGCAGAAATGACCCTTACATTGGATGAAATGCGCTCAACCCCCCCCACGCGTTCAAATTCTTTCTCCTGCAGGAACCTGAGAAGTTTTACCTGGATAGCGGGGGAAATTTCTCCAATTTCATCTAACAGGATCGTGCCGTTTCCGGCATGCTCAATTTTTCCTATTTTCCGTTGGGTTGCCCCGGTAAACGCCCCTTTCTCATGGCCAAACAATTCACTTTCCAGCAAGGATTCAACAATAGCGGAACAGTTTATGGGAATAAAGGGTTCTGATCGATTCACACTATTATAATGGATTGCTTTTGCTATCAACTCTTTTCCGGTACCGCTTTCTCCCTGTATGAGGACAGGTGCCTTATTTTCGGAAATCAAGCCGATGATTTTAAAAATTTCCTGAATTGCCCGGCTTTTTCCGACAATCTTATCCGGTTTATAGGGGGGGTTGTCCGGGAGGATAATCGTTTTAGACCGCCTGTCAGCCCGCAGGTTTTCAGCCACCCTATCCACGGTCGCTTCCAGTTCATAGGCATCAATGGGTTTGTGAATATATTCGTATGCCTGGAAACGCATGGCCTGGATGGTGGTTTCCATATCATGGTATGCGGTAATCATAATCACACTGATGTCACGATCTTGTTCTTTTATTTGTTTGAGCACATCCAGACCGTTCATATCCGGCAGGCGGATGTCAAGAATCACCATATCCGGTCGTTCGTTCTGAAAGGTTTCAATACCGGTGGTGCCGTCTTCGGCCGTGATGACGGTGTATCCTTTTTCAATAAGAATCATTGTAAGGGTTTCACGAATCAGTTGTTCATCATCAACAATGAGAATTTTAGTCATTGTTATCTCCCGGAAGTGTGATAATAATATGGGTTCCCTGGTTTATTCGGCTATCGATTTCAACGCTTCCATGATGAGCGCGGATAATTTTTTGAACATTTGAAAGCCCCAGTCCCGCACCCTGGGTTTTGGTGCTGAAAAATGGATCAAATACCCGTTTTAGATTGCTTTCTGGTATACCGCACCCGGAGTCGATGACGTCAAGGCGGATGGTATTGCCGACCTCAGCCGGAATGCGTTGGGTCATAATGACAATTTGCCCGCCCTGGGGCATGGCATCAATGGCATTTAAAAAAATATTGAGGATCACCTGCTGGATCATTCCCGTGTTTATTTTTGTTTTAGGGATATCCCCTGATAGTTTTTGAATCACTTTAATATGGGTTCTTCTGAATTTTTCCTGGATGAGTCCGATGCAACTGTCAATCACATTGTGTAAATGATCCAGGGACAGTTGCAGTTTCACTGGAACAGAAAAGTTTAAGACATCCTCAAGTATGTGGTCCAGCCTCAGGATCTCCTTGACCGCGATTTCCATTCGTCTTTTATTGAAGCCCTGCAAGTGTAATTTGTTTGCCAGGACCTGGATATTGGTTTTGATAGACGATAAAGGATTTCGAATTTCATGGGCAATATCAGCGGTTAACTGTCCAATGGAAGCTAACCGCTGGTGTTCTATCATTTTTTGCTCCATTTCTTTGCGAATGCTGATATCTCTGAAAATGCCGATTACAGCAGGTTTGCCATTAAATTGTACCAGATTGATTTTTAATTCAGTGGGCAGTTTTTTACCGTTTCTGTGGTTTCGGAGAAATTCCAGGTGATCGGGGATCTCTTTTTCCCCGCTGGTGCCGGCCAATATTTTTTCCACCTGGGCCAGGGTTTTTTCGGATAAAAATGGCTTAAAATCCTTTCCCAGAACCGCCTTCTCATCATACCCATGCATGGATAAAAAAGCAGTATTTGTATACAGGATTTTGTTGTCCTGGCAAAGAAAATACCCGTCATTAATGTCCTCAACCAGGGTTTTATATTTTGTTTCCGATTCTTTGACCGCTTCTAATAAACGGGCGTTTTCTATTGCCACGGCCATCTGGTTCCCGATCCGGGAAATAAATTTGACTTCTTCAGCCGTAAAATGATAAGGGGTTTTTGTTGTAATGTTAAGAACCCCGACGATCATATTCTTGGTTTTCAGCGGAACAGATAACAACGATTTTATTTGTTCTTTTTTTACGGCAGCATTAATATGTTGGGGAAAATCGGTATCATTATTATATACCATGGGAATTTGTTGTTCGGCAACATTCCCTGTCACGCCTTCTCCTATCTTTAATCGAGAGACCAGTTTGAAAAAACTTTTTGAAAGTCCTTTTTGAGCCGTAAAAACAAGTTCGTTATTTTTCCGGTCAATTAAAAAGATACCGATTCCCTTGTTTCCCAGAATCCTGGATAGATTATTAATGGATCGTTTTAAAATGATATCAAGATTTAATGATTGACTAATATCCGTACCGATCCGATTTATGATTAACAACTCTTCGTTTTTTCCAATCAACTCTTTTTCAGCCCGTTCTTTTTTTTGTAACAATGTTTCCAGATATTCGGCTTTTTCTCTCAGCGTGGGACCCCAGACGGTTAACGGGATGTTTTGTTTTTTCAACTCCTTTTTAGATCCAATGACAAATTCACATTCAGGGTCTCCTTTTGCAATACAGCTGACCTCTTCTGAGATTAAATCCGGTTGGTTTGAAATCGCCTTCATAAATGCCAGGAGAACCCCTGAAGAATAATAACAGATGGGGGAAACCGTTGTTTGGTTATCCTTTAAAAAGTGCCAGTGATGGCAAAATTGCCTTCGTCTTCCGGCAAAACCCATCCACGATATGATTGAGCCAGTTCACCCCCTCCTGCGAAACCGCGGCAGGCAAGCCTTGTATGATTTCCAGGTAGCCCCCGTCATTATCTTTTCTGTGAGTATCCAATAAAGCCAGAAAACTGT
>NZ_JAQYWD010000036.1 GCF_030145145.1 Desulfobacula sp. | reverse complement strand
GTGTTCAGGAGAATGATGAAACAATACGGGCTAAATATAAAGAAAATTATATTGATCTGTTTAAATATTAATGACTTAGATTGTGGATTGGCTTCCTTCCGCGAAAGCGGTTTTGTTCAACAATAAGTTAACCAGTTTTTTTTCTGTATAACCCCGGAAATGGATAACATTCAATGTGTATCAAAGAATATAGGCTTTGATAAACGATAATTGAAGATGTTAATCTATTTCCTAACAGTATAACACTCCATTCTGGGAATTATACAGAAATCGCATATTTCCAAATAATTCAAATTGACCCCATTTTAATAAAAAATTACAGCACCATATTGAAGAAAAACAGGATGCCGGAAAATGAGCAGTATGCTTTTATAAAATAGCTCCGCCCGGTCGGCTACGGTTTCATAAAGCATGACGATTGCGACAAAATAAGTTTACAGATACGTTATCTACTTATATCAAGGACGAGCGAAAAGCAATCGGGGTAAACCCCTAATTTTTAAAAAATGGGTTTTTTAAAACCGCTGTCCTTGAAATGCCGTGGCCATCAGTTGACGGGTGTAAGCGTGTTCAGGGTCAGAAAATATTTTGTCTGAATTGCCCGCCTCCACGATAAGCCCGTCTTTCATGACCACGATATCATGGCACAGGGATTTGACGACCTTGAGGTCATGGCTGATGAAAATATAGGTCAGGTGGAATTCTTTTTGAAGCTTTTTCAGCAGTTCCAGGACCTGGAACTGGACAGACCGGTCAAGGGAAGAGGTGGGTTCATCCAGGACCATGAACTCGGGTTTAAGGATCAACGCCCGGGCAATGGCGATTCGCTGGTGCTGGCCCCCGGAAAATTCATTGGGATATCTTTCCCGGGTGACAGGGTCAAGCCCGACTTTTTCCATAACCGCGATGATCTCATTTTCTTCCTGTTCCGGTGTCATTCCGGGATTGTGGATGCTCAACCCCTCGCCGATGATCTGGGCGACAGACATTCGGGGGTTCAGGCTGCCAAAGGGGTCCTGGAAAATGATCTGCATTCTTTTTCTTAATTGCCGGATTTGGGATTTGTCCATATCATTGAGGCTGTTTTCTCCCAAAAGAATTTTTCCCCGACTGGCGGTGAGTTTTAAAATGGCAAACCCGGTGGTGGATTTGCCGGACCCGCTTTCACCGACAATGCCCAGGGTGTGTCCTTTTTTCAGGGTAAAGGAGATGTCATCCACTGCCTTGACATGGTCCACGGTTCTTCGAAGGATGCCTTTTTGAATGGGAAACCAGACCTTTAAGTGTGAGACTTCAATCAGGGTTTCATCGGCTTCATCTGCCGGATCGGGCCACCCTTTGGGCTCTGAATCGATCAAATGACGGGTGTAGGGGTGGGCAGGGGATGTGAATATGGTTTCCGGAAGATCGGTTTCCACGATGTGTCCCTCTTTCATGACGGCCACCCGGTCGGCGATGCGTCTGACAATGGTCAGGTCATGGGTGATAAAGAGGATGGCCATGCCCATCTCCGCCTGAAGGTCCTGGATCAGATCGAGAATCTGGGCCTGGACCGTCACATCAAGGGCTGTGGTGGGTTCGTCCGCGATGAGGATATCGGGTTCGTTGATCAATGCCATGGCAATCATGACCCGTTGCCGTTCCCCGCCGGACAGCTGGTGGGGAAATGCTGCAAGTTTGGCAGCCGGTGTTTTGAGCCCCACTCGATTGAGCCAGTAAAGGGCCCGGTTATCTGCTTCAGCGTTGCTGACCTGCTGGTGCAGAAAAATGGATTCTTTGAGCTGTTTTCCAATCCGGTGAAGCGGGTTCAGGGAGGTCATGGGCTGCTGAAAGATCACCCCCACCCGATTGCCCCGGATGTCCCGGATCGCGTCTTCTGAAAGGGTCAGGCAGTCTTTTCCATCAAACTCAATGGAGCCGGTGGGATAGACGGCGGATGCCGGGAGCAGGCGTAAGATGGACATGGCCGTGACCGTCTTGCCGGACCCGCTTTCACCGACCAGGGCCAGGGTTTCTCCTTTTTGTAATATCAGGTCAACCGTTTTCACGACAGTGGAAATCCGGTCCCCCATTTTAAAGGAGATGCTCAGGTTCTGTATGGTCAAAAGGGCGTTGGTCATGGGTTAATACACCTTCCGGGGGTCAAAGGCATCCCTGACCCCTTCACCGATAAAGACCAGGAGACTGAACATGAGGGACAGGACAATAAAGGCGGACAATCCCAGCCAGGGGGCCTGGAGATTGGCTTTTCCCTGGGCCAGCAGTTCCCCCAGAGAGGGCGAGCCCACGGGCAGGCCGAATCCCAGGAAATCCAGGGAGGTGAGGGTGGTGATGGAGCCGCCCAGGATAAAGGGCATAAAGGTGATGGCGGCCACCATGGCATTGGGAAGGACATGCCGGATAATAATCCGGGTGTCGCTCAAGCCCAGGGCTTTGGCTGCCGTCACATATTCAAAATTTCTTCCCCGTAAAAATTCTGCCCTGACCACGCCCACCAGGGACATCCACCCGAACATCAGGGTGATGCCCAGCAGCCACCAGAAATTGGGCTGGACCACACTGGACAGGATGATGAGCAGGAACAGGGTGGGCAGGCTGGACCAGATTTCGATGAACCGCTGGCCGAAAATATCAATGGATCCCCCGTAGTAGCCCTGCATGGCCCCGGCCATAATCCCGATGGCCGACGAACACAGGGTCAGGGTCAGGCCGAACAATACGGAAATCCTGAACCCGTACAGCAGCCGTGCCGTAACATCCCGTCCCCGGTCATCCGTTCCCAGCCAGTTGGTGGTGGACGGCGGTGCCGGGGCAGGGCCTTTAAGGTCATAGTTGATGGTGTTATAGGAAAACGGGATGAGGGGATTGATCATCCAGCCCTTTTGTTTAATGAGGTCTCTGACATAGGGGTCCTTGTAATCGGCCGGGGCTTCAAATTCTCCGCCGAAACGGGTTTCGGCATACTCTTTTACCAGGGGGCAGTAAAACCCGGCATCATAATAGATCAAAAGGGGTTTGTCATTGGCAATGAGTTCTGAAAAAAGGGTCACCATAAACAATATTAAGAAAAGGTACAAGGAGATATACCCGCGACGGTTGGCCCGGAACCGGCGCCATCTTTCCCGGTTTATTTTTGATATGGGGATGCGTGTCATGGTCATCCCCTTTTTTCAAAATCAATTCGGGGGTCGACAATGGTATAGGTGATATCCGAGATGATGGACAGGATCAGGCCCATGAGGGTAAAAATGTACAGGGTTGAAAACATGAGGGGAAAATCCCGTTGCAACGTGGCCTGGAATCCCAGCAGGCCCATGCCGTCCAGGGAAAAAATGACCTCGATGAGCATGGAGCCGGTGAAAAACAGGCCGATAAAGGCGGACGGGAAACTGGCGATGACAAGGATCATGGCGTTCCGGAACACATGGCCGTACAGAATCCGGTTTTCAGTGAGACCCTTGGCCCTTGCTGTGACCACGTACTGCTTGCTGATTTCATCCAGGAATGAATTTTTGGTCAGGAAGGTAAGGGTGGCAAACCCGCCGATGACCAGGGCAAGGGTGGGCAGGGCCATGTGCCAGAAATAGTCCAGGATTTTTCCCGCCAGGGACAGCTGGTCAAAGTTCACCGAGACAAGGCCCCGCAAGGGGAACCAGTTAAAATAGGTGCCCCCGGCAAACAGGATGATCAACAAAATGGCAAACAAGAATACCGGGATGGCATTGCCGATGATGATCACCGTGCTGGTCCAGATGTCAAAGCGGGAAGAATGTTTCAAGGCTTTTTTAATGCCCAGGGGGATACAGACCAGGTGGATGATCAGGGTGCTCCAGAGTCCTAGGGACAAGGATACGGGGATCCTTTCCGCAATCAGTTCCACCACGGATCTGCCCCGGAAAAGGCTGTCCCCGAAATCAAACAGGCAAAAATCCTTGAGCATTTTAAAGTATCGGACATGGATGGGTTTATCAAACCCGAATCGACGCTCAATTTCGGCGATCACTTCCGGGTCCAGGCCCTGGGCACCCCGATAGGTGCTTTTTTCCTGCATGTTGGTGGGTTTGAGTTCAGATTTGCCCGCGCCGGACACCTGCTCCATGACACCGGAATCCAGGCCCTGGAGTTTGGCAATGAATTGATCCACCGGCCCCCCGGGCGCAATCTGGATGATAAAGAAATTGATGGTGACAATGGCCAGCAGGGTGGGAATCACCAGGAGCAGTCTGCGAATGATGTAGGAAACCATGATATCCTTATCGTTGTGGGTCCTTTATCGGGTAATATTTCCGTGGGGCAACGCCCCTTGCTTTTTCGTGTCAATCCACCAGGTGTCCAGAAAGCCGATGGCATATTTGGGCCGGATGGCAGGTCTTGAAAATCGATTCCAATAGGCCACCCTGAATTTGCTCAAGTGCCACTGGGGGATCACAAAGAAATTGTACTGGAGGACCCGGTCAAGGGCTCTTCCATAATACAGCAATGCTGTCTTATTCGTCTGGTTCTGGTCGATTTTTTCAACGAGAAAGTCAATGGCCGGGTCAGATACCCCTGCGGTATTGTAGGTGGAGTCCAGGTATCCGGAGTGCCATACGATTTTCAGGTTGGTGGATGGAAACGGGTTGGCTGCATACCCGCCGGTGATCATATCAAAGTCCCGTTCCCGCATCCGGTTGACAAACTGGGTGGTGTCCACCCGCCGGATATTGAGGATAATGCCCAGTTTTTTCAGGTTGTCCTGGAAGGGAATGGCGATCCGTTCCATGGTGGGACTGTACAGGAGCAGTTCAAATACCATGGGGGTACCGGTTTCCAGGTGGGTCATTTTCCGGTTGACGATGTCCCATCCGGCTGTTTTCAGGATGGCCAGGGCCGTTCGCATCTGGGGCCGGATATTGCCGCTGCCGTCGGTGACGGGCGGTTGATATTCCCGGGTATACACCCGGGGCGGGATGCTGTCCTTCACCGGGGCCAGACAGGTGATCTCCTCCTGGGACGGCAGTCCCTTTGCTTCATATTCGGTATTCTGGAAAAAGCTGCGGGTCCGGGTATACTGGTTGTAAAAAAGGTGCTGGTTCATCCATTCAAAATCCATGGCATAGGCCAATGCTTCCCGGACCCGGACATCCTTGAACACCGCTTTCCGGGTGTTAAAGATCAGGGCCTGCATGGCCTGGGGGATTTCATGGGGGATCTCTTCCTTTATAATATACTGGTTATCAAAATTATCCCCTTTGTACTGGGTGGCCCACTGGGTGGCCACATTTTCGGACCTGAAATCAAACTCCCCGGCTTTAAAGGCTTCCAGGGTGACCACCTCGTCCTTGTAATAGTCATACCGGATAAAATCGAAATTATGCCGGCCTTTATTGACGGGCAGATCCTTTGCCCAGTAGTTGTTTAATCGTTTGATTACCACATACTGTCCCATTTTAAAGCTGTCAATGGTAAAGCCGGAACTGCCCAGGGGGACCTCGGTGGTGGGTTCGGAAAAATTTCGGGTCGCCCAGTAATGCTCGGGCAGGACAGCAAGCCCGGCAAGGGAGTGCAGCAGATCCATCCGGCCTTGTTTAAGGGTGAACTTTACCCGGTGGGCATCTAAGGCCGTCACTGTGTCCACATTTTTATAATAGCTTTTAAACTGGGGCACCCCCTGGGTCATGAAGGTGTTAAAGGTAAACACCACGTCGTGGGCGGTAATGGGTTTGCCGTCCTGGAAGGCGGCATTTGGGTTGAGGGTAAAAATGATCCAGGTAAAGTCCCGGGCATACTCGATTTTTTCTGCAATCAAGGGGTAGAGGACATCAATTTCATCATCGGAAGGGGTCATCAACGTGTCATAGAGCTGGTCGCTTCCCTGGGCTGCATCTCCCCTCTGGGCATACCGGTTGAAGCTGTCAAAGGTGCCGGTGGCGGAAAGGGTGACTGACCCGCCCCTGGGGGCATCCGGGTTTACATAGTCAAAATGGGTAAAGCCCGGGCCGTACTTTGGGGTATCCCTCAAGGAAAAATGCGTTGATATGATGGATCTTTCATCTGCCAGGCAGATGCAGGCCATGCTCAAAAGGATGATCACTAAGAGGGGGGTTTTCATCGGTATTGGTTCCTTCTTTTCGTCCAAACACGGAGTTTCCGGTCAGGCACTAGTTCGTCAGATAGTATATGGCGCATATTAAATTGCAGTTTAGACTGTTTTTCAATGATGGACAAGGAGGAAATCAATAGTTTTTTTGATTGTTTTTTTGCTGAATCAGCATCATCACCCTAAATGCGGGTGACGTATTTTTGCCGGATTGAACAATTAGAAGATTTTCAAAATTTTGAAGATCTTCTAATCTTTTGTTGAAAATATTCTAAGAAATTGTTTGTCATGAAAGGTTTAAAAAATGATGATTCAAATCAAGCTGTCGGTTTTAAAGGGTAATCTTAATAACGTCGGTCTTGGCATGGTTTCTGCTTATTAGCAACCTGTTTTGTGCTAATAATTTAAAGCGAAGGCTTTTCGAAAATAAAAAGGATGAACAAATGACTCTTCAAAATAAACTTTCCAAAGGGGACTTTGTTGTACTTGCCGAAATGAACACCCCCAAGGGAGTTGATATATCCGATCTCGTGACTAACGTGAGACATCTTAAATCCAGAATTGATGCCGTGGTCATTCCTGACATGGATAATGGCGTCATGCACATGAGCGCCCTTGCCGGTGGTGCCATTATCCGGCAGCAGGGTCTGGAGCCGATGATTCATGTTTATGGTCGTGATCGAAACCGGATGGCCCTTCAGGGAGACATGCTGGCAGCCCATGTTCTTGGAATTAATAATCTTGTCGTGGTTCAGGGTGAAGCAATGACCCATGGGGACCATCAAAATGCCAAACCCGTTGATGATCTCAATGAGCTGGATTTGCTGGTAATGGTTCATTCGCTCCTGAAAGGACGGGATCTTGCCGGTTTTGAATTATCCGGGAAACCAGAATTTTTTACCGGGTGCCAGGTACAACCCATCCAGGATGATGACCACCTTGAACAAGAGGTCAAAGCCGCCAAAGCAAAGGTGGCGGCAGGGGCACAATATATCATGGTTCCCCCTGCGTTTGATCTGGACTACTATACACAAGTTTTAACTAGATTCAAATCATTGAATGTACCGGTGATTGCAACGGTTTTCATGTTGAAAAATGTGGGTATGGCCCGCTACATTTCCATTAATGACCCCAGCTCAAAACTGCCCGAGTCATTGATCACCCGGATCCGGAAATCAAAAGACCGGGAAATGGAATGTGTCACTATTGCTGGAGAAATGATCAAGGAACTCAAAACACAGGTCCAGGGGATTAAGATTTCCGCCTCGGGCTGGGAAGACCGTTTACCCGCGATCATGGACTGTGCAGGGCTTTAACATAAACGCATCCATTCTTGTTATTTGTAAATAATACCCATTACAGGTAATGGATACCCCATAATTTAATACAGGTTAACCATGCAAAAGCTTAAAGATATTCAACAAGACAAGAGTGTGCTTGTTATCGGTGGTGGTGTCGGAGGTATACGCGCGGCATTGGATTTAGCGGAATCCCGCCGAAATGTCGTACTCATTGATAAATCATATGCCATTGGCGGGTTGATGACCCAGTTGGATCGAACGTTTCCAACCAATAATTGTGATTTGTGTACGGTATCTCCCCATTTGTCCGAAAATACAAGACAGATCCATCTGGAATTAAGTCCCATGACCCAGCTTGAGTCATTAACCGGTGAGGCAGGTGATTTTAAGGCCACACTGGTGACTGAACCAAGATACATTGATATGGATAAATGTACGGCTTGCGGAGAATGCTACAAACAATTTCCTGAGGCCGTTCGATTTACACCGGGTTTAGATCCCCGGGCCCCTACCTGCATGCGGTATCCCCATGCAACCCCTTATGCATTTTCCATTGACATGGAAAAAGTATCGGATATAGCAGCCCTGCAAAAGGTCTGCAAGGCCGATGCCATCCTCCCGGAGGATACCCAGAAGCGAACCACGGTTGACGCAGGCGCTGTTGTGTTAAGCATTGGGGCGGAGTTGTTTGATCCTGCTGCCCTGGATAATTATGGCGGCGGCCGGTTTGATAATGTGGTCACCGGGTTGGAATATGAACGGATCATGTCAGCCTCCGGTCCTTTCCAGGGGGATCTGGTCAGGGTGTCCGATAAAAAACGCCCGAAAAAAGTGGCATGGATTCAGTGTGTGGGATCAAGGGGAATCAATCGAGCCGATGTGCCGTATTGTTCCGGTGTCTGCTGCATGTATGCATTGAAAGAAGCCATGGTCACAAAAGAACGGTTTGCTGAAAGCATTGAAACCACCATCTTTTTTATGGATATGCGGACCTATGGCAAGGATTATGAACAATATTTCAACCGGGCAAAAGATGATTATGGCGTTCGCATGATCCGATGCCGACCCCATTCTATTGTTCAAGATGACGAAACCCGAGATCTTTCCATTACCTATACCACGGAAGATGAGGCCCGTCACAAAACAGAAGAATTTGACATGGTTGTCCTTTCAACCGGTTTCAGGGTCCCTGAATCCACCCGTGATCTTGCCGGGCGACTGGGGATTGAATTAAATACCCATAACTTTGCTGAAACAGATCATTTTAATTCAGTGAAAACGTCCAGACCCGGTGTGTATGTCTGCGGTGTGGCTGAAAGTCCCAAAGATATTCCGGAAACAATGGTCCAGGCAAGCGCTGCCGCCAGTATGGCTGCTGCTGATCTGCCGGCGGTGATGGATGTGCTGGATACTGAAGAGGATTTCCCGCCGGAACGGGATATTACCGGTGAAGCGGCTCGTATCGGTGTGTTTGTCTGTGACTGCGGACTGGAGATCGGTGGGGTGGTTGATGTGGACAAAATTGTTGCATCTGTTGCCACCTGTGCCGATGTGGTTGTGTCCCAGACGGTGGGATACGGCTGCAGCAGTGATTCCATGCGGGTCATTGAAGCCGCAATTAAAACCCATCATTTAAACCGGGTAGTGATCGGCGGCTGTTCTCCCAGAACCCATGAAACCAAGTTTCAGGATCTGATGCGCCGGGCAGGATTGAATAAATACCTGGTGGAGATTGTCAACTTAAGGGATCAGAATACATGGGTCCATATAGGGCAGCCCGAGGCGGCATTGGACAAGGCCTATAAACTGCTTCAAATCGGCATCAGCGGGGTTCGCAAAAATCGGTCCCTGGTGGACCATACCCTGCCCATGAACCAGAATGCACTGGTTGTCGGAGGGGGTGTCACCGGCATGACCGCAGCACTTCAACTGGCCGGCCAGGGCGTTAAAGTGTATCTTGTGGAACGCAATGCAGAACTGGGAGGGATGGCAACATCCATCAGACGCACCATTGAAGGCGATGATGTGAGGTCGTTTATCACTCAACTGGTAAAAGATGTGACGAAGCATAAAAATATCCAGGTGCTGACCCGGTCCATCATTGTGGATCATTCCGGCGTGCCGGGACTGTTTAAAACCGGTATCCAGACAGGCCTGAGAATGAACTACATGCAGCTGGCCCACGGGGTGACCATCTTTGCCACCGGGGCAGTGGCCAACCGACCGGATGTATATGGTCTGGGAACCCATGATAATATTACCACCCAGCTTGAACTGGACGCCTTGATTGAAGATGATCCGGAAAAGATCAAAGCCATGAACCAGGTGGTGATGATCCAGTGTGCCGGCTCAAGGGAAGCAGATAATCCCAATTGTTCACGGGTCTGCTGCCAGGCAGCCATGAAAAATGCGTTGCGCATTAAGGCCATCAGCCCGGATACCCAGATTTTTATCCTCTACAGGGATATTCGCACCTATGGATTTTATGAAGATTATTACAAACAAGCCAGAGACCTGGATGTGAAATTCGTCCGGTTTTCCGTGGACAATAAACCCGAGGTCTGGATTGAAAATGATCAGGTGTCCGTGTTTGTGGATGATGTGATCCTTGGCAGAAAGATTCAGATTGAAACAGATTATGTTGCCTTGAGTACGGGAATGGTTGCGGATGATGAAACCACGGAAGATCTGGCCATGATGTTTCACCTGCCCCGGACCACTGACAATTATTTTCTTGAGGACCATGTGAAACTTCGACCCGTTGACATGTCTGTCCGGGGGATTTTCATCGCAGGGACAACGCATTCGCCCAAAACCATCCGGGAGAGTATCACCCAGGCCTATGCTGCTGCAGGACGGGCACAAACACTGCTGGCCAAAAAGGAAATCAATCTGGGGGCAGCCATTGCCAAGGTAGATGGTACTAAATGTGCCGCCTGTCTGGTCTGTGTTCGTGCCTGCCCATTCGGTATTCCCTTTATTAACGAGGACGGCTATTCACAGATTGATCCGGCCCAATGTCAGGGCTGCGGCATTTGTGCTGCAGACTGTCCGGCAAAGGCAATCCAGTTGCTTGCCTTTGAAGATGATCAGATTTTGGCCAAATTAGACGGCTTGTTTGGAGGGTTGAACTAATGGAAAATTTTGAACCGGAAATCGTCGCATTTTGCTGTCATTATTGCGCGTATACGGCTGCTGATATGGCGGGCAGCAAACGAATATCCTATCCGCCAAATGTAAAAATTATCCGTGTGCCCTGCACCGGAAAAGTGGATGCCATCCATATGATGAAAGCCTTTGAAAAAGGCGCGGACGGTGTGTATGTGGCCGGATGCCTTGAAGGGGACTGCCATTTTAAAAATGGAAATACCCGGGCTGGCTACAGGGTTGCGTATGTACAAAAGATCCTGGAAGAACTTGGCTGGGAAAAAGATCGCCTGGCAATGATCACCATGTCTGCGGGAATGGGGGAACGCTTTGCCCGCACTGCGCGTGAATTTACGGAAAAGATCAAGGAACTGGGACCCAGTCCCATTAAACAGTTCAATACAGACACCCATCAGCAGGCAGCCGGCTGATGATTAAATCTTCGGAGATAAGAATATGATAACAGCAGAACAAAAACCATTAAAAGAAATCATAGAATATATTTCACCCTATAACCGGATTCTTCTGGTGGGTTGCAATGAATGTGTGACCGTATGTGCAGCCGGTGGTAGAAAAGAGGTTGGACTTCTGGCATCAGCCCTGCACCTTAATTGTTTAAAGCAGGGCAAGACCATTGAGATCAAGGAACTTACCCTTGAAAGACAATGCGATCCTGAATATGTAGAAGAACTCGTGTCTGAAATCGGCCGGGTGGATGCCATTGTTTCCATGGCCTGCGGATGCGGTGTCCAGAGCGTTGCGGCCCGGTACAAGGAAACCCCTGTGTTCCCTGCCGTCAATACAAAATTCATGGGGGCATCGGTGGCCCAGGGAATCTGGGAAGAGAGATGCAAGGGATGCGGCGACTGCATGCTGGGAATCACCGGCGGTATCTGTCCTGTGGCAAGATGTTCCAAGCATCTGCTTAACGGGCCTTGCGGCGGAACGTCCTATGGTATGTGTGAGATTTCCCCGGATGTTGAGTGTGCCTGGTGTTTGATCTGGGAAAGATTAAAGGCCCTGGGAATGGAAAAACGGTATGAAGAAATTATGGAAGCAAAAGACTGGAGACCGGCAGGTGGCGGCGGACCCAGAAAAATAATCAGAGAGGATTTGTCATTATGAAAACTGAAAGCAGACTGGAAAAAGTATTGGCATCAGGCGCCCTTGCGGTGACCTCTGAGGTTGGTCCTCCCCGCGGTGCACTTCCTGAAAAAGTACGGCAAAAGGCCACACTGATAAAAGATCATGTGGATGGTATCAATGTAACCGACAACCAGACCGCCATGGTAAGAATGTCCAGCTGGGCAGCGGGTGTGATTATCAAACAGATGGGACTGGATCCTATTTTGCAGATGGTCACACGGGATAGAAATCGCCTGGCCATGCAAAGCGATATTATCGGGGCTTATTCCATGGGAATCAATACCATGATGTGCCTGTCGGGCGATCATGTAAAATTCGGTGATCATGCCAATGCCAATGGGGTGTTTGATATAGATTCCGTTCAATTGGTCCAGACGGTTCGAAGAATGCGGGATGAAGGCAAATTCCAGGGGGGTGCAGACATTGATACCCCGCCGAAAATGTTTATCGGGGCTGCCGCCAATCCGTTTGCCGATCCGTTTGAACTCAGGGTCATGCGGCTGGCCAAAAAGATCAAGGCGGGTGCGGATTTTATCCAGACCCAGTGCATTTTCAATCTGGATAAGTTTGAAAAATATATGGAAATGATGTGTGACAGAGGTCTTGATCAGCAGGTGCATCTCCTGGCCGGGATCACCCCCATGAAATCCGTCGGTATGGCCAGATACATGAAAAACAAGGTGCCGGGCATGGATGTGCCGGATGATGTAATCAAACGGATGGCTGGGGTCTCTAAAGAAGAACAGCCCGAGGAAGGCATCAGAATCGCCATTGAATCCATTCAAAGATTAAAAGAAGTCAAAGGGGTACACGGATTTCATATTATGGCCATTGAATGGGAAGAAAAGGTCCCCCAGATTGTAGAAAAAGCAGGATTATTCCCGCGACCTGTGCTATAGGAATATAAAAATCCTTAAGACAATAAAAAGGAGTTAACCAATGAGTGAAAAAAAACTTATTTTAGTCGTAGATGATGATCCTGATTTGGTGGAAGCGGTTTCCATGAAATTAGAAGCCTCTGAGTACAGAGTTGCCAAAGCGTATGATGGTGAAGAAGCCATGGAAAAAATAGCAGAAGAGAAACCTGATCTGGTTATTCTTGATGTCATGATGCCCCGGAAAAACGGATGGGAAGTCTGTGAGGAGATTAAAAAAAGCGAGGCATTGAAAGATATTTCTGTTGTTCTCTTGACTGCGGTAGCTGATTCCGTGAAAACAACCAGTTATACCCATCATGATGGCAAAACAACCCTGGCAGATGATTATATTCCCAAACCCATTGATCTGGATAAGTTGATGGAAATTGTTGGGGATCATTGCGAGTAATCGTTTGAAGCTGTAATATTTTCGTTGAATTGAGACACTATTTTGGCGGGAGAGGTTTCCTTAATCTTTCCCGCCATTTTGATTCTTTTATGGTAAGGTTTTCGGATGATGGACCAGATTAAAATAAATGGGATTCGCCTGAATAAAAATTTTATTCAGATCACCCAGGGGGAATTTGATGTCCGGGATCAAACCGGCTACCCTCTGTATCAGACCATGGAAACCCATCGTCTGAACATGGTGTTTATGGTTTTGAACACCGTGGGCAGCCTGCCGTTTGTTTCAGGGTCTATTCCGTCTAAACATTTCAAAAAGATGCCCCGTCAGGCGGGGGACTGGACAAGTCACCCGAATGTCTGCACCGTGTCGATCTATCCCCACCATTACCGGTTGCAATTACTGGGGGGGCTCCTGTCATTTCTGGGCGGGCAGAAAATGTCATTTCAGCACATGGTGTCATCCAACGCAATGATCACATTTGTGGTGGATCAACACCATTGTGATGGGTTTGTAGAGATGATCTCATCCAATTTTGATCTGCCGGAATCCCACGTCCCGTTTGAACAGGAAGAAAATGATGAGCTGACACAGTTTTTGAAGAAAAAGTATCCGGAAACCCGGGCAACCTATGTTGAAGAGAAAATAAAGACCTATGGGGTGACCTTGGTGTCGGATTTGACGCTGGAAATGTATCCGTTATCATTTGATCAGGCGGTGGCGTTTGGTAAGCACCTTCAATCCCTGGAAGACAAAGCAGATACATTTTCCCATGTATCCGCCCATATGATGTATCCAGAGCAGATCCACCTGTTTCTGGTGACGGCAAAATCACCGGGTATGCCTGCCCGGCAGGCCTGCCCTGTTGAACTGCTCAGTTTCCACGGCCCTCATTTTGGGGACCGGCACAGTATTATCAGCCGGGCATTGAATTGTCTTGTCCAGAAATCCATTCCTGTTTTACAGACAGGGTGCACCGGTGCCAGTATCAGTATGGTGCTGCCCCGGGGGAAGGGGGCTGCAGCGAAACAGGCATTAATGGATGTGTTTGAAGGCCCATGATGCTGTAAACATAGCGGGTGTGGCAACAGCAGGATAATGAATGGCTGAAAGCGTGAATGGTGTGAGACGATGAAAAAAGAAGAGAACATGTCTGCAGAAGAAAAATACTGGCGTATGAGGGTTTTTGATTCCCTGCCATATCCCAGCGTTATCATTTCCCCGGATAAAACCCTGATGGGGGCCAATAAAACTTTTTATGAAGCGTTTAACCTTTCCTTTAAAGAGATTTTCGGGAAAAAATGTTATCATACGTTCCTGTATAAAAATACACCGTGTGACTCAGACCAGTGCACCATTTCAAAAGTCATCAGAGATAAAAAAAGCCACAGCTTTACCTTAAGACACCATTATCGATGGGAGAAGCGGGTGTTTTCGCCCATTTTGGATGAAAACGGGGACGTGGCCCATGTGATGGGGAGCATGCTGGATATCACCCAGACCAAATCCCTTGAAAATCAATTGCACGGCGTACAGGAATTTATCAGTCAGGTGATCCATTCGTCGGCCAGTGCTATTGTTGCTGCAGACCGTCAGGGCAATATCAATTTAATGAATTCGGTGGCCAAAGAGTTGTTTGGGGATTATAACGGCGGGGAAGGTAAAATCAGGCATACCGCCCAATTGTATCCACCGGGCAAAGCCCAGGAAGTCATGAGAATGCTTCGGGATGAAAAAGTCGGGGGCAAGGGAAAACTCCTGATTCCCAGGACCACCATCGTTAATTCCCATGGAAAGGAAATTGAAGTCGAGATGTCCGCTGCCATTATCTATGATGAAAAAGGCAATGAATCGGCTACAATGGCCATCTATAATGATTTGAAAGATAAAATCAAGGTGGAAAAAGAACTGGAAATGGCCCAGAAACAGCTTGCCCAGTCTGAAAAAATGGCATCCCTGGGTCAGCTGGCGGCGGGTGTAGCCCATGAAATTAATAATCCGTTGACGGGGGTGTTGTTTTATGCCAGTCTTCTGTTGGAGCGAAAGGATATTGATGAGGACATGCGGGAGGATCTGGGGTATATCCTTGAAGATGCCAACCGGTGCAAGTCAATTGTTAAAAGTCTCCTGGTATACAGCCGCAGTGCCGGTACCCAGAAAAATCTTGTTCAACTCAACGATATCGTTGAACAGAGCCTGACCTTGATCCGGGATCAAAAAAAGTTCAGGAATATTATCATTAAAAAAGAACTTTCCGATGAAATGATGCTCATTCAGGCCGATACCAGTAAGCTCAACCAGATGGTGATTAATCTGGTGATCAATGCCGCAGATGCCATGGACGGCGTCGGGACCATTACATTGACCACCTATAAAGAGAAGATGCTCAAACAGATTTATCTGGAAATTAAAGATACGGGAACCGGTATCCCCCCTGGAAATTTATCTAAAATTTTTGATCCTTTTTTTACAACAAAAGAAGTGGGAAAAAGTACCGGACTGGGACTGAGCATCGTTTACGGCATTGTTGAGGAGCACGGGGCAAAAATATCTGTGAAAAAAACCGGTTCCAAAGGGACAACATTTGTTGTTGAGTTTCCCATGTATGTGGCATCTCAAATCAATCCGTCTCTGTGTCAACCCTGAACCGATGAACAATGATATAAACAAAAAATGAAGTATAGGAACAATGACGAATCCATCCTTAGAGTCAATTAAAAATAGTGTGAAAGATATATTTTTTCAACCACGGGTTCTTGTCGTGGATGATGAAGTGCGTATTCAAAAGGCCTGTAAACGATTACTGACAGAAGAAGGCTGTGATGTTGAAGTGGCTGAAAACGGTATCAACGGGTTGAAAATGCTTGAAGAGAAACATTTTGATATTATTTTGCTGGATTTAATGATGCCCGGAATGTCCGGCCTGGATGTCCTGACAGATGTTAAAGCCCATCATCCCGACACCGTGGTGATTGTCGTGACCGGGTATGCCACCCTTGAACACTCCATCGAAACCATGAAAAAAGGGGCGTTTGATTTTTTATCAAAACCGTTTTCTCCGGAAGAGTTACGCCTGGTTATCGGCAAAGCCATTGAATTTTTACGGACACTTCAGGATATTGCAACGGAAAAATCCCGAATGCGGGTGATGATCAACACTTTGAGCGATGGCGTTTTAACCACCGACAACCAGAAACGGATTGCGCTGGCAAATCCCGCATTCTTAAAAGCCATTGGTTGCAGAAACACGTCGGTTCTCGGGCACCATGTATCGGAATTTATAACGGATCCCCGTTTGCTGGACATGATAGACCAGGCCATTAACCAGCCCGAATCCACCTTTGCAGAAATTACCGATGAGATCACCATGCCGTTTTCAAAAGAATCGGAAGGGGATGTCATCATTGGTGTCAGATGTCTTCCGTTTCGGGATCGCCTTAACCGGAACCTGGGATCCATTACGCTTCTCCACGATATCACGGCATTAAAAAAAGTGGATCAACTCAAATCGGATTTTGTTTCCATGGTGGCCCATGAAATCAAGAGTCCATTGAATTCGGTGTTAATGCAGTTAAATGTCATTTTAGACGGCCTGGCCGGGGACCTGACGGAAAAACAAAAAGAGTTGCTGCAACGCAGTTCGGATCGAATCAAATCCTTAACCACGCTTTCAACCGAACTTCTGGATCTGTCCAAGATCGAATCCGGATTGATCAACCAGGATAGAGAAGACCTGGACCTGGTTAAATTGATAGCCGATCAGGTGGCCGGCTACCAGGAAAAAGCCGGGTCAAAATCCATTGATTTGATCATGAAAGAAACCCTTACGGAAATTCGGATGATGGGAAACCGGACAAACATAGAAGAAGTGGTGTCCAATTTGATATCCAATGCCATCCGGTATACCCCGGAAGATGGCCAAATTACGGTCTGGGCATGTGAAAAGACCGATTGTGCCGTCATTAACGTGTTAGATACCGGTCTTGGAATTCCGGCAAAGGATGTGGACCATATTTTTGATCGGTTTTTCCGGGTGAAGAACGAAAAAACACGGTATATCAACGGGACAGGTTTGGGACTGGCCATTGTAAAAAGCATTGTCGAAGCGCATCATGGTAGTATTGAGGTGGAAAGTGAAGTCGATCAAGGCACTTGCTTTTCTGTTTATTTTCCCAGATCCGCCTATAAGATTTGAATCCGGAAAAACAGCGTAAATCCATCCATATTGTGTTTTATATGAAAATGCGACATCAGATCCCCCGGCGGTCCGGGGCCGATCCGATCGCCCGTCGGGGAACGATGTTATCTTGTTTCAGGTCAGAGGTCATAAACAAATGAGGTGGGTAAAACATCTGATGCCGGGTATCCTCGGATGCCCGCCATACACATGCCCGGATAGGCCAGAAACAGGGACAATCCGGCAATGGACAGAAGGATAAACACAAAGCCGATAGGCTGCGGTTTGCTCATATCAAATCTCCGGAAAATACCTCGTCTGATGTTTTTAGGGCCCTGGTGCCCTTGGTTGTTGTCGTATGTTTGTTCATGCCCTTCCACAATGGAATATGACCTATTTGCTGCAGATGGTCCCATAAACGGTTTTGACCTGTTGGGAAGGCGCCCTGTCCAGGTATAAGGCCATCATTTTTTTACAGCGATGATATGCTCTTGCGGCTTCAGTGTGTTGACCGAGTTTGCCATGGCACACCATCAGGCGGCAATAGAGCGTTTCTGCCAATTCGTCTTTATCGAGACCCCCCTGATAACACGCAATAGCCTTGTTCCATTGGCCCCTGGCCTCCCAGTGCTGCCCCAATCTCCATACCAAATCTAAAAATCGGCGTTTAAACTTCTCCCTTTGGGAAATAAAACAACCTGCCCAGGACTCATCGTGTAAAAAATGGCCCTGATATAGATCCAGAGCCCGTTGGGCAAGGCGAATTGTCTCGTTAGACCTGGCATCGTCCGATTTGATTTTTAAAAGCCTGTCCACTTGATGATAAACCTGTTCAAAGGCCCAGGTATCTATCCAGCAATAGTGCGGGGCAAGCGTGACCCGGTGCTCCACCAGCAAAATGGACCTGTGTGAGAAGTAAATGCAGCTTGGAAAAAGTTAGATGATAATGACGAATCATCCGGCGGGCTTTTACCAACTGGGATTCCGCCTCGACATGCCGTTTGGACGCGTATAATACCAGGGCATGTAAAATGTAGCAGTCAGATGTGCTAACCGGCATACCCAATTTTTTTGTCAGATCGAGAGTTGTTTCTACATTTATGGCAGCTTTTCTGAGTTCTCCGGTTATCAGTGCCATTCTCGCTTTCTGGAAATAGTAACAGATTTTATCGAAGGAATTGAAAAAACCAACAGACGAATTCATCTCTTGGATATATTTTTGAGCTGTTTTAATCTTATTGACGTTCAGCAGATCAGAGATGAAATACATTGATAAAGCGCCATTATATAGTTTAATGCCGCTTTCCCGTGCCAGTTCAAGTCCTTCTGTTACGGCTTGGCGGCACCTGATATGCTTTCCTGTTATCATATAAAAATAAGCTGCCATCACTTTAGCCACCAGGCGCAAAAAAGGTGTTTCAAAAGGAAAGTCAAGCAGTTGCCTTGCTTCTATCAATGTCTTTTCCGCTTTTTTAATATCTGAAGTGTGCAGCAGATAATGAATCATCTGTAAAAGTAATATATGGGCTGTAATATTGATTGTCAGAGAGTCACTGGGGGGAAGGAGCGCCCGTTCAGACCATTTTTCCAGATCAGGATGTTGAGGCTGCCGGTAAATGATAGCCTTCAGCATCCGGCTGGCCACTTGTGCCTGAATCTCCTGATTGGGAAGCGTTTGGTAAATATCAATCAATGCATCAAAATTTAAGATCAGGTTATCAAGGTGACGGAGATCTTCTGCCTGGCCCTCTATGGCATCGACGATACCCGCCCATGACATCAAGATACCGACAGGATCATTGTGTGTTCTGACTAACTTAATGAAATAGGGGATATTTTATATGTCTGAACCGTTACATTGATTTTGAAAATATGGAAGATTGAGGGTAGAAAATCGACAAAGATTATTTTGAAGTGATATGTTTTCTTGCTGAACCCTATCATACAAATACTCCGGTATGCGATGATTGAGCAAATTGAACTGAATTTAAGTGTCTATATCCGAATCTGTAGTTGTCCCTTGAAAAGAGAGTCGAAGCGACCATAAGAAAACGAGTGTTCGAGCATGATCAATTGACGGTTGAATGTGAAAAACTGGGTGCGGTAAAAATCAAAGGGTTTGTTCTCAATGAAATACACGAAAATAAAATGTACGAATGGGCTCGATTATGTCAGGGGGTCACTTGTGTTGACAAGCAATTGATCAGGAAGATTCCAGCTGTTTAATCGATGGAACCTGTTGTTTAATCAAGACCGGCGCTATATCAATCCCCAATCCCCCTGAGTTTTTATGGCTATCCCTGATATCAGGCTGATCAGACAGATGACAAGCACGACGTAATCTTTTGGCTTTAATGTTAATTCAGACAAAACCGTCCACTCATTTTTATATCCAAACCCCCTGTTTAACAGCCCCATTGTTAATTGATCCGCCATAACAATTGAATTGATGATCAAAGGAATCATAATTGAGATGCGGACTTTAAAATGCCTGAGCCACCCGCCGCTGTTCATATCGATTCCCCGGGCGCGTTGTGCCATGATGATAAGGTCTCTTTTTTTGTCCAGTTCCGGAACAAAGCGAATGGCTGTTGTGATGATAAAAGACAGGGAATGCGGCAGCTTCAGCTTGATAAAGAGATTGATAAAATCATCCAGGGCCGTGGAGTCAAGAACAATAACTGTCAGGACTACCATAGTCACCAATCGAAATAAAAAGGTCACCCCCAGCATCAATCCGCCCCTGGTCAGGTTCAATTTTGTCCAGGCGGTGAACAGGATGGTCCTGTTTTCTTCGTGTACCATTCCGTCACTGCCTGTAAATCCTGTAAAGATGATGATCAGGATAAATATCGGGAGCAGGGGTAAGCGTTTTGAAAATAAGCGCGACAAGGACATGCCCATCATGAGGCTTGTGGATATGACAACCAGTCCCATGGTTAAATGGCAAACCGGGTGGTTGAATAAAAAAGACCAGAGTGTAAATTGAATGAATACAGCAAGCTTGGTTCTGATATCCAACGATGAAACAAGATTCGGTTGCGTGTCAAAAGGAGGATTCATTGATGAGCAGTCCTGCATTTTTCAGCGGTTGTTTTTCCAGAAAAGCCTGTTCTGTGTTTTCATCCAGAATGATTTTTCCATGGGTGAGCACAACCAGGCGGCGGGCATAGGTTTTAACCAGTTCCATGTCATGACTGATGAGAACAATTGCCGTTCCATGGGAATGCAGTTTCTCAATAATATTCATGATTTTCTGCCTGCCGCTTGAATCAAGTCCTGTGGTGGGTTCATCAACCACGAGTATTTTCGGCTTCAGTGCAACGATTGAAGCAACTGCTATCATTTGCCTGAGCCCCTTACCCAAAGTAAATAGGTGATGTTTTCGCACCGCGCTTAACCCAATATATTCAATGGTTTCATCCACCCTTGTTTTTATCTGGTACCTGGAAAACCCTCTGTTTGACAATCCAAACGCGATCTCTTTTTCAACAGAGGGTTCAAAAATTTGATGATCCGGGTTCTGGAAAACAAACCCGACTGAGTGTGACAATTCTTTCGACGTCAGTGTTTTTACCTGTTTTCCATCAAGCAGAATTGAACCGGATGTGCAGTCAATCAGGCCGTTCAGATGTTATACCAGACTGGTTTTTCCCGCACCATTGTGACCCACCAGTGCCAGAAAATCATTGGGATAAATGCTCAGATGGATATCCGTTAAAACCGGTTCAGACGGGGTATAGGAAAAATTAAGGTCCCTTACCTGCAGGATGGGCTGTCTCATGTCATTGTCTTGGTGTGAATTTTCATCAAATCCCGGCTGTTTCGGATACATGGGAAAAACAGGACGGCTGAAAAAAGAGTTTTGGGAGGACATCTCTTCTGGTTTGCCTTGCCATTTCATGCACCCGTCATTGAGAAGAATGACGGTATCAATCATGTGAATGATATCGTCGATTTTTTGTTCAACAATCACCATGCTCAAACCTGTTTTCATACCCATTCAGACCGACCAGGGAAAGGGATTTGTTTGTCCGGTTGCGCCAATGAAAATTCGATATCCTTGAGCGCAAAAGTGTCTGCGGTTTTATATCGAAATGAAACATGACTTAGTTCAATGGCCTGAACCATTTGACGGCCTTTTCGGTTAGATGAGCCTTCCGGCATGGACCCCTTTATAGGCTACAACCGCCACCACAACGTTGATGAGTGATCCTGCAACCAAAAACGGCATAACGCCCAGAGCAGCTCCCATTCCGCCCACAAAGACCAGTGTGAATGCCGAAACAACGCCATTCAGCAAGACCGCAATCACAGTGCCCGGTATCATGCCGAATTTATGGGTCACCCAGCGAAACGCCACTGCCCACAGACCCATTTGTACCGCAATAAAAATATGCAGGGGAAGACCCAATGGGAAGCCCACGATACCCGACGTTAAAAGGTGCCCGATAAAGATTACACTGACCCCTTCAACATATCCGAAGGCCAGGGCACAAAAGTATCCCGGCGCAGCATCCAGGCCAATGGTTCCCGCTGGACTGGGGATTTTTATCATGGCGCCAACTGCACTGAGTGCAATAAAGATGGCAATATAAGCAACTCTTTTAACCGAGAGTATGTTGGGTTTTAAATCTCCTGCGTGTTCCTGTTCCATTATCGTTTCCTCCAAGAATTTTCCATTGATACATTCATTGATGTTAAATGAAAATACCCACCTCAGATAAAGGCAGATTTTCAAAGCAGGTGATGTCCTGCGCTATACGACAGGTAAAAATAATGCAGGTTGATGGCCCCCCTGATTTGTTCAAATCGACCAGGGGAGTGCTCGTGGCTTTAAATATACAGTGTACACTTTGCGCCAGTTGATTGGCTTCAACTTGTATGCCTTTTGATCCCACCGGCAAAATGTCATGGATATCTGTCCGGTTTAAAAGTAAATTGATATGGCCGGCAGTTACAACTTCCAATGCACCTGCATCCAGAACTTCCTGTCCGACTTTTGGCAGGCCCAGACAATAAACGCGATCCCCTGGCTGTGATAAGGCAATACCTGATCAAGGTCTTTCTCCCCGACTGCGCCACACGAATCACAGGCCACAATCAGGCAAAGATCATTCTCCAGCAAGCAGACTTCAACATCTCGACCCTTATATCCCATGCCCTTGTCCATTACGGTTTAACATTAAAAAAAAAGCTCACAGCTATTTTCCTCAGCAGAAAAATAACCATGAGCTTTACCATCGTTCATGATGCCATTGCGATATCATACAGGCAGGCTTCCTGACTTAGCTTCAACAAACGCGTACGCCTTCCCGTTAACCAGTGGCATAATGTACCGTTCTCAGCTTACAGTGGCGGGACCGTTCGGGATTTTAACCTGATTTCCTTTTCCCCGTTATTCCGGGCACCTGTATCGCATGCAGTCAAACATTTTTATACAAAATTGTATATTTCCAGGCACAAAATTTACTAGGATACGGCTTGAATGTCAATATGGTTTTACACCCTTTGTTTACATCCGGCACAGAGGATATGGACACTTGCTTAAAAAAAGATTATGAATCCTTCACACCCATGATCCGGTTCAGGCTGCCGGAACTCAGGGGAACACAGATAAGGAAACGTTAAAATGAAGAAAAATAGCATCACTCAAAAAATAATCGTACAGGGTATCCTGTTTTTGCTTTTTTCCTTATCCAGCACTGTTTGTTTTCCAGACACCCCATCAAACGATCCACTGCGCATTGGAATTATTGGCGACCAGACCGGTACCGATAATATTGAAGCCGCCTATTCTGCCCTTGAAAAAGGCGTTGATATCTTATCAAAACAACATATTGAGATGGCACTGCATTTCGGCGACATCGGAGAAAGCCGGGAACCGGAGAAAACCTATGTCCATTTCACTATGACCAATCTGAAGCAGCACTGGATGGGATCCGGGATTATAACCGGCGTATCCTGTAAGCAAATTTATGTTTACCGGTTTTGAAGATTTCATGGGAATGCTTGGGTGTGGTACCTATGGTATACCCCTGGTTTTTGATCTTTTTTATCATCAACGTCAGATCTGCCGCTTTAATTTCCTGAACCGCTTCGTTCAGGGTTATTTCACGATCCCGTTCATTGCTGTCAACCACGGGAAGTGACATCAGTCTTTTCTTTAAAATATCTTCCGTGGAAAAACCAAGGCCAAAGAGGACGGTCCGGGCAGAATTAAATCCCTGCTCAGAAAAATTACAGAGCAACTGAATGGCATCTTCATTGTCGAGAAGCATGGGCTTTAACAGGAAATTTTTTTTTGTGAATTTTGACAGGGAAAAAATGATCGCACGAATCAATTTGTGCCGGGTGGCAACCTCTTCTTCGTTAACGTTTACAGCAGTGCCGATATCGACAAGCACGTCCATTGCCTCCGGCCCCAGTTGATAAATCTCCCGGGCGCCTGAATGAGCGGTTTCCGGGTCTTTTTTTACATCCATTGAGTGGATGATGTTTTTGATTTTCTTGTGCATAACCGTCCTTGATGGGCAAATAAACTTTTACATATTCAACAATATTTAACTTGATCCGATCAAAATTAACGTGTTCACATAAATTGTCAAGATAAACTTTATTTGGCCGTAAAAATTAATCGGAACCGGATTGCCATCTGTGAGATATTCGTCCTTTTACTTTTTTTACTTTTATATTATTTAATTCTTAATGGGGGTGAATATACCCGTATGGATATCAGCACAACAGGCCGGTTTGTTTCGCGGGCAGTTTCAGCCGTCCGGCCGGAAAAACATAGAATCGGATATTTTTTTTAAAAGGAGCTTTTGTGAATCATATTAACGGCACTTTCAAAAGCGTACGGGACAGCAACATTTATTACCAGGCCTGGCTCCCCGAGGGGAAGATAAAGGCCGTATTGTTTCTTATTCACGGTCTGGGCGAGTACTGCGGGCGTTACACAAACGTGGTCAACTACTTTTTACCGCTGGGATATGCCGTATACGGTCTGGACCACATTGGCCACGGCCGGTCGGACGGGGAGCCGGAAGTCATTGAGCGTTTCAGGGATTACACGGACACCCTGGCCCTGTATTACGATATGGTCAAGGGCTGGCAGCCGGACACACCTGTTTTCATATACGGCCACAGCATGGGCGGGTTGATATCCTGTTATTACCTTTTGGACCATCCTGGGGATTTCAAGGGTGCCATTTTATCGGCGCCGGCCATCAAAGCCAGTGACAAGATTTCATCTGTGACCATCCTCATGGGCAGAATCCTCTCCTGGATCGCGCCCAGGACCGGCGTGATGGGGATGGATGCATCCGGTGTTTCCCGCGACCCGAAAGTGGTCGAGGCCTATGTCAACGACGACCTGGTCTTCCATGGTAAAACCCCGGCAAGGCTGGCAGTGGAATTGCTGAAGGCCATGGGCCGCGTCACAACAGAGACCCATAAACTCATGCTGCCGTTTATTGTCGTGCAGGGGGATGAAGACAAACTCGTCGACCCGGGGGGCGCGCAGATGCTTTATGACAATGCCGGTTCCAAAGACAAGACCCTTAAACGCTACAGGGGATGGTATCACGAAGTCCACAACGAGCCCGAGCGCGCCACAATGTTCAAGGATGTGGAAACCTGGCTTGCAGCACACCTCTGAACCGTCGGCACTTTTCCCGGCATCCTTGGTAGCCTGGCGCTGACTGTCATCAAAATATGCCGGCACGGTAATGACGGCATCGGTTATGGTTTCACCAAGGGATTCCTCTACGGATTTGCGAATTTCCGCCAGGATATGAGAGGATACCTCTGCCGGGTTGTATTGTTTTCCCCTTCTATGATTCAGGGCAACTCATACGCTAAAAGAGGAACCAATAATAAACGGCTCTGATAAACCAATATTGGGGACTTAGGACCGCAGATGAAATAACACTTGGATAAAAGAATCATAAGTTTTATTATTACAAATTATTTTTTTTTAAAGAAACAAAGCAAACTGTGTGGAATTGTCTGCAATATAACTCAGATCAATGAGGTTATTTTATGGAAAATCATATCCTTTTGACAGGACTGTTCGTATTTTTTGCCAGGATCTGTGATGTTTCTATTGGAACTATTCGTACCATAATGACAGTACAGGGGAGAACGGTTATTTCATTTGTTCTTGCGCTTTTTGAGATAACCATATGGGTATTGGTGGCAAGTACTGTCCTCAATCAGGTCAAGGAAAAACCGATTCTTGTCGTGTTTTATGCATTTGGATATGCAACCGGAAATGTCGTCGGTATTCTTGTTGAGAGAAAAATGGCCTTCGGTATCATAATTTTAAAGCTCTTGACAAGAACTGCAGGTCAGGAAATGGCCGATATTTTGAGGAAAAAAGGGCAAGCCGTAACGGTTTTCACCGGAAAAGGAATGAGAGGTCCGGTCAGCGAGCTGTATATCGCTTGCCGAAGACGTGATTTGAAATGGATTCTGCCAGAGGTTAAAAAACTGGATGAACAGGTTTTTTATATTCTTGAACAGGCGCGTGATATCAGCAGGATTTTAAAACCTGTATCTACACCCTTGGGGGGATGGAGAAGCGTGTTCAAAAGAAAATGAATACATGCGAGTGTAACTTAAGAGGAGAAAAAGTGTTGATACCCGAGACAACAACGTATAAACAGCTGATTCGAAAATTTGTTGAATATAATGCAGTTGCTGCATCCGGTATTATCGAAAGCCTTGAAAACAAAGAGGCTGCAAAGGTCCTTGAAGGATTGTCTTCTGATCTTGCAATCCGTGTAATCCGGAATTTACAGATAAATTTTTTGGCCACTTTACTGGAAAATGTCTCTGATGATTTTTTGCAGAAGGTTATCCCCAAAATAGCTCCCCAATTGCTGACAGCGATATTCATGAATGTGTCGGCTGAATCCCGTACTCGGTTTAAACAGCATATTAATGCCGCTATCGAAACACAAATAAGGGACCTTTTGGAATACCCGGAGGGGAGTGTTGGAAGAGTTGTATCAACAGATTTTTTATCCTTTGATAAATCCTTGACAGCAAAAGAAACCATCAGCAAAATCCGATCCCTGTCCAAAAAACGCCTGCCAGTCTCCTATGGCTATGTCGTCGATGACCAAAAGAGTCTTATCGGGGTATTGAACATGCGGGACTTAATGCTGGCAGACGCTAAAGACACTCTGGAATCCATCATGCGCAAGGACGTGTTCTCCCTTCACTGTTTTACTGATATCAAAGATGCTGCGAACGAATTGGCAAAAAGGAAATACTTTGCCGCACCGGTCGTCGATTCTGAAAATTGTATGATTGGGATTATTAAAGCGGAAAGTTTGTTGAAAGGTGTTCAGGAAGGGTCGTCACGGGACATCCAGAAAATGTTTGGATCTGGCATGGGAACCCTTACCTTGGCGTTGTCATCGGGCTGGGTATGTTTTTTAACTTGATTTTTGCAGGATTGTCTGGAGCGGCAATCCCGCTTGTCATGAAAAAAATAGGAATAGATCCGGCTCAGAGTTCAAGCATTATACTGACAACAGTCACCGATATCCTGGGGTTTTTTGCCTTTCTTGGATTTGCAGTTCTGTTCCAGGCGCGTTTGATTTAATATGAAAAAAATATATTTTTTAAGGATATGAAAAAAGATGTTTGAATTTGATTACTGGAAACTTCTGGCAGGATTAGGGATTTTTCTTTTTGGAATGCATCTCCTGGAGGCCTCTGTCAAAGACCTCAGTGGAAAAGCATTCAGAAGAATTATACGCGATTATACGAATACAAGGCTGAAGGCGATTGCAAACGGGACCTTTGTCACTGCATTGCTACAGAGCAGCTCGGCTGTATCTTTAATGGTACTGGCTTTTGTCGGTGCCGGCATCATGAATATGGAAAATGCCATCGGTGTTATTTTGGGATCCAATATCGGCACCACTCTGACAGCCTGGATTGTTGCCACTCTGGGTTTCAAAATTAAAATTGAAACCTTTGCTCTTCCATTTATAGGCGTTGCTGCCATCGGCATCATATTGTTCAAACCCGGGACTCGACTTTATCATATCACCCGTTTAGTGATCGGTTTCGGGTTTCTATTTCTCGGACTTGACTATATGAAAACAAGTGTGGAAAGTTTTTCTGAACATATAAATCCTGATCAATTTCAAAATCTCGCTCTCTGGATGTATTTGATTATAGGAACGATAATAACGGCACTTATGCAGGCCAGTGCAGCAACAATAGCCATAACGCTAGCGGCCTTGAACAGCCAGTTGATGTCTTTTGAAATGGCCGCTGCCATGGTTATCGGTGCCAATATAGGTACAACAGTTACGGTACTTTTAGGGGCCATTGGTGGAGCACCTGCCAAAAAAAGGGTCGCAGCAAGCCATCTGCTCTTTAACCTCGTGACCGGACTTGTAGCGTTTGTGGGACTGCCGGTTATGGTAATGATCGTGAAAATTTTCATTGATGTTACAACTAACGGTCCTGTCGGCCTGGCATTGTTCCACACGATTTTCAATATCACGGGTGTGCTGCTTTTTCTGCCGCTTGTTCATTACTTGACACAGTATCTTGTCCGGCTTTTCCCGGAGCAGAAGACGGATTTAACTGTCCATATTGTCAACACACCTGTAGAAGAGGTAGAGACTGCTGTGGTTGCACTTAAAAACGAGATCATCCATTTGCTGCAGGAGGTCCAGCTTTACACGATGAAATCACTGCAGATCGATAAACGGCTTGTCTTTGAAGATCTCCTGCCATTCGAAAAGAGACTCAAAAAAAAACGATTGTCAGTTGACGACCTTTATGGATTCATCAAGAGCCTCCACACGGCTATCATCGCATATTATTCAAGGATACAGTCACATATTCTGGACCCTGCCATGGCCCAGGATCTGGAAAGTGCCATTATGGCCTCCAGGAACGTCATGAATGCCGCAAAAAATTTTAAGGGAATCCGGTCGGACTTGGATGAATTTGATTCTTCGGATTCAATCTTTCTTAACCGCCAGTACGCTCGATTCAGAAAACGGTTGATCACTCTGTACCATGAGATTAACAATATTCTGCTGCTACCGGACATGGAGCTACAGAAAGAGGGCCTTTTAAAAGCCTTTCATCAGGTGGAACGATCGGATAATGATTTCATAAAAAGCACAGTGCAGGAGTCCTCGAGCGGCACCCGTGAACAACTGGACCTGTCTACGCTTTTTCTGGTGAACCGTCTTTTTACTCAGGCCTGCCGGATGCTGCTTTTCAGTGTGAAGGATCTGAAACTGTCAGAGGAACAATCCCGTAATTTTGATAAAGCCATCGAACCCTGATATTGATAGTCGCTAATTTTATATTGTTTTATTTATATAGAGTATTGACCTTAATATTTTAGATAAAGTTAATCCATAAGAAGGAATAAAAAGCATGGTGATTTCAGAATTGCTGACATGGCGAACCATACTGGACATACTGGTCATAGCAGCCGGCATGTTTTTTTTGTATCGCACCCTTATCCGATTGGGGACATGGAAAATCGTTTCCGGTATATTGGTTGCCGCTTTCTTCTTTATTGTTGCCAGTTTGTTGGATTTAAAAGGCGTTGAGTGGATTTACAAGAATGTCAGCCAAGTCGCTGTTCTCAGTCTTGTTGTATTGTTCCATCCGGAGCTGAGAAAATTTTTTGAAAGAGCTGCCTCAATCAGGCGGGCAAATGGTGGACGGTACGATGAACAATTTGCCAGATTGATGGCTGAAAGTGCATGGCGGCTTTCCCGGAACGGTATCGGTGCAATTGTGGTCATCCCGGGTCGGGAAAGGTTAGAGGAATGGATCAAGGGGGGATTCCCTTTAAATGCGCACCCTAGTATGCCGCTTATCTTGAGTATTTTTGATCCCAATTCACCGGGTCATGACGGGGCATTAATCGTACAAAAAGGTACTTTTGAATCTTTTGGTGTTCGGTTACCTATCTCCCAGAGCGGAAAACTTTCAGACGATTATGGGACACGTCATCAGGCGGGCATGGGGCTCAGTGAAAAAACGGATGCGCTGATTTTGGTCGTATCTGAAGAACGTAGGCAGGTGTCAATTTTTCATAAAGGATCAATGTTTCCAATGCAAGAGGAGAATCAGATATTTGAAAGGGTTCTTTCCTACTGCCGGATTCCAGGTTTTTTCCAACAGAGTACGCCAAAAAAGCAGATACGAAAGACGTTTGGTTTAGAACTGTTAGGAAGCCTGGCCGTAGCTGTTTCTCTCTGGATAACCATCATCGCGGGGCAGGGGGAACGGCTTGAAAAAGTGATTACAGTTCCTGTTGAATATACAGCGACGTCTGAGGATGTAGTGATGACTGGCGAAAAGGCAAAAGAGGCAAGGCTCCACCTTGCTGGCACAAAATCTGATCTTGACGCCATCTCCGCGTCAGCAATGAGTGTCAAGATCAATCTTGCCAAAGCTGTCATTGGAAAACAGACGTTTCTCATTAGTGAAGAAAATATCCGGCTTCCCAGAGGTGTCAAACTCGTAGACGTAGATCCGTCAAGTGTGGAAATCAGGATCTCGAAACTTACCGAAGTAGAACTCACGTTAAAACCGCAACTGATAAGTGCTCCTCCTGCGGGTTTCAAATTGGTTTCAGTCAGTACAAAACCGGAAAAAATATCCGTTTTTATACCGTCAGGAACAGACAATGCAGCCGTTAAAAGCTTGACAACCACACCTATCTATCTGGATGGTATACGGGAAAACACAACTTTGTTCTGCAAGATCATTTCTCCACCTTCAATCCAGCCGGTCGACAAGCGCTGGCCTGACATTGAGGTGTTTTTAACGATTCAACCGGATTCAAAATAGAAAATACCGGGTTCTCCTTGAATCGTAAATTTTATATATAGTACTCTAACTTAGGCATTTTTTGGCATAATTTGTGCTTTTATTTTCCCAATTTTAAATTAGGATAAGAGATACTTGTTGTTAAGAAAAGTAAAAAAAATTCTTAGAACCCTGAAATATGGCCCACCATCGAAAACCGGAATTCGAGAGACTGTTTCCTCACAGACTATCCAGACCCTCCCTTGACTAAGTTCAACAATCTATTTATAAATAAAGACATCACCTGAGGTCGATTTAAATTGCCGACCCTAAATGGATTTCACAAGGAGACTAAAGATTAATGCCAGCCTGGAGATTGAACTACCTGTTTTTGTTGATGCTCCTTATGATATACCTGCCATCATTGGTATGGGCGGAACCCCAGACACCAGCCCCCCTGGAAGATAAAACGGCGCTGGTTCAGTTTGTGCAAGCCGTTGATGCGGCAACAAAAAATCTGGCTTCCCTGGAAAAGGAACTTGCTGAAGAACGGCAACGGCTTAAGGAAGAATCAAATCAGCATCAGATATACCGGACCCAGATCAATTCCCTGGGAAACTTTCTGCTGGTTCCGGATATCAGTATTTCCATAGTTGAAAAAGGGGTTGAAGAAGTTGAGCTTTCAATCTCCACCATCAAGGCAAAAATTCAAAGAGTAGTTGAAAAAGAGGTTAAAACCAGGCAGACGATTTCCGTGCTAAAAGATAAAATTGTTTTAATTGACCAAAGAATTGAGGAATTTAATTCTTATAAAGACAAGACCGTCATCAGGGAACCCGGCATAGAAGAATTCAAATCCTACCGGGCAATTTTGGAAAAACAAAAAGGGATTATCCTGGGTATTTTGGACCTGTTGTCTGCAGACATAAAAACCAGTAAAGACTTGCTTCAATCGTTTGAAGATATCCAGATGACCTTGAAAAAGGAGATCAAAGATAAAAAAGGGACGTTGCTGTTTCAACGGAATGAAATTGAATTTAAAGCCTTTTTATCGAAAGATCTTCTCGTTGAAATGACCCGTTCCATCGGGATCGTCAGACACTTATTCACCCGTGAATGGGTAATGTTGAAATGGTCCTCGCTAAAAGAACACTTTAATCTCAGCGGGGGGATGGCCATTTTTGGGTTTGTGCTGTTCAGCCTTTTCCTGCTCAAGGGACTATTCCTGTTAAAAAAGAAAGACACCTACAAGCGCATCATCAGCAAGCGGACGGGGTATCCCCTCATTGTCCTTGAGGACTGCCTGTACCTCATCTTCTGGATACTGCTGGCGACGACACTTTCAAAAACCCAGGCATACCTGGTCTTCCCCGATTTTATCAAATTCATGAAAACATTTTTAACCGTCATCCTGATGACGAAGATTGCATCTTATTCCATCCGTCTGATTGTCACTGAAAAGGGACCGTTACTTTTTAACGCCTTGTACGGGTGGCGCAATGCCTTTGTCTGGGGAATCCGGCTGTATGCGTTTGTTTATCTTTTGATCTATAGATTTTTTTCGCTGGAGCCCATATTTTTATCATCCATTCGGATTTTCTCAGAAGCCGTGCTGGTGACCGGCATCTTTTTGTTCTGGAGGGCATATGAAAAAAAGGACAGTCAAAACAGAGGCATCGGGGTTAAACTGTTGAGTGGATGGTCTAAGGCAGTGGTGGGGCTGGGTCTTTTTGCCGATATCTCAGGATATGGACATTTTGCCTCCTGGTGGTACTTGTCCTGGGGGATTTCCATCGTGATTATCTGTATCTGCTTGCTGCTGGTGTACTCAATGAAAGACATTGACCGTAAGTTCAAAGAAAAATTTGAACCGGAATCACGAAGTTCCTATGGTGTATCCTACCCATTTTACTGGATTTTGTCCAATGGGCTCTACTTTTTTATTGTTGCGTTGGCCCTGGCAGGGCTCGCGGTTTCATGGAGTACAAGTGATGCGTTTTTTGTATGGCTTTGGACGGTGTTTCACAAAAAATATGCCATCGGCAAAATTGAACTGAGTATGGTCGGGTTTACCTTTTCATTTGTCGTGATCTTTTCGACCTATTTTTTCATCCGGTTGTGGGAAAAAATCATGACCGATCATGTGCTGAAAGACAGTGGATTGTCCACCGGGGCACGGGAGTCTGTCATTACCATTTCAAAATATGCCATCTGGGCCATCGGCATCCTGATCAGTTTGAGCGTTTTTGGACTGAACACCACCTCCCTGGCGGTTGTATTTGGTGCCATGAGTATCGGGCTTGGATTTGGCCTGCAAAATATTTTCAATAATTTTATCAGCGGCCTGATTCTCTTGTTTGAACGCCCCATACAGGTGGGGGACGTTGTCGAAGTGGGGGGCATATGGGGGGAAGTAAAAAAAATCAATGTCAGATCGACACTGGTGCAGACCTATACCAATTCGTCGCTCATTATTCCGAATTCCGAGTTTATCAGTGCCCTGGTTACCAATTGGAGCCATAAGGATCCTTATGTCAGAAGGGATTTGATGGTGGGTGTGGCCTACGGGTCTGATACGCAACTTGTCAGGAAGCTGCTGTTGGAGGCAGGAAATTCCGTGGCAGGGGTACGCCAATATCCCCAGATCCCCAGGGTTCAATTCATTAATTTCGGTGACAGTTCACTTGATTTCCGATTGAGGTTCTGGTCTGTTATTGATGATTTTGTGGAAGCTGAAAGCCAGTTAAGATTTGAAATTGACCGGCTTTTCAGGGTCCATCATGTGGTGATCCCGTTTCCCCAGAGAGATGTTCATCTTCCGGGCCGACAGCCGGATAGCGATAAAGATGGCCTTGACGCTGCCCCAAACAACGAGTGACCATTTTCAATGGATGTCTTGGGGAATTTTATTAAATTTAAGGGACTTGTCCGCATTGAGCCTGCAACATGCAGAAGGACCCGACCGTTGATACATAAAGGAGGTGCCTGTTGGCACGATTTTTAAAAAACCGGGAAGAAAGCAAGGGGCAAAGCCCTGGTGCGTTAATCTTCATCGGAGATCAGAAAGTGGAGTCGATAGAGATACAGGTTATCGATTACGACGCAGTGGCCCTGACGGAGCAGACATTATTGGATATCAAAGAGGTTTCCCACTTCAAAGAAACGGATACTGTGACCTGGGTCAATATACATGGCCTGCATGACACTGACATCATGAATGATGTCGGTCAGGTGTTTAAATTACACCCACTTGTGCTGGAAGATATTTTAAACACGGGTCAGAGACCCAAAATTGAAGAATTTGATACCTATGTCTTCATTGTTTTGAAAATGATCCGATTTGACATGGAAACACAGACCATTGTCAACGAGCAATTGAGTATGGTTCTGGGTGATAAATATCTGCTGACATTCCAGGAACAATCCCGGGATGTTTTTGAACCTGTCCGGGAGAGAATCAGAAGGCAGAGATACCGCATTCGAGGGTCTGGGTCAGATTACCTTGCCTATGCACTCTTAGATACAGTGGTGGACAATTACATGTTCACCATTGAGGTGATGGGCGAAAAAATCGAAGACCTTGAAGACGAGATCCTCTTTGGTCATGATACGTCTGTCATGGAACGCATCAGTGCATTTAAGCGGGAAATAAATTATTTGAGAAAATCAATCCGGCCGGCACGGGAGGCGATTCTCAAAATAACCCGGCTGGACAGCGAGTTGTTTCACGAAAACACCATCCCTTTTTTGAAGGATCTTCAGGATCTTATCAACCAGTCAACAGAAGCCATTGATACCTATCGGGATCTTTTGACCGACCAGTTGAATATCTACAACTCTGTGATGGGAAACAAGATGAACGACATCATGAAAACCTTGACCATTTTTGCGGCCATTTTTATTCCCCTCACGTTCATCGCCGGTATCTATGGCACAAACTTTGAGTATCTGCCGGAGCTGCACTATAAATACAGTTATTTTATATTCTGGGGGGTTATGATTTTTCTGGCCGGGGCGTTGCTCGTTTTTTTCAAACGAAAGCGCTGGATATAGACCATCGACGGCTGGAATTGTTATTAACTAACTCAACTTTCGGGGTTGACCATTTTTACATGGGGTCAGGCTTTCTTTATGGCACTTTTTACCCATCTGGTTATGAAATAGTGATAAAAAGCACAATAAAAAAAGCCTGACCCCGTCGATTAAAGCTAAAGTCCGAAAGTTGAGTAAAATAAAAACACATAAAGGGGAAAGGATTCATGTCAGACGCTTTTTTAATACCGATGACCTGGATGGGGATTGCTTTTTGTATCAGCCAGTCTGCCATGTTTTCAGGAATGAACCTGGCTCTTTTCAGTATCAGCCGGCTGCGGCTTGAAGTTGAAGCATCTTCCGGGAACAAACAGGCACAGAAACTTCTTCGAATGAGGCAAGATTCCAATTTTATTTTAACAACGGTTTTATGGGGGAATGTGGGGATCAATGTCCTGCTCACCCTTCTGTCCAGTTCCGTTCTGGCAGGTGTCAGTGCCTTCCTTTTTTCAACGGTGTTGATCACTTTTGTGGGAGAGATTATTCCCCAGGCATATTTCTCAAGAAATGCACTTAAAATGACTGCCATACTTGCCCCTGTCCTCAGATTTTATCAGTATCTATTATATCCGGTCACAAAACCCTCTGCAAAACTTCTGGACTGGTGGCTTGGGAAAGAGAGTATTGAATATTTTCGTGAGCATAACATGCGGGAGATGATCAAAAAACACATTGAAGCAGATGAGGCAGATATAGACAGGATTGAGGGGTTGGGTGCCTTGAATTTTTTGGCCATAGACGATCTTTTGATCACACAGGAGGGCGAATCCCTGGATTTGATGAGTATTCTTTCGCTGCCTTCAAAAAACGGCCAGTTGATTTTTCCAGAATTCAAGCCAGAGGCATCCGATCCATTTCTTCAGCAGATTGAGCGATCCGGCAAAAAATGGGTGGTGTTAACAAATGAAGACAATACGCCTCAGCTTGTCCTGGATGCGGACGGTTTCCTCAGGCATACACTCTTTAAATCCCCTGTGCCAAACCCCTTCTGGTATTGTCACCGACCCATACTGGTTCAAGACGCTGCCACTAAGCTGGGGAAGGTCTTCCCTCGTTTCAAGGTTCAAGGCAACCGACACCAGGACGATGTGATTGCCCAGGATATCGTCCTGCTCTGGGGGACATCAAAACGCATTATCACCGGGGCAGATATCTTTGGCAGACTGATGCGGGGAATTTCCAGAAAAGAGATGCTTGAGAGTTAAAAATGACTATTTTTGATTGGGTGGGAAAACGCCTTGCATCATATCTGTCCCAGGAAGTTGAACGGGATATTCAGGTGGCAACAAGCAAACCGGATGACCTTGCCGCAACGCTTAAAAAAGGGGATGTTTTATTGGTTGATGGCAATAGTCGTATCAGTACGGCCATAAAATTTCTGACACAATCCACCTGGTCACATGCGGCCCTTTATATGGGTCATGGGGTTACCCGGGGGGGGAAAAATAAGAACGAGCCGCTTCTGGTGGAGGCCGATGTCAATGAAGGCGTCAGGACAGTTCCCCTGTCGATGTATTCACGATTTCATACCCGTATCTGCAGACCCGTGGGATTATTTGAAAAGGACATTGATGCCGTGATTGACTATGTGGTCAGCCGTATTGGACACACGTACGATCTTAAAAATGTTCTGGACCTGGTCAGGTACCTTGTTCACTCTCCTCCGGTTCCAAGAGGGTGGAAACGAAAACTTCTGGCACTGGGGAGTGGTGATCCCACCAAGGCCATCTGTTCCTCGATGATTGCCCAGGCGTTTCAGTCGGTTCACTATCCGATTCTGCCGGAAATGCTGTTAAAGGATTCCCCGGACCGGTCCTGCAAAAGGTGTTACAGGGAAATCCTTTTGATAAAACATCACAGCCTTTTTACACCAAGGGATTTTGATGCATCACCGTATTTTGAAATCATAAAACCAACCCTGTCAAAGGGATTTAATCCATACCAGATTGAATGGTCATCACTTTCTACACAAGATAACACGGTGATGTCCGCTTACCGGAATAAAACCCAGTTCGCTGTAATCAAAAAAACGGGTGAGAGATAACCTGAAACCCCTTTATCCTTGGAGGCCACAATTATGTTAAACTTCAATCTCAGCAAATCGCAGTTAACCCTTCAGAAAAAAGCCAGAAAATTTGCCCTTGAAACGGTGTTGCCGGAAGCATGGGATTATGATGCCAGGGATGAGACCCCGGTCCATATATTAAAAAAAGCGTTTACCGAAGGACTGTCCCATGGAGATATACCGGTTCAATACGGCGGGAAAGGGTTTGGCATTGTGGACGGCGCCGTTATTACAGAAGAAATTTCCGCTGCCTGTCCAGGCATGGCAACCTCTATTTTTGATAATTCTTTAGGGATGGAGCCCCTTATCCTGTCGTCCAACGAAGCGTTGAAAGAGAAATACCTCACTCAGTTTGCAAAAGACTTCAAGCTGATCAGTTTTGCCACGTCTGAACCCACCATGGGGTCCGATGTTTCCGGTATCCGATGCCTGGCTCAGCCGGATGGGGACGATTATATCCTGAACGGCACCAAATACTGGGTTACAAACGGTGGGATTGCCGATTACTTCAGTGTTTTTGCAACGGTGGACCCCGAGCAGAAACATCAGGGGATCTGCGGTTTTTTCATTGACAGGAAATGGCCCGGGATAAGGGTGGGGCAACCCATTCCCAAGATGGGTCAGCGAAGCTCAAATACAGTGGGTGTCCATTTTGACAATGTCAGGGTGCCCAAAGAAAATGTCCTGGCAGGACCCGGGGAAGGATTTCTTCTGTCCATGAAAACCTTCAGCCGGACCCGTCCGGTCATTGGCGCATTTGCCATTGGGGCGGCGCGGTCTGCCATGGAATATGCCTTGGATTATGCAGGAAAACGACAGGCGTTTGGCCAGAAAATAGGCGATTTCCAGGCCATCCAGTTTAAAATAGCTGAAATGTACCAGAAGATTGAAACGTCAAGACTCCTGGTATGGAAGGCGGCCTGGGAGGCGGATAACGGGATTGACCCGACCTTGAATGCCTCCATTGCCAAATTTTATGCCACGGAAGAGTGCATGGCCGTGGTCAACGAGGCCATGCAGGTATTGGGAGGGTACGGATATACAAACATGTTTCCTCTGGAAAAGCTCTATCGGGATATCCGGCTGCTTAGAATTTATGAGGGAACCAGCGAAGTTCAGAGAATGATCGTTGCCGGCTATGTGATGGGCGGATATAAACCCGTTATGCCGCCGATGGAAGACCTGCCCCTGCATCGGGGCAGTACCCCGTTAGAAAAGCGGTCTGAAAAAGCAGGAAACCGAAGCGCCTGGCGCTGTCGTATTTGTGGACATGTCCACTATGGGAAGCAGCCACCGGAAGAATGTCCCTATTGTTTTTTTCCGGGCAGCGCTTTTAAACCGGCAGGGGCTGACAAGCAAAAATGAACCTGTCTTTTTTATATATATTATGGACAACGGGGGTCATCATTTGTTACGGCTAAAAAAAACAATGGCTGTCCTGGTCGGCACTATGGTTGGACTGGGTTGTCTTTTGGTCTTTTTCAGTATCTTGTACCTGGAAACAGACGCTGCACAGATGCAGCTGCAAACACAGATCAATTCAAGGATTCCCGGTGAAATGTCCTGGAAACGGTTACGCGTATCCCCTTTTTCCGGGCGTATTGCCCTGGAGTCGTTCCGGCTGAACGGACCGGATAAACGAGAGGTGGCCCGGTTTGAACGACTGGCCTTGGATATTGCCTGGGTCAAGCTGCTTAAAGGCGAGATATCCGTATCGTCCCTTGTGCTTGAATCCCCCCGGGTGACTGTCCAGTCCGGCAAAGACGGTTCCATCGACCTTGTGGCTGCCGTGCAGACACCGGGTGAACCGTCTGAAAAACCCGAGGCACCATCTGGTCCGTTTCCTTTCAATGTCACGGTTGACAGCCTGGTGATAAAGGATGGCCAGGGGCAGTACAGCAATCCCATGGAAAGAATGGTTGTCTCATTTTCGGGGTTGGATATCGGGATAAGGGATGTGGATTTACAGGCCAAAAAAGCCGTGGTGCAAGTCGGTCTATCGGGTGGATCATTTGTTACACCTGACGTATCTACCGGTCTGGATCAATTTAAGACCCATGCGGTTTTTAATGATGGATCTTTGAGCGCTTTATCCCTGGACCTGTCCGGGAAGGGGCTTAAGATGGCAGTTACCGGATCCATAACAGACCTGCTGGGAACCCCTGTGTTTGGCATGACTGTCGACGCGCAAGCCACACTGAAGGAAATATCCGGCATGCTGACGCATGACCCAAAATGGTCCGGCATCGCCCAGGTACATCTTAAGGCCAACGGCAGTCTTGACCACCCAAAAATAGAACTCAAGGCCGGGTTCGGCAACGGTGTGATCCAGGGTCAGGTCATTGACCGGATAGACCTTGGACTGGCCCTTGAAGACCGGCTTTTCAAGCTCTTTCCGTCCCGGGTGGAAACACCGCTGGGGCAGGTTGTCCTTAACGGGGAGATGGATCTTGCCCAGGCGTTTCCAAACGGGTTTTTCCATGCGCAAAAAAATTTAAATGCCCTGTCATACAGCCTTTTTATGGAACAAAAAGGAACGGATCTGTCAAAATTTTTATCCGGGGAAAACCAGATGGGGGGCAGTGTATCGTCCCGGGTCCGCTTGAAAGGCAAGGGAATTGATCTTGAAACATTAACAGCAGACCTGGCACTTGATGTGACGGCCAACGGTTTCAATATAAAGGGGCTTGATACACCTGTGGACATTGACATGACCGCTGACGCCGGGTTTGGGAATCAAACGGCGATCCTGAGATCCGTTTCCGTCGTTACACCAGGGATTCACCTGTCCGGGGACGGTAAATTTGAGCCCGGATCGGGAAATTTTGCCGGGAACATTGATCTTGTGGTGGCGGATCTCTCTACCACACCCGGATTATCCCCCTTAAAAGGGACAGGGCAGGTCACCCTTTCGGCTAAACTGGCCGGGCCGTATCTCTCCCCTGGGATCAAACTGGATCTCAGGTCCGACCACCTGGGGATGCAGGATATTTTCATCGGGAACCTGGATATGACGGCTTCCATGGATCGCCAGGGCCGGGTATTGATTGATCGGCTGGCGCTGGAAAACCAGGGTTCCAAAATATCGGTTACCGGCTGGATAGACCTGTTCGTGGAGAAGTTTAAAATCAACAAAGCGTTGCCCAGGGATATCCGTCTGTCGTTTACCGATGTTGAGGTGTCTGATTTTTCAGCCAGGGCCGGTTTGAAAGGCGTGTTCAACGGCAGTACTCACCTGACCGGCACCATGACCGACCCGGAAGCAGCCGCCCAGGTATCTGGAAAAGGACTTGTGCTGGCATCATCCCCGGTGGGAGATGCTGATGTGAAGTTGCGGTTTTCCAACCGGACAGTGTTTATCGAGTCGCTTGGATTAACCCATAACCGGTCATTACTGAAAGCCAGGGGCAGTGCAACGGTGCTCAAAGAGGATTTCTCCCTTATGGAGATGCCTGAATTTACGGTTTCCCTCACAGGCGATTCCCTGTTCCTGGATGACTTCCTGGAGGGGATGGCGGGACAAGTGTCTGTGAACGCAAATGTCCAGGGCACACCGGAAGCGCTGTCGGGAACGGTGAACCTGACGGGCAGCCGGCTTGACCTGGGTGTCCAGAAAGTTGACGGATTTTCCCTGGAAACAGTGCTGGACGGACAGACCATCACTATCAACGATATGGATATCCGGGTATCTCCCCAGGCGGTTTTCAAGGGACGAGGCTGGGCCTCTTTAGCAGACAAGCAGCTTGATCTTGGTCTGTCCACCCAAACGTTTCCGTTGATGGCCATTGACCTGCTCAAAGATAAGGCGCTGACAGGCGGACAGCTGTCCCTGGACCTGACGTGTACCGGTACCATTGAAACGCCTGTTGTCAAAAGTCAGGTGAATATTAAAGGCCTGGAAATAAAAAACAAGTCCGTTCCTGATATAGATCTCTTTGTTGATATAAAAAACAGGATTGCCAGGATGAAAGGCAACCTGGGGCCGGTGATTGACGGTGAGTATCATTTTGACGATAAAACATTCCTGGCATCCGTTGACATGAATTCCGTTGACCTGTCCCCTTATTTCATTGTTGCCGGACAACCGGATTTTTCAGGCATGGTAAAGGGGTCCATACGGTCATCCGGGAGCCTTGATGATCTTCCCGGAATTCAGGGAATAGCGAATTTTGAAACGCTGTCCCTGCGGTTTCGGAACGATGAGATGGTCCGCATACCCGGTTTGAACCTGTCCCTGGAAAAGGGTAAAATACGCCTGCCTGAAACACGCATCACCCTTTTGGATCAAGGAGAAATTACCCTGAAAGGAGAGGGGTCCCTGGACTCGGATATGGACCTTCAACTCAAAGGGATGCTGCCCTTTCAAATGATCCGGCCGTTTGTGGAAGAGATACATCAAGCCTCGGGAAAGATACTACTATCGGCTGCATTAAAGGGGTCTGTTGCCGAGCCCCAATTTACCGCCGATGTGAAACTGGACAAACTGGGGATGTCTTTATCCGTCCTGGAACAAAACCTAAAGGGCATTGACGGTATTATTCGAATAACCCCTGAACGTATTGAAATCATTGACGTCAAGGGCAGCCTGGATGACGGAACCTTCGATCTTGCCGGACAGGTCGGGCTGAAAGGGTTTACACCGGACACGTATGACGTGCGTTTCAGGGGACAACAGCTTGCCCTGGATTTCCCGGAGATGATGACCCTCAGCCTGAACAGCAGCCTTTCCCTTATTGGAAATGCCGCCAGGTCAGATCTGAAAGGGGAAATCGTCTTGCTTGACGGACGATATTACAAGGATATCCAACTGGATCTGTTCAGTTCTTCCCCCAAAAAAAGACAGACTCAGCCGATTCAGGAAAAACAACCGGCCGGTTTACTGGAAACCATCCATCTGGACATTGATATCCGTCATCGAGATCCCTTCTGGGTGGACAATAACCTGGCACTCTTAAGCATCGGCTCTGACCTGAATGTTTTTGGAACAGCCGCAAAACCCTTGATCAGCGGTCGCGCCCAGGTCGATTCAGGAACCCTCTCGTTCCAGAAAAAAGAGTTTGAAGTCAGAAAGGGCATCATTGATTTTGTCAATCCTTATAAAATAGAGCCGTTCATTGATATACAAGGCGACATGGAGGTCAGTTCCTGGACCGTTTCTTTGAGCGTTTCAGGCACCCCGGACAACCTGGATTTCAAGTTGACATCAATCCCGGCGGAACAGCATGCCGACATCCTTTCCCTGATGGCATTCGGGAAACCCACCCGGGAACTTCGACAGTCAGACGGGGGCACTGGGTTTTCAGCCGGTGACATCCTGGCAGGATTTGTAGCAGAAACGCTTCAGAAAAATATGAAGGATGCCACTGGAATGGATTATCTGGAAATCAAACCCAATAGCACTGATAATAAAGGAAACCCTGGGGTTAATGTCGTTGTGGGAAAGGAACTGTCCCGGCAGATGATGGTTAAATACGGGGTGGATGTGAGGGACGGTGAGACGGTACAGCGGGTCACCACGGATTATAAAATATTGGAGAACTTTTTGATGAGTGGGTTTCAAGATACCGGAGGTGCGTTTGGTGGAGAAATTAAATACCGCCTGGAATTTCGGTAACACAGGGTTGAAAATAGCGGTAATATTAATACTGCTGGGGTGTTTTTGGGAAAACGGGTTGTCGCAAGCAGAACAACCCTTTCTTTCAGAAGAGATCATTTCAGGGATTGATATCCGCATTGACGGTGTCAAAGGGGATACCGGCATGTGGGAAACCACTGCCAGGGATCTGATTCCCCTTGGAAAAGGGGATGTGTATTCTCCCCAAAAGGTATTGGAAACCATTGGTCTCCTTTCTGAATCCCGGCTGTTTAGCCATATTGAGGTTCCGGATCCCCAAAAGACGGCGGACGGCAGGACACTTGTCTTTTTGCTGACCCCTTTTGGACGGGTCAAGGACATTCTGGTGGAAGGTGCGTTTCCGGTTTTTAAAAAAGAAGTGTTGCGGGTGATGACCCTTTATACGGGGGATGGATTTTCAGAAGACCGGCTTGATGAACAAAAATCCAGGGTTGAAGCATTATTTAAAAAACGCGGGTATATTGATCCAAACGTGATGGTGTCCGCCCAACGAGACCCTGGAGACGGCCATACCATTGTTCAGGTTCGGATTGAAAAAGGAGAGTTTTACCGGATCAGGACCGTGTCTGTGGAAGGAAACAACCGGTTTTCCGACACGCGATTGAAACTGAGAACAAAAACATGGAAATCCTCTCTATTGTTCGGCAGTGCCACCCGATTTGTTAAAAAAGACCTTGATGCGGATGTGAAGAATCTCGTCCGGTTCTACAGAAGCAAGGGATTTGCAGAGGTTACGGTTTCTGCAAAGGCCCCAAAAAATGACCGGACAAAAACCGTGGATGTGCTATTTCATATAATGGAAGGCCCTTTTTATACCATCGGGTTTGAAGGCAATAACCGGTTCTGGGATCGTACCCTTAAACGAGAAATGACCCTTTCCAAAGACGGGAACAAGAATGATTTTGCAGTGAGAAAAGGGGCTCGCAATATTCAGAAAAAATATAACCGAATCGGATATCTGGATGCTAAAATACAGACGCGCATCAATGAAACCAAGGCAGAAAAAAAATCAGTCCGGGATGTGACCCTGGAGATCAATGAGGGAAGCCCCACCCTTGTTTCAAAAATTATCATAAAAGGAAACCATGGGTTAGATGAAAAGAGGATAAGGGAACAGATGCTGACCCAGCCGCCTGGTTTTTGGGTGGACGGCGGATATTACCCGAAAACCCTTGATGAGGATATCACTGCCATCCGGGCGCTGTATTTAAAGGAAGGGTATGCCAATGCCCGGATTCAAAAGAAGATAACCATCAGTGATCCGCCGTCTAAAAATGGAGAAAATCTAAAATTTCTGGAAATAGAGCTGACAGTGGATGAAGGCCCCCGAACGCGCGTGGGAACGGTTAAATTTCAGGGACTTTCGGTGATGAATCCTGAATCGGCAATGAAAGTGATCGCTCTTCAACCGGGCCAGGTGTTTCGTGACTATATGATTGAAAGCGATGAGAACGCGTTAAAAAAATACATCTCCGAGATGGGATATCCCAATATCCAGGTGAAAGGAACCGTGTCTTTTAATGAAGACAGATCACTGGCTGATATTGCCTATGGTGTGGATGAAGGGACTTTTGTCACCGTTGGTCAGATTTATTATACCGGTAATTTCAGGACAAAGGAAAAAATTCTCAACAATGAGATGGCATTATCCCCCGGAGAACCGCTTTCCCTGACAAAGCTGCTGGAGAGTCGGCAGAACATGATGAATATGAATGCCCTTGATTCTGTTCGCTTCAGGACACTGGGTCTTAAGGAAAAGTTTGAGGAAGTGGATCTTGTCCTGGAAGTGGAAGAGAAAAAGCCCTATTTTTTTGAAGTTGGCGCCGGATATGACACGGAACGGCATTTTTATATCAACAGTACAGTGGGGGATCATAATTTTCTGGGAAGAAATCTTAATCTTGAAACAAGTGCTGAAGTCAGCCAGATCGGTTATAAGGGCATCATTTCATTGATGGAACCGCGATTTTTCAGCACCCGGATATCTTCCACCACAAAACTGGCTGCCGAGAAGCAGGAAGCGTTTAATACGGATTTTGGTATCCAGACCTATAGCCTTTCCCAGAGTTTTTACCAGCAGTTCCTGGAAAAAAAATTGACAGCCAATCTTGGATTCAGGTATGAGTACCGGGAGCAATATTTAACCGATACTACCGGTTCGACGACAGAAGTATCACAGGTGTATGATCCCCGGACCATCTTTGTGACAAGCCCTTCCCTTATCTACAGGACCACGGATTCCTTTGTCCGTCCTACGAAAGGGGTCTTTTCAGCCGTGTATACCGATATTTCAAAGGGGGTTGACAATACCCTGGATGATTATGTGAAGTATCGTTTTGATACTCGTTATTACTATACCCTGTTTGAACCGTTAACCGTTGCCATCAGGGGGAGATACGGGGTTATTCAACCCTATGGGGGCAATGAAACCATTCCCGAGGATCAGCTTTTTTTCCTTGGTGGTACGTCCACGGTTCGGGGGTTCGACGAAAATATGCTGGCTTTTGATGATTCCGGTAATGCAGTGGGGGGGCGGGAAGCCATCCTTGGCAGTCTTGAGGCGCGATACGATCTGGGATTGAACGTTGAGGGAGCCCTGTTTTATGATATGGGCCGGTTGCGGAAAACAAGTGAAAGCATCAGTTCACAGGATTTCCGCTCATCCGTGGGGGTGGGACTTCGATATATGACCCCCATCGGTCCCATTGGTCTTCTTTACGGCTGGAAACTGGATCCGCTGCCCGGTGAGAGCAGCGGCAGTTTACATTTTTCCATGGGGTATACATTTTAAAAGCGATACATTAAACCTGGTCAAAATATTTGGGACTCCAGCGTATCTTATCTACAATCGTGTTCAATCGTTCCGGATCATTCTGGTGCTTGAATTTTGAGAAAGCACAATCTTTTTGAGCAACATTTGCCTTAATGGCTTCTGCACCGACTCTTTTTGCAACTTCCAGGGAGACCTCTCTTAATTGATCCAGGGGGGGAAACAGGATACCGTTTTTAAAATCTTCTTCGCTGATAAATTCGGCAAGCGCATGGGCGGCGGCAGAAAAGAATACCGGAAGGACTTCTGTGGCACCCGAGGCCACAATACCCAGTCCGACGCCCGGGAAAATAAATGCATTGTTCATCTGTCCGATTCGATATGCCTGGCCGTTGTGATGGACCGGATCAAAAGGAGATCCTGTTGCCACAAGGGCTTTACCATCCGTCCATTCATAGACGTCTTTTGGCAGGGCTTCTGCTTTAGTTGTCGGATTGCTCAATGGCAGAATAACCGGTCTTTCCGTATTATTACCGACGGCGTCAACGATGTCTCGTGTAAACAGCCCGGCCTGCCCTGAGGTGCCGATCAAGACGGTTATTCGTTCATTTTTAACCGTGTTCAGAATGGTATTGTCCGCTGGTGATGTTAGCCAGGCAAGGGTTGCCGGATCCTTTGCAAATTTCATTTTATAGGGCTCAAGCGTTCTGTCAGAGGTGACAACGCCTTTTGAGTCCATGGTGAAAATTCTGGCGATGGCATCGTTTTTATCCATGCCCTGTTCCATGAGTTCCGTCTGGATCTGTTCAGCAATACCGACACCCCCGGCCCCGGCACCATTGACCAGGTACACCTGATCCGTCATTTTTTCTTTTTTTACTCGCATGGCGGCAAGGATTCCGGCCAGGGCCACTGAACCGGTTCCCTGGATGTCATCATTAAAGGAAATCAGTTCTTTAAGATAGGTGTCCCGGACCGTAAAGGCCTTTTGTTTTGAAAAATCCTCCCATTGACATAACGCCCGGGGAAAAACCTTTTTAAACGCCTTTACAAATTTTTCAATAAACGTGTCATATGCTTCCCCGCTGAGACGTTTGTGCTGCCATCCCAGATAGTTCGGATCGTTTAACAATCCTTCATTATCTGTTCCCACATCAAGGGAGATGGGAAGACAATGCCAGGGGGCGATGCCGGCACCCTGGGTGTAGAGCATCAATTTTCCAAGACAGATGGGGATACCGCCGGCTCCCTGGTCGCCAATACCGAGAATTCCCTGGTTGTCTGTGACAACTGCGATTCCGATTTCCTGGTCCGTATAGTTCCGCAAAATATGTTCTGCATAATCAATATTCCCCGGATAAAAGTGGATACCATTCGCCCTCCGGAACATTGAAGAATACTGTTGACAGGCAAGGCCCACTGTCGGGGTATAAATAATGGGCAAAAATTTTGTAACATCACTTGCAATGACGGCATGGGCAAGGACGACATTCCTGTCATACAGGCTTCGGATATAAATAAATTTTTCGATATCACTGGGTTTTTTTTCAACGATATCCAGGCTTGATTTGACTTGATCTTCAAGGGTTTTTATCCTTGGGGGCAGAAAACCGCTGAGTTTAAGTTTACGTCTTTCATCAATGGTAAAAGCCGTACCTTTGCAGATATAATTGTAGCGAAGGACATCAAACCCCCTCAGGTTAATGCGTGCCCCGGTTGTTTCTCCAAATTCGCCATAACTAAACTCGTAATGATTGATTTCCATGACTAAAAAAAATTCCTTAATTACAATTTAATAAAAAAGCTGTGAAAAAACAGCAGTGTAAATTATATCATAAATAAAGGCAGAAAGGTAAAATAAAACTGAAGGCGTTTCATCAATTGAAAAATATTCATTCTTTTGCATGACGGTTTCCTGCCATGCAAAAGAACATTGAAGTGTTAGTTTTTAATCATTTGCCGCAAAACATAGTGAAGGATCCCGCCATTTTTAATATAGTCGATCTCGATATCTGTGTTGAGTTTAGCAATGACGTCAAACCTTATCTGTTTGCCATCTTTTAGCGCGCTAACCGTTAAAAGACCATTGGGTTTAATTTGATTTACCTGTCTGATGTCAAAGATTTCATCCCCTTTAAGCCCCAATGATTCAAAGGATTCCCCTTCTTTGAAGATCAGTGGCAGAACCCCCATGCCCACAAGGTTGGATCGGTGGATTCGCTCAAAGGAGGTGGCAATGACTGCTTTTATCCCTAAAAGGCGGGTCCCTTTAGCGGCCCAGTCCCTTGAAGATCCGGTGCCGTATTCTGCGCCGCTGAAAACCACCAGATCGGTGTGTTCATCCCGGTATTTTTGGGAGGCATCAAACACGTAACACTGCTCATTTTCCGGAAATTTAACCGTGAGCCCACCCGTATCAGAGACCAATCGGTTTTTTATCCGGATATTGGCAAAGGTCCCTCTCATCATGACGTCATGGTTTCCCCGGCGAGATCCGTAGGAGTTGAAGTCCCAGGGTTTTACCCCGTTTTCAATCAGATACTTTCCTGCCGGGTAATCCACAGGAATGGCACCGGCCGGAGAGATATGATCCGTGGTCACGGAATCGCCTAAAACAAGCAGGGCTCTGGCGTCTTTGATATCCTCAAGATCCGTCAGATCCAGGGAAAAGTCCTGGAAAAAGGGGGGATTGCGAATGTAACGGGACGCTTCATCAAACTTGAACGTGGTGCTTTCCTCAACTTCAAGTTCCTGCCAGAGTTTGTCCCCTTTAAAAATATGGGCATACTGGTCTTTGAAGAACTTTTCGTGGACATAGGTTTCGACAAAATGATTGATTTCATCGGCTTCCGGCCAGATATCCGCCATAAAAACCGGCGTTCCCTCTTTTGAAATCCCCAGGGGCTCTGTTTTAAAATCGATATCAATTCTTCCGGCTATGGCATAGATGACAACAAGGATAGGTGACATTAAAAAATTGCCCGTGACATCCTGGTGTATTCTTGCCTCAAAATTCCGATTCCCCGAAAGAACCGACATGACATCCATCTCATTGGTTTTAATGGATTCTTCAATAAACGGATCAAGGGGGCCGCTGTTCCCGATACAGGTCATACACCCAAAACCGGTATTGTTAAACCCAAGCGCCTGGAAATAGTCCATTAACCCGGAGCCTTTCAGGTAATCCAGGACCACCCTGGAACCCGGGGACAGAGACGGTTTTACATACCAGGGTATGGACAGGCCTTTTTCAACGGCTTTTTTAGCAGCAAGGCCGGCACCGATCATGGTATAGGGATTGGAAGTGTTGGTGCAGGAGGTAATGGCCGCGATGACGACACTGCCGTTGGTGAGGGCCTGGGGCTTATTTTCAGGATTGATTTGAAGGGCTTTTCGATTCCCAAGGTCAAATATCTTTGTGGCCCTTTCTTTTACCCCGGAAAGGGAGATCCTGTCCTGGGGTCTTGAGGGGCCTGCAACTGAGGTTTCAATCAAAGAAAGATCCACGTCGATTCGTTTGGAAAATTGAATCTCATGGTCGTGGGTGTTAAATAATCCGCAGGCCTTGCAATAGGTTTCAACCCGGGCGGCTGTGTCCGACCGGTTTGTTTTTCTCAGGTAATTTAAGGTATGCTCATCAACCGGAAAGAAACCGGCGGTGGCCCCATATTCCGGTGACATGTTGGAAATGGTGGCCCGGTCCGTCAGTGTCAGATACCTTAACCCTGGGCCGGTATATTCAACAATTTTTTCCACCACATTTTCTTCACGAAGGATATGGGTCACATACAGGGCAATATCAGTTGAAGTGATTTGTTGTTTGGGTTTACCAATGAAATTGACCCCGATAATTTGGGGAAGGTTCATATAATAGGGTTGGCCCAGCATGACGGCTTCCGCCTCAATCCCACCGACGCCCCACCCCAGCACGCCCAATGCATTGATCATGGTGGTGTGGGAATCGGTGCCCACAAGGGTGTCCGGAAAGGCCTGGAGACCCTCCGGGGTCTGTTTGGTTGAAACAACCGTGGCCAGGTATTCAAGGTTGATCTGGTGACAAATTCCGGACTCCGGCGGGACAACCCTGAAATTGTCAAAGCTTTTCTGGGCCCATTTTAGCAGCTGATATCGTTCTTTATTCCGTTCATATTCTTTCTGGGCATTTAGGAAGAACGCATTTTTTTCTTTAAAATGATCCACCTGGATGGAGTGGTCAATGACCAGATCAACAGGGACCAGGGGATTTATTTTCCTGGGATCATCGCCGGCTTCATGGACCGCATTCCGCATGGCGGCAAAATCAACCACAGCCGGAACCCCTGTGAAATCCTGCATCAGGACTCTTGCCGGATAAAAGGGTATCAGTTCAGAGGTTTGCGCACAGGTGCCATAAAAGTTTGCCGCCGCGACAATGTCTGACCATTGAATAATGTTTGCATCCATATTTCGAGCCAGGTTTTCAATCAAGACCCTGGCTGCAAACGGAAGGGTGTTGATTTTTGCCAGGCCCATTTCTTCGAGTACATTGATATTGTAAACGATAAACGCCTGTTGGTTCATCATAAGGGTTTGCTTTAAACTGGGATCGGTCATTTGTCTGCTCCTTGGTGGTTTAATTTTTTTCTTGTGTTCTTAAGTCTTTTTTTAAAATTTTACCCACATTGGATTTGGGCAGCTCATGGCGGAACTCAACCTCAACCGGTAATTTGTATTTGGCCAGTTTTGTATTGCAGTATTCAATGACCTCATGCGCTGTCATTTCCTGATCTTCTTTGAGCACAATAAAGGCTTTTGCCGCTTCTCCGCGTTTTTTATGGGGGATACCCACACAACAGGCCTCAAGGATTTTGGGGTGTTCAAACAACACTTCTTCGATATCCCTTGGATAAACATTATACCCCCCGGAGATAATCATATCTTTAATGCGGTCCACAATATAAAAATACCCGTCCTCATCCATTTTGGCCACATCCCCGGTGCAGAGAAATCCATCCGGGGTCAGGGTTTTTTTCGTTTCCCCGGGGTTTTTGAGATATCCTTTCATGACTTGGGGACCCCGGATGAGAAGTTCACCGGATTCGCCAATGGGCATTTCCCGGGTGTTATCTTCCAGGTCCACAATTTTACAGTCGGTATTCGGAATTGGAACACCAATACTGCCGGGTTTCCTCACCCCGTTAAAGGGATTGACATGGGTGACCGGTGTGGATTCTGTCAGACCAAATCCTTCAACGATGATTGAACCGGTTTTTTCCTGGAAATTGTTGATCACATCCAGGGGCAGGGGGGCACTGCCGGAAAAACAGCCTTTGATACTGGTCAGGTCTGTATGGTCCAGATCAGGGTGGTCCAGGATACCGATATACATGGTGGGAACCATTGGGGCGAAGGTCACCTTGAATTTACTGATGGCTTCCAGCAATGGCTCCGGCTGGGGTTTGGGGACCAGGACGTTGGCCCATCCCATTTTAATGGCCAGGTTCATTGAAATTGACATGCCGAACACATGAAAGATCGGCAAGGCTCCCAGCATGACTTCAGCACCTCTTTTAAAGGTTGTAAACCAGACTTCACACTGCTGGATCTGGTAGCTGATGTTTCTATGGGTCAGTATGACCCCCTTTGACACCCCTGTTGTACCGCCGGTATACTGGTACATGGCCACATCATCCATGTCCACGTCTGCCTGGGTATAATCCGGCGGGGTTTTGGCGATGAGTTCTTTGAATTTATATAGATCCGGTGCCGGTGATACCTCTGCTGCCAGGCCTTTCCTTTTGGCCACCAACGGGAACAAAAGCCGTTTGGCAAAGGGCAGATAATCGCCGATTGAGGTATAAACAATGGTTTTAATCGCTGTTTTTCCCCGAAGTTTAACCATCCGGTTGGCCAGAAGATCCAGTGTAATCAAAAACGTGGCATTGGAATCAGTAAACTGGTGTTCCAACTCCCTGTCAGAATATAAGGGATTATTCAACACCACAATACCACCGATTTTAAGGGTGGCATAATAGGCCACAACACAGGGAATAACATTGGGCAGCAGTATGGCCACACTATCGCCTTTTTCCACCCCGAATCCCTTTAAAGCAGCAGCAAATTTTGCCACCATCTCATTGAGTTCTTTGAATGAAAGGGTAAACCCCTGGAAAATCAAGGCCGGGTGATCCGGGAAGGTCTGGGTGGATTCTTCCAGATATTGAGGCATCAGCACCTCCTGGAAGTCCACGGAATGGGTTACCCCTTGTTCATATGCGTTGAGCCATATCTTCTGTGCGTAGTCATTTCGGTCGGACACTTTCATTTCCTCTCTATTCTATGGTTTAAAAGCGATCTTTCATTTTGCGGGGGGATTAATCCAGCAGCGAAGATCCGGATTGACGTTTTTTTGACGAGATATTCTGCCCGATAATCCATCCCAGGAGCAGCACACCCACTCCGGCAAGGAACCATTTGATCATGTCTCTTTTAAACTGATCTTTATGGCTTTCCTCCAGTTGCGCAAGGTGGGCAGACAGTCGGCTGTTTTCCTTCTGAAGGTGGGTGTTTTTTTTCATCAATTCCTGAACATTTTTGGGTGGGTCCATCCGGAGGGGAGGGCTTCCCGGTTTGTCAGCGCTTTTTTTTAAATCAGCTTCAAGGGATTTGATGGTCTCTTTCAACGTCTGATGGGTGGATTCCAATTGTGAAATTTTATTTTCAAGTGCTTTGTTTTTTTGCTGTAATTGATCTATAATAAGGGTCTTTGGCGGTTCAAAAACAACAAACTTTTTATCGATCCAGCCGATTTCCCCGGATTGAAGTTCTACCTTGTAAAATCCGTTTTTTTCCTCCAGAATCGTCACCGGGGTATTGCTTTTTAATGTTTTTATCACCGCCTGGGTGTTGCCGGGGCCCTGTCGGAAACTTAACAGCAGCATATCCGAAACATATCCGGTTTCAGCAGGAGAGGGGGGGGGAAACAAACAAAGGATCATGGCCCCTATCATCAAATGAAAAAGTAATTTTTTCATATTTTTTGTGCCTCCATTGGTTTTTCTTGTTTCAATAGCAATCCCTGCCCCATTTTACAATAAAAAACTCTTGCAAAGAGTGGCATAACCGGAGTATCAATCAACCCTATGGTATAAAAAATTGAAAAACAGAGCCAAAAATAAATGAATCAGGCCTTTTATTATAAACTGTGTATCACCAATATCCTCAAAGGAGTTGAAGAGGGACTTTCCAAGTTTTCAAATCCCAGCAAGGTGGCATTAATTTATGCTGCACGAGAAGAGGACCCAATCTCTGTTCTGGATCCCCATAATATTTTGAGAGGTCATGAAACAAGACTAAAAGAAATTTATTATGATAACTGGGATGAGTGTCGTCAGGCAATCAAAAAAAAAATTTCGGGTCAGCCCCAGGGATATATACTGCCCGAAGAGAATCTGGCATTGTCGGGATTGATCTCTTATGGTGGATGCGCCAATGAATTCTTTTATCAGATGTGGTTGACAGATCATCATCCGGACATGTGTTCGATCCATCCCACGGAAAGGTGGCTGGAGCAGGCGGCATGCTTACTGGCCAATGATTATAAGTCCGGAATAGCAGCCATGAACTCCTCTGATTATGTTCTGAAAAATTATTCCCTGCAGGCGATTGCCGATTATATTGTGGATGAAAGAGATAAACATCTTGAATTTGACAGTAAAATTCAGATTCCGCCCATTTTAAACGATATTCTCAATATTTCCAAAACCCGGGAAGAGGGCGCGTGGGCCAGGGGGACGCTTTTTTTTACAGATCCGCAAAGAATTAATGACGTCTCTTTTATTACCCGGATACAAAAGCACGAACGTCCTGTTATCAGCAATGTAAAGCATATCCGGAAACTTCTGGTGGCAGTTGAAAATTCAGACAGAAAACTGGTATCAGATGGGTGTACCATTATCGGAATTGCAGACAGTGATATCCCTGCCTATGCCATAACCGCTGATTTCAGGGGGGATCATGGGTTTTTGAAACTGGGAAATGAAAAAATTGCGTCTTTTTTTGACGGCAGCTTTCATTCCACCACCCGGGAAGCAAAAATGGTGGAACTTGAGGAACTTCTGCTGGATTCAAATATTGATATGGAAAGTCCCATGCACCTGTTTCAAATTGTTTCACAACTGGTTCACAGTGCCGGGAGCGGGCGGTATGGATGCACCCTGGTGATCGACCTTAATGAAACACCGGTGCCGTTATCCGGTCATGTACTGGAGCCCTCCCTCAGCCTTCTGGAACCCAAGAATTTTAAACTTGCCAGGTCTCTTTTAAAGATCGATGGTGCTGTTCATATTACATCAAATCTGCGTATTCATGGATTCGGATGTTTGCTGGATGGAAAAACCATCAGCTGGGAAAACATGGCAAGAGGGGCAAGGTATAATTCTGCGTTAAGATTTTCTGCTGCGCACAACCATATCATTATTGTGGTTGTTTCGGCAGACAGGCCGGTATCCATTATTTATAATGGAATTGAAATAAATGCTTTCAGTCATTGGCGGCCGGTGTATCAATTTACACCGGAACCGGTGAGGCTGGAAAAATATTTGAATGGAGTAATATTATGACACATGACCACGATCACAACCACGACCACACGCATTCCCACGACCATGATAAAGACCACGGTCACGGTCACGACCACGACCACGGTCACGACCACGGGCATTCCCATGATCACGGCCCGGGTCATTCCCACAGCCATGACCATGGTCCCGTCCATGAATTGACCTTTGAGCAAAAACTGGAGACCTTGTTTGCGCATTGGATTGATCACAATGAAAGCCATAAGGATACGTTTTTTACCTGGGCCGGGCGGGCAAAAGAAGCGGGATTGGAAGCGGTTGCCGCAGATATTGAACAGGCAGGACAATTGTCTGAAAAAGTGACCCTTCTGCTCCGGGATGCATTGGAAAAGGTTAAAAAGATCGTTTAGGTGATTCTTTTTGAATACAATTGTGATATCAGCATACCCGCCATCATCAGTGCGCATCCCATAATGGCACGCCCGGACAGGATTTCATTTAAAATGAACCAGCCGCCAATGGCAGCCACAACCGATTCAAGACTTAAGATAATGGCTGCATGGGATGCCGGGCTGTTTTTTTGTCCGTAAATCTGGAGGGAATATGCCACGCCCACAGACAAAACACCGCCATACAGGAGCGGGATGGACACCCGTAAAATATCTGAGATCACAAACGTTTCAAAAATACCGGCTGTCAAAAGGCTTAAAAAAGCACACACCATGCATTGAACCAGTGAGAGGTGTGCCACGTTAAACCGATTGGACAGCCTGCCGATAATGATCAGGTGAAAGGCGAAGCAAACAGCTGAAAACAGGACCAAAAGATCTCCAAGACCCATGGTCATATTTTGGGTGACACTTAAAAGATACATGCCGATACTGGCCAGAACGGCTCCGATCCAGCTGGCCGCAGTGGTTTTTTCGTTTTTGATAAACAGGCTTAAAAAGGGGACAAAGACCACGTAAAGCCCGGTGATAAATCCTGCTTTGCCGGCGGTTGTATACACCAGGCCCACCTGCTGGAAGGAGATACCGCCAAATAGAAAAAGTCCTGAAATGATCCCTGACTTGATCAGGCCGTCAGTGTTTTTGCCGGATACCCTGTTGCGGGGTAAAAAAACAATGGGCAGTAAAGAGAGGCATCCTAAAACAAACCGGATACCATTAAAGGTAAACGGACCGATATGCGCCATCCCGATTCTTTGGGCCACAAAGGCCAGTCCCCAAATGGTTGCCACAAACAATAAAATAAAATCTGATTTAAACGTGTCTGATTTCATGGTATCCAAAAAACTAGGTTGTTCCGCAGTGGTTGCGGTATTAAAAAAAAGCATGTTCTAATATTAAAAACAAGGGTTCGTCAAGAAAATAAAATGAATACCGACGGGACAGATCAAAAAGAAATGGCCGGACAGAGATTGATGCTGGGATTTAATGGGATTGAATTGAATCAGGAGTTAAAACATGTGATCGGGGATATCAAAGCCGGCGGGATCATTTTGTTTAAACGAAATATTGTGTCTCCGCAACAGGTGACGTCCCTTTGTAACGACTGCCAGGATTATGCCGGGTCCTGCGGCTTGCCGCCGCTGTTTATCGCCACAGACCAGGAAGGCGGGACAGTGGCAAGACTGACAGAACCGTTCACGGTTTTCAAGGGCAATCCGTTTATCGAATCTGTCCGGGATGCTGAAAATTTTGCCGCCATCACAGCACAGGAACTGAACCAGGTCGGGATCAATATGAATTTTGCCCCGGTTCTGGATGTTGCGCCGGAAGGGGGGAGCAGCATCATGACCGACCGGGCTTTCAAGGGGACTGCCAACCGCGTGTCCCTGCTGGGCAGGCAAGTGATCCATACCCTGCAGGGCAAGAATATTATGGCAGTGGCCAAGCATTTCCCGGGTATCGGCAGGACGGTAAAGGATTCCCATTATCACCTGCCGGTGCTGGACATTGATCTTGAGACCCTGAAACGGTCTGACCTGGTCCCTTTCAGGGATGCCATAAATGAAGGGGTTTCAGGGATTATGATGTCGCATATCCTATACCCCTTGCTTGACCATCAGTGGCCGGCAAGCCTGTCTCCGTTGATTGCCCGTGATTTGCTGCGCAACCAGATGGGATACGACGGGCTGGTGATGACCGACGACCTGGACATGAAAGCCATTGTCCATGATATGACCACCTGCATCCGACAGATTTTGACCTCAGGGATTGATATGGCCCTGATCTGCCACAAGGGCCCTGATATTGATGTGGCGTATCATGAAATCATACGGCTGCTCACTGAAGATGAATCCCTTTTTTTGATGGGCAAAATATCTGTGGAGAGAATATTGCGATACAAGAAAAAATTTCTGGGAAAATGGGCTTAATCTATTCGTGTTCTTGAAAATACATCATGGTCAAGGGCACACAATGCCCCTTGCTGAATCATGGTATAGCCCCTTGCTGCGATCATGGCGGCATTGTCTCCGCACAGCGCCACAGGCGGGGCAAAGATGCTGATGCGGTTGTCTTTTGCTTTACCGGACAATTTATTCACAAAGGTCTGGTTGGCAGAGACCCCCCCGGTAACCCCAATGCGCCGACATTTTTTATGCAGGGCAGCATTGATGAGTTTTTGTGACAGCACATCAATGACCGCTTGTTGAAATGAGGCGGCGACCTGTGCCTTTTCATCGTCCGTGGTGATGGAATGATCGTGTATATACCGTGCCACGGAGGATTTAAGACCGCTGAAACTGAAGTCAAAGCTGCCTTTGTCCAGCATTGTCCGGGGAAAGGAAATGGCTTCCGGGGATTTGGTTTTGGCAAGGGCTTCAATGATCGGACCGCCGGGATAGCCCAACCCCAGCATTTTCGATACTTTGTCAAAGGCTTCTCCGGCCGCATCATCCCTTGTTTGTCCCAATAGTTCAAAGTTATCATGGGAGGTGACATGGTAAATATTGGTGTGTCCGCCGGAGACCACCAGGGCGATAAACGGGAAATCCGGTTTTTTGTCCATGAGAAATAAAGAATAGATATGGGCTTCCAGGTGATTGACGCCGGCAAACGGAAGTTTTCTTGCCCAGGCAAAGGATTTGGCAAAACAAAATCCCACCAGAAGTGCGCCGATGAGTCCGGGTCCCCGTGTTGCAGCTACGCCGTCTATATCCTCAAGGGTGATGCCGGCCTTATGTATGGCCTCATCCACCACCGGTGTAATGGCTTCAATGTGCATGCGGGATGCAAGTTCCGGTACAACCCCACCATATTTGTGGTGCACCTCGATCTGGGAGGCGACAACTGAAGATAAAATAATGGTGCCGTCCTGAACAATTGAAGCAGCCGTTTCATCACAGGAGGATTCAATCCCGAGGACTATCATGACACCTTAAAGGATCAGACCCATTGGACCTGGGGTTCATCGTTTTCCCGGGTTTCTATTTCACCGATAACATATGCGTTTTCGTTCATTACCACGAGTCTGTCCATGACATCCTGGGCAGATGTCTCAGGTACGGCAATCACCATGCCGATGCCATTGTTAAATGTCCGTTGCATCTCTTTATCCGATACAGACCCCTCTCGTTGAAGGATTTTGAAAACCGGCGGGACATCCCAAGCATCTTTATGGATAATGGCTTTACAGGTTTCAGGGATCACCCGGGTGATATTTTCATCAATGCCGCCACCGGTGATATGGACCAGGCCATGAACGGGCAGGTCTCTTAACAGGCTGATAATGGTGGGAACATAAATGATGGTTGGCTTTAAGAGTTCTTCGCCAAGGGTCGTGCCAAGGTCATCAAGCCTCGTGTGAATATCATACTTGCATTTGTCAAAAAATATCTTTCTGACAAGGGAAAATCCATTGGAGTGAACACCGTTTGATGCAAGCCCAATGAGTTTATGATTGTTCCTGATGTAGGATCCATCTATGATTTTATCATTGTCCACAAGCCCCACGGCAAATCCGGACAGATCATATTCCCCATTCTGATACAGTCCCGGCATTTCAGCGGTTTCACCGCCGATGAGGGCGCATCCGGCTTGATTGCATCCTTGTGCAATGCCCAATAGAATTTTTTCCGCCACCTCATTGTTTAATGTCCCCATGGCCAGGTAATCAAGGAAAAACAATGGCTTGGCACCTTGAACAATGATATCGTTAACACACATGGCCACAAGATCAATCCCAATGGTGTCATGTTTGTCCATCATGAAAGCGATTTTAAGCTTGGTGCCAACCCCGTCGGTTGAACTGACCAGAACCGGATTGGCAACATTGGAAAGATTCAAGGAGTAAAGGCCTCCAAATCCCCCTATCTCACCCATCACACCGGTTCGGGGAGTGGATTTTGCAATGTCTTTAATCCGATCAACCAGCTTGTTTGCTTTGTCTATATCAACACCTGAATCTGCATACGTCAAGGGGTTGCTCATTTATGGTCACCTTCCTCAATTTCATTGATTAAGCCTTCTAAAACCCTGCAATAATAACCAGAATCGCCTGAAAAGTCAAAAGCTTTTTGACATCGTCTATCGAATATTGTATTTACACTCATTTTAAACTTTAAGTGAATATCGGAGAATCTAAAGCGAATGAAAACAATCAATATTGGAATTTTAGGATATGGTGTTGTTGGCGCTGGTGTGGCAAAGCTTTTAAAACAGAAAAAACAATTGCTGGAATCACGAACCGGAGCTGTTTTAAACCTTAAGACCATTGCTGATATTGATATCACCACCGACCGAGGGGTTGACCTTGGCACAACAGCCCTGGTTTCCGATGCAAATGAGATTATCCATGACCCTGCCATTGATATTATTGTGGAAACCATTGGGGGCGACACCATTGCCAAAACCTTTATTTTAAACGCCCTGGAAAATAAAAAGCACGTGATCACCGCCAACAAAGCCCTTTTAGCCAGGTTTGGAAATGATCTTGTCAAGACCGCCAGGGAGAATCAGGTTGACCTGGCCTTTGAGGCCAGTTGCGGCGGGTGTATGCCCATTATCAAATCGTTGCGGGAATCCCTCGTGGCCAATGATATCAATGTCATGTCCGCCATTTTAAACGGGACCTGCAATTATATCCTGACGAAAATTTCCAAGGATGGTTCTTCTTTTGAAGACGCGTTAAAGGATGCCCAGGACCTGGGGTTTGCCGAGGCTGAACCGTCATTGGACATTGATGGATTTGATACCGCCCATAAACTTGCCATTTTAAATTCTCTTGCCCACGGCATGGAAATTAATTTAAATGACATTCATGTGGAAGGCATCCGCAATATCACACCAATGGATATTGCATTTGCAAAGGAATTCGGGTACACCATCAAACTTCTGGCCATTGGAAAAATTCATGGAAACCATGTGGAAGCAAGGGTGCACCCCACCATGATATCTGATTCAAATCCCCTGTCCCACGTTGATCAATCCATGAATGCCATAGCCATTGAGGCTGATGCCACGGGACAAACCATGTTGTACGGTCATGGTGCCGGCATGATGCCCACGGCCAGTGCGGTTTTAAGTGATATCGCAGATATTGCACGCAACATTATTTCAGGCATCAAAAGGCGGGTCCCGATTCTGGGATATCCTGAAGATAACATCAAATCGATACCCATTCTTCCCATGGAAGAGCTCCATACCCGATATTATCTTCGGTTTGAAGCCCAGGATCATCCGGGGGTGCTGTCTAAAATATCCGGCATCCTGGGAAAAAACAATATCAGTATTAAATCGGTCCACCAAAAAGGCCGAAACACCAATGGTAAAGTGCCGATTGTCATGATCACCCATATTGCAAAGGAAGCATTAGTGCAGGCGGCGCTGAAAGAAATCTCAACAGCCGATTCAGTTGTGGGGGATCCTGTTGTGATTAGAATCGAAGAAACGGACCAGGAGTAGCATAGCGTATGAAAATTTTAGTGGCAGATTTGGAAGGGGTGTTTTTACCGGAAATATGGATTAATGTTGCAAAAAAAACCGGGATAGAGGAGCTTAAACTGACCACCCGGGATATCAGTGATTATGATGTGCTGATGACCAAACGGCTATCCTTATTAAAAGAAAACAACTTAAAAATCCAGGATATCAGGGACGTCATTGCCACCCTGGACCCCCTGGACGGTGCACTGGAAACGTTAAACTGGATCAGGGAGCAGTCCCAGATTATCATTTTATCGGACACCTTTGAAGAGTTTGCCAAGCCGTTAATGGCAAAGTTGAATTTTCCCACGCTCTTGTGCCACAACCTGACCATTGATAAACAAGGCAATATCACGGATTACAATATCCGCATCGACCACCAGAAAAAAGAGGCGGTAAAGGCCTTAAAAGGATTGAATTATCATGTGATTGCTTTTGGAGATTCCTATAATGATATCGGGATGATCACCGAAGCAGACCAGGGATTCTTTTTTCGCCCGCCGGATTCGGTGATCACAGATTTTCCTGAAATTCCGGTGACAAGAACCTATTCGGAACTTAAAACCATGATCGGCACATTGTTAACTTCATGATCATCAATATTGACGATTTTAAAACGGTAAAAGTCCTTGTCATCGGTGACCTGATGATTGATGAGTACCTGTGGGGCAGTGTGGACCGGATTTCTCCGGAAGCACCGGTCCCGGTGGTGTGCGTACAAAGAGAAACCCATGCGTTAGGGGGGGCGGGAAATGTTATCAATAATCTTGTCTCCATGGGAGCAGAGGTTCAGGCCATTGGCACGGCGGGAACGGGCAGGGCCGGCCAGATGATATTTGAGAAGCTGGAAGAACTGGGGATTGAAACCGATGGCATCATCAGCGAGCCGGAACGGCCCACCACCCGGAAAACACGGATAATTGCATCCAATCAGCAGGTCCTGCGAATTGACAAGGAAATAAAGAGGGATATCAATGGTACCACCCTTAAAAAGCTTTTAAACATTATTGAGAGCAAAATTTCAGGGGTGAACCTGATTATTATTTCAGATTATAATAAAGGGTTGGTCACCAGAGAACTGGTCCAACAGACGGTTCAGCTGGCAAAGCCATATAAGGTCATGACCCTGGCCGACCCCAAATCGCTTGATTTTTCCAAATATGAGCAGGTCTCCATCCTTACCCCCAATAAAAAAGAGGCCGGTCTTGCCGCACATATGGATATTCAATCGGACCGGGATCTTGTTGCTGCCGGTTGGAAAATCATGGATCAGGTTCGGTTGGAAAGACTGCTCATCACCTGCGGCAAAGACGGTATGGTCCTGTTTGAGAAAGGAAAGGTCCCCTATACCATTGAGTCCAAAGCCCGACAGGTATTTGATGTTTCCGGTGCCGGGGATACCGTCATCTCGCTTCTGGGACTGGGGCTTGCCATCGGTGCCACCTTTAAAACCAGTGCACGGGTTGCCAATTCCGCAGCCGGAATCGTTGTCGGAAAGGTCGGAACGGCAACGGCATCCGTTGATGAATTAAAACAAGCCCTGGCAAATTAAAAAATATCCCCATTAAAAAATTAAAAACTTGACAGCAATAAAACTATTCTATATATTGCCTTTTGTTGATGCGGGGTGGAGCAGTCTGGTAGCTCGTCGGGCTCATAACCCGAAGGTCGTTGGTTCAAATCCTTCCCCCGCTACCAAAAATATTCAAAGCCTTGCCACGCAAGGCTTTTTGTATTTTTAGACCCCCGTTTTTTGATTTTGTGGACAACTTGTCCACAACGCTTGTCCACAAAAATCAGAAAATGGGGGTTTTATGATTCCAAAGTCACCATCCTATCTCAAGCGTGTAGGCACAAAATACCATTTCAGGTTTCGTTTCCCAAAAAAATACTGTAATTATCTATCCGGTGAACTTATTTTAGGTTTACGGACAGGGAACTTATTCAGGGCCAGAGCCTTGGCATCCATGCTTGCCAATGAAACGCAATATTTTATTAAAAAGGAGGCCGCACACATGGCAGCCACAAAAAAAGAGATCAAAGCGGCTTTGGGTGCATATCTAAGGGCAAAGCTTGACTTGAATGAAGACGACCGCAGTACCCGTGATTATGTGGTGCCCGGAAGACCAGAGAAACTGCAAAGCCCGGATGGACAAATATTACACATATATCCCCCTGGTGCTGTAATCCCTGAAAAAGAAGGCTTAGAAATTACAGCCCTGACCTATCAGGATCATTTAACGGGAGCTGAAACCATCCCCCAGGATGAGGCGATACAGTCTTTTTTGAAGGCATCAGGTATGCCTGATATAAAAAAAGATGATCCGATATATCAGTTTGCAGGCCGTGAACTTATAAAGGTAAAGCAGGCCATGAATAGAATCGAGCAGGAACGTTCACAAGGCCTTTATAACAGCCCCACAGAGCTTTCTATTCTTTCAGCATATCCTGAACAGCCACAAGGCCCGGTTATTGAAGAAAAAAAAGAAACACGGCTTATTTCGGAAGTGGTTGAACAATATATTTCTGAAAATGTTTCAGATGGCAATTGGAAGGCTTCAACCCTAAAGGAATATAAAGCCCATTTGATCCAATTTACAGAAATGGTGGGGGATTGCCCTTTGGTTGACATGACCCATGAAACCACCAGGGCCTTTTTTGATGATTTAAAGAAAATTCCTACCAACCGGAAAAAAGCAATAGCTTATCGTGATAAATCCATTATGGAATTATTGGAAATGGAAATTCCCAAGGAAAAGTTAATTTCTGGAAAGACGATCAATAATATTATGACAAGCCTTTCAGCTTTTTATAATTGGTGTGTTGTCCGGGAATACATGCCCCAGGATTACACCCGGAAAATGCGGATAAAAATTGAAAAAAGAGCAGACGAACTGAAAGACTCCTTTACCGAATCGGATTTAAAACAGCTTTTTGCTAATTTAAGCCCTTACAATGACAATCCCGGCCAGATCCACAGATGGTGGATACCCATGATAGGGCTTTATACGGGGGCCAGGCTTGAGGAAATATCACAACTTCATGTCAGCGATATCAGGCAGGAACGCGGTGTGTGGGTTTTTGACGTTAATGATTTGGATAATAAAGAACTCAAGAACAAATCTTCAAGGCGGCTTATTCCCATACATAATTCTATAATGAAATCCGGTTTCCTTGAATATCATGATAAGATAAAGGTTGAGGGCCACAAACGCTTGTTCCCGCATTTAAAACCAATGAAGGGTAAATGCGGGCATTACATCAGCCGATGGTTCAGCCCATATCTTGAAAAGTTGGGGATAAAGACAGCAGCCCATAATGTTTCGTATCATTCTTTTCGACATACCTTTATTACCGGGGCTAAACACATAGGGCTTGAGGAAAGCCATGTGAGTCAGCTTGTGGGTCATGCTACCACATCAATAACCTTTGGCCGTTATGGGAAAGGTTATGATGTGGCCAGACTCAAAGAGATTATTGATCAGGTTGTTTTTTCGTTATAGACCATTCCCGGCCCTGATACATCCATTCAGGGCCGGGAATGACCTTGGTAATGACCTATTCATACACAATCCACCCCGAACTAAAAACAAGCAGAACCCTATCAACAAAGCCTTTCAGCCCATTATACCCCCCCTTATACTGAAAGGTGAGCGCAGGCGAACCCCTCTATTATTTACAGCAGGATATAAGCCCCTTCTATAGACACATGTTCCCTTGGAGATCAAAGAACGCCTACTCCCTAATAAGCCCCTTTTCTATATCAACCTGGGAGCGGAGCGACCAGGGGCACACTTTACTGTGATTCCCCATGTGCTGGCTTTCTTTTTCCCTTTGGAGATCAAAGACGCTATCCATTTTTCATAACCTGATATTCCCTGTTTTTATTTCCCCTGTTTATTCAAGTGGTTAGAGCAGTTAAAATTAACGGCTCTAAATTCCTCACTGCCGGGGCCTGCATCAGGGCTTTTTCCATGGCGTTAAAAACTGCAATGAATTGTTCCATAAATAAACCGGCCTTCTTTCCGGAGAACCTTGAAACCAGAAAGGTGAAGCCGTCTTTTGTGATTTCATAACTTGGCCTAAGTTCCCATTTTTTATCAATATATTCAACGCCCCTAAAATTAGGGAGGTGAAATTTAGCATTGCAATTAAGGTTTTTAATCTTTTTTAATACATCATCATGCCGTTTCCCATACACCTCGGCAACCTTCAAACTGGTGGTAGTGAGCCTGCCGTCTTCGTCCAAGGTAACAAGGCCTTCCGGCAATTCAATGGACGGTATCGGCATGGATTTATTTTTCCCTGTTTATCCAGATAGTTAGACACCTTAATTTTAAGGTGTCTAACCACTTTTACTAAAAAGTCGAATAAAGTGTTGACACTTTGACAAAATATAGTAAAAGTTTACGTATAATTTTAGAATGTGTCAACATTTTTTTAAACTTTTTATTATTTATTTCAGTAGCTTATAAAAAATAGTGCTTTACATAGTATTTCGAATAGATTACTTTTCTAACATGGTTAAGATCAAATTTTATTTATCCAAAAAGGAGAAAAGTATGAAACGTATTCAGATCGTATCAGATGAAATTGTGTCCTTAAAAGAAGACTTTGAATCAACCTCAAACCCTGACACCTATGTCCGCCCAAACGGTGATACAGCGGTGCTTATGGGCGACGGGCATTGCCTTCTTATTAGAAATGATGACAACCCGGTGACAGTCATGTAACACAAAGCACCATATTTTAATTTATCAATGGCCCTGGAAAGTAAAATCCAGGGCCATTGATGTTTTTAAGTAAAAGTTAATTAGTTGTTTTTTTATACAAAGATATTTTGGAGGGAATCTAAAATTTTTATTAGGCACTTTAAAAAAAACCATTTCCATAGAAGCCCGTCATTAAAGGGCTTGAGATTTGACCACCTGGAAAAATTGCCTAATAACCCCGTTTATATAGGGATGTTGAAAAAATAAAAGAAATTTAACACATGAAAGAGGTTCCCCAAAATGAAACCAGAACAGAATAATGAGACGGTGCAAATCTTCACAGCGGGTATGACTTCCATTAGCCCGCCGGATGAACTTACCGCATCAAAAAAACAGATGGATGGTAAAATGAAAATACAATCTGAACACAAAAGAGGGATCGTTGATTGCTTTTCAAAATCGTCACAATGTAATTTCAAAGTGGTTCTGACAAAATCAGCACCGTTTATGGCGCATTTTATAAGCCTGAATCCACATGACGCATTCTTTTTCGGTCATAAAGGGGCTAAGGCCAGGATTAAGCGTTTTGATACCATTAGAAAGAAGGTAATGGCATGGCTTGAGGAAAGAAATATTTCAGGATTTGTCAAGGTCGAGTATGAATGTCGAAAATCAGGATATTTCATAGGCCAGACCTTGCCGCATATGCACATTGTAGCCACCAAAGAATTTGAAAAATACGATAAAGAGTTTAAAGATTTCTGGTTGGGGAACCAAGAACTGGAAAAGCCGGGATATTATAGTTATTTGGATAAAGCAGCCGCCAAAAGCTATGATTCCCGGCCTATTCAGACCAATACAAAGGCATGGATACCCTACTTTTGTAAACCCCACGATAACCGGGCACTTTTGGCCCTGGACGGCTATTACATAGAAAAGGGCCGTAGAAAAGAATACCACGCCGGTTTCTCAATTGGTAGAGCATGGTTTAAAATCGGTATCCCGCCCGTAGAAGTAGTGCCCAAACAAGAATTGAACCCAACCGAAGGCAAAATATTTAGACGGCTATTAAAAAATTATATAGCAGCCCAGGTCAAAAATCACAGCAACGGGAAGCGCACCATTTCCACCGGTCGAAAACTAAGCATTATGAATCAGGGAAACGGAGTAAATGCGTTTATCGGTAAAGTCGATGCCTACCGGCTGCTTGATTTGGCCAGGGAGCTTGCAAGGACAAAAGCAGCCCCTAAACGGTGTGCATTGCATACCCACCATAAATGCCATGGGTTTGCAGCAGAAGGGCAAGAGTTCTGCCCCGACTGTTTGCGTAAATTGGGCACTTACATGGCCGCCATTTGGTTGAAATTTTATGAAGACAGAAAAAAGGCAGCATAAGGAAAAAATATGAAACAACAAGCGATTGAAATAATTATTAAAACCACTGAGAAGAAACTTAAATCCGATAAAATTAAAAAGCAGATTATAATTACACAGCTAAACCATTCCCCCGGTGAAACTCCATGTAAAATGGCCGATTTTGGGTGTCAAAGGCTTGCAGCCGATGGAGAGTGGTTTTGTCCTGCCTGCCTGCGGAACATTGAAAAGGTGATTCCATCAGAGGAAACAACCGAATAAAATGGCCCTTCCCACAAAAGGAAAAGTGTCACCTGGCTTAGTCAGGGATAAAAGCGGTATTTTGCGCTCCAAATTGCTTTTGCAAGCCGAAGAAAACAGCCCGGCAGGTTTTATGGCATGGCTGAAATATTTTGAACCCAGGGTTTTAAATTTAAAAAACAAATATGAAGTCTTCAAGCCCACAGCCCACCAGCAACTTTTAATAGACAAATGTCTTGCTGCAAAGGGCCGTGGATTTATTTACAATTTGGTTTTGAATATCGAACCACGCCGTCATGGGAAAAGCACCTTGTTCATGCTGGTTGTTCTATGGCTTTTGACCACAAGAGACAATTTCACTATTCAGTTACTTGGAAACGAAGAGAGTCACAGCCGCCGCACCCAGTTTAACCGGCTTGTGAAAACGATTGAACGTAGTCCTAAATTATGGGCGCTTGTGGCCGAGAAGAAGACTCTTGAGATATCAAAAGTTGAAATTCGCCGGATTCATAAAAAGAGAATTACAAGCGTTATCCAATCAATGCGGGGCTTAAATATGGCCGCCAGCTTTGGCGACAGGTGCAACCTGTTATGGGTATCCGATTTCCATGCCTGCCCTGATACATCAGTATTCAATGCATGGCAGGCCAGCCTTTTGGATAGCCAGGACACACTTATTTTGGTGGATTCCAACACCGATGGTTTCGGCGGTCATGTCCATAACCTGCAAGAGGCCTGTGAGATTGACCCGGATATGGTCTGCAATCACCTGTTTTATAAAGATTGGGACGATTACAATAAACGGGCACCCAAATGGATTGATAGGAAAAAAGCAAAGGCCCTTGAAAAAACCTTACTGCCCGACGAGTTCAAGCGGGATATTTTGGGCATCAGAACCCAAAGTATTAACAATCTGTTTTCCCATAACATTATCACCGGCATTCAGAAGGATTACCCGTTACCTGTAACACCCGAACAGGTTAAGGAATTGACTCAGGGCCGTGAATATTTTGTGGGTGCTGGTTTGGACAGGGCAAAGAATTTGATTCAGACTTCAAAATCCGATGCCAGTATATGGACGGTTGTTCTAAAAATTCAAAATCCAGGCAAAGAGTCGCAGTTTGTAACTTTGAATCAAGTCAATTTTAAGGTCAATACGGAAAAACTGATTGTAAAACAAATTCTGAAAGACCATGAACGCTACAATCTAAACGCCGTGACCCTGGAAAATTATGAAGTATCCGGCCTTTACCACCGCTTAGTGGAGC